>CAYNDR010000323.1:0-7542 GCA_964395295.1 uncultured Planctomycetales bacterium
GGGCACGGGTCACGAGCCACCGGGGCACGGGTCACGAGCCACCGGGCACGGGTCACGAGCCACCGAAAGCACGGGTCACGAGCCACCGCATCCTCACGGGACACGTTGCGGCCCTTGACCTTGTGGCGCTCTCTTAACCGTTAACCGATGAAGATGGGAACGGGGCCGCCGGAGCGGGCCTCGAGGCGTGCCCTCCGGTCCGTGGGTCCCCCCCTCAAGAACTCCTGCGGGCTGACCGCCCTCGGAGCCATGGGGGCTTCGCCCCCCTGGACCCCTAAGACCATGAAGAACAAGGACCAGGGCACCTAACGGCGCCCCCGCTCGAGTTGCGGCCCTGCGGGCCGCCCCAATGCCGTCCCATGCCCGCTCTGCACCGCATGCCCCTCGCCCGCCGTACGGCCCTGTCGCCCCCCTGGGCCCCTCCGGGGCCCTGCCCCCCCTTCCGGGGGGGCTCGAGAGGGCTGGAGAGGGGGGGGGTGTCCGCTCGACCTCCAGCGGCGCTCGCACCGGCCCTACGGGCCGGCTCGCCTCCCGGAGACCATCGGGACGCTCCCCCAGCCCGGCCGCTCCCGGGGCCCATGAAGCACGGGCAGGGGGCTTCCGCCCCCTGCACCCCGGGGCCCTCCACGAAGCGAGCCGGCGGGACTAGAACCTCTGAAGGGAACCGAGCCATCTGGCCGATGTATCCCGACGTATAGTATTGCAATACGTAGGCTTATGGCTTGACACGGTGGGGAACCCAAGTACGCTAGGAGTGGCAGGGACGAGCCCGGCCGTGCCACCGGCCGGGCCCGTCCGAGCCTGGAAAGGAGGGATCTCGTGAACGTTGCGACCTGGATTGGCGCTCTCGCCCAGGTTGTCGCGGTCGTCGTAGCCGTCGTCCACGAACTGCGGCATCCGAGGCGCTGAGAGCCCGGGGGGCGGGCTTTCCCGCCCCCCCTCCTCAACGAGGCTCCAACTCAACCGGAGCGGGACATTCCCTTCAATGTCATCACTGACACCGAGCCCTTTGTCCCGCATAGACCTTGCCTCTTGAGCAAGCAAGGCTACCCCAGGATTTAGCACGCCAAGTCGCTGGGAGCAACCCTTCGCGAATTGCGGGGCACGGCCCGAAGGAGAAGTACCCCGTCGCTCGGTGGTACGAACATCGCGTCATATCGCCTCATGTCGCGAGCTCTTGAGACTGCGGCTCGGTGGAGAGGGACGGTTGCTCGCCATTGACATCCGCATTCTATCATGATAGAATGGTGCTATGACCCTCACCATTCCATGCAAGATCGGAGCGGATCATGGCTAAGACCAAGGCACTAGAGGACAAGCGCGGGGAGCGCCTGTACGTCCTGTTCACCGTCGAGGAACGCGCGCGCCTCGACGCCGCCGCGAAGGGGATCGGGCTACCGCCCGGGACGTGGGCACGCCAACTCGTCCTCGCCGAAGTCGCCCATCGGGAGGCGGAAGCGCGGTCCGCCAACCCCGGAGAGCCTCTCCGGGAGCGGATCGAGGCCCTCGAGACGGAGCTCTCCGGACTCCGCGCCCGCCTCGCCGCGGCGGCGGTGTTAGCGCACGGCTCGCACAACGACCAAGAGGTGCCCCCGCCGGCGGCGCCGCCCTCGGCGGAGGAGCTCCGCCGCCGGATCCTCCAGGAGTTCGAGTTGCGCGTGGAGGCGGGGAGCGGCTTTGTCCCCATCTGGGAACTCCGCCGCTCGGTCGGGGCGATCCGAGGCGCGGCACGCGCCCTCTTCGACGAGACGCTTCGCGAGCTCCAGCGCGAGGACGTGCTTTACCTCAACAAGCTGAACGACCCGCGGGGCATGAGCCCCGAGGACCTCGCGGACTGCATGCTCGACCCGATCCGCGGCCGGCTCGGCCTCGTCTCCCGAGGGTCCTTGCGGACGGCTGCCCCGAGCGCCGAGGCGGAGGGCGGGAGCCTGGACGGCTTTGCCGCGCAAGTCCTTGAGGCGGCCCGGACCGCGCCAAGCGGGCGGTTCGGCGAGGACACGGTGTTCATCGCGCATGTCTGGCGCCGCTACCGGGAGCTCCACTCGGCCGCCCCGGAGGCGGCGGACCTCGGCGCCTTCAAGAAGCGCCTCGTGGAGGCGAACCGCGCGGGGCTCCTCCACCTGGTCCGCGCGGACCTGGTCGAGGCCATGGACCCGGCCGACGTCGAGGAGTCCGAGGTCAAGCACTTCCGCGCCCGCTTCCACCTCCTCCGCACCTGACGGTGAGTCGCACCGAGCCTCAAGAACAGCGAGCAGGGAAGGCCCGAGCCGGCCCGGAGGGCCGGTGCGAGGGGGGAGGGCCCCGGAGGGGCCCTGGGGGTGTAGGGGGCGGAAGCCCCCTACCCGTGCTTCTTCAGCCAGCCACGGTACGGAGCCAGGCCAGGAGCCGGCCCGGGACCCGGGAGCGTGGATCAAGCCCGCAGGCGCACCGCCCCCCCTCGGCGCGGGTTTCGGCCCCCCCGGAAGGGGGGGCGGCGCCGGAGGCGCCGGGGGGGCGAGGCGCCGCAGCCGCGGAAAGGTCGCGGGGCTCGTAGGCTCCCACATCCTCTTCCCCGGCTTCAATGGGGCCGCGGCCTCGGCCGCGGAAAGGATCGTCGCCGGCGTCGCCGGCAACCACAACCTCGACCTTCAATGGGGCCGCGGCCTTTCGGTCGCGGAAGTCCTTGCGGACGGCACACCGAGCCTCCCGGAACCATCATGCGGGGGGAGGGATCTCCGGGCAACGGGGCCGTCGTGTGAGGACCGCGACGGCCTCGGGCCCCCACGCCCCCTCGACCCGGAGGGCACCCTCGGCCTGGAGGACCTCGACGGCCTGGCGGAAGAACGCGGGCCGCCCGGAGCGCTGGTAGAGGTCCGCCAGGGTGTAGCGCGTCCCGCGGAGGTCCGCAAGGACCCGGCGGACGCGCTGGACGGCGAGGGGCCGCACGTCCACGGGATCGCCGAGACGCCGGTAGCCGTAAGGCGACTCCGGGTCGCGTGCCGCCTCGCGGGCTTCGAGCTCGACCAGCCGGGCGAGCAGAGCCCCGAGGCCCTGCTCGAGGAGCTGCCGGCCGAGGACCCGGTAGCGGGCTGCCCGTTCGTCGGCGCCGAAGGCCGGCGCGAGCGCGCCGAGGACCTGGGCCTCGAGGCCCTCGGGCGGCATGACCTCGCCCGCGCGCCAGCGCTTGATCTGCCGGTCGGTGACCCCGAGGACGCGACTGGCATCCATGACCGTCCACCCGAGAGCGGTCATGAGCTGCACGAGCTCGCACCCCACCGTGGCCTCCCGTTGCTTGGTCATCTTGTCCCTCTCAGGCCGGAGGCCATTCCTTCACCGCGAAGACGGGGAAGCGTGCCCGCTGTTCGGCGGTGAGCCGACGCACCATGCCGGTGTGGTCGGGGAGCCCTTCAATGCTGTCGAGGAGCGCCTTGAGGGGCCCGGGGTGCGGCGTGACCCAGTGGACGGCGTGGAGGTGTCCGGCCTCAATGGATCGCAGGTAGCCCCGGAGGATCGTCACGTACTGCTTGGGCGCCTTCACGAGCCGCTCGACCTCGACGGCGCAGCACCGGCCGCGGGGGGAGGTGACCAGGGCGTCGGGAGCGCGCTTGAGGCCGAGCTCGGCGACGTCGAGGACGCGCCGTCCGAGCCACTCGCGCCAGCCGGCGGCGAGGGCGCGGAGCCGGAGGCCCTGCACGTCCAGGTGATGCCGGATGGTCGTGGGCTTGAGCCTGGACGCCTCGAAGGCGGAGACGCGCTCCGTGAACCGCTCGGAGTCCACGTCTCCGAAGCGCCGGGGGAAGTCCGCCAGGAGGGCTTCGATCTGGTCCGCGATGGTGGGGAGCTCGGCGGGGGTGGTCGCAGCCGCAGAGCAGAGGCGGGCGAGTTCGTGCGGGAGGGTGGGGGCGAGGCCGCGGCCGTGGGCGGTGATGCCCTAGATGGACAACTAGGCCTTGCCGGTGAGGGGGACCGGGTGGCGCACGATGAGGCCCTCGCGCTGGAAGGCGTGGAGGAGGCGCTCGGCGCCCTGGCGGGAGGCGAAGCCCATCGCCTGGCGCAAGATGTCGCAGGTGGACCACACCTCGTCATGCAGCCAGGCGAGGAGCTGGACCCGTCGGGCGGCGCGGAGTGCCGCCTGGGGAGCGGCGTCCCGGAGGAGGACGCCCGCGCGCTTGCATCTGGCCATCGTGTCCCTTGCTCCCCTCTGGGAAGTCACGTCCCCTAGTCTACCACGCCGCACCGGGCGTCGTCCACTTCCTGCCGCGCGGCGGCATCGCCGCTCCCGGAGAGCGGACACTCTGTCCGGTCCTTGCCCGTCGCCTTGCCGTGGTGGTGCCGTCCGCAAGGACCGGGGGGCACCTGATGCTAGCACCTGATGCATGACACTGGGGAACGGTATGGAACAGGTACATGCATCAGGATCCCGCAACAGGCCGCTTCGCGGCCTTGCAGCGGGAGACCGCCGGCCGGAGGCCGGCTCCAGGGCTTCGCCCTCGGCGCGCAAGGCGCGCCTGTACCCAGATCCACCGGCCTTCGGCCGGTTCCAGGGCTCCGTCCGTCGCTGGACGCGCCGGCGCTCCGCCCCTCAGCCGCCGGGCCCCTTCGGGGCCTCGGCGTCCGAGCCTCCCCGCCGCCCGTCGCGGTCTTCGCCCGCGACCCCCCTGGATACGGCTGCGGCGGGACGCTCGGCTACGCCTCGCTGCCCCGCCTTGGCCCCTTCGGGGCCGGCCTTCGGCCGCTCGTCTCCAGGGGGGGCGCGGGCGTCGGACCTGCGGTCCTCCTTGCGACGGGCGGCAGGCGGTGCGCTTCGGGGCGCCTGGGGGCGCCCGCTCAGCGCGGATTGGCCTCGGAGCGCCTGGGGGCGCTCCTCGGTTTCGTTAAGGCAGGGAATGACCGGACAGGATGTCCGGCCGGAGGCCGGCGAATCGCTCAGGGGACGTGACGTCCCCTATCGCGCGGCTGGGCAGAGTGACCGGCGACGCCCCGTCGCCCTCCGGGTGGACACTCTGGCCGGGTCCTTGCGGACTGCGGACACTCTGGCCGGTCATTCCGGTTGGTCGCAGGACCAGCGGTCCGGGTCGGCCGGGTGGTCATTCCGTCCGGGGTTCGGCCGCTCGGTCACTCTGTCCGTGAGGGGAGGCTAGGCCGGTGAGCGGGAGCTCCGCGCTGAACTCGGCCGCCTCCTCAAGCAGGAAACCGAGAAGCGCCGCTCGTCGTACGTGGACGATGGGCGGCGGCCCCAGCGGATGCCGAGGACCCAAAGGAGAGCGAGGAACCCAGCGGCCATGCCGAACTGAATCCACTCCTGCCCCATCATGCGTCCCTCGACTTGCCTTCCATGAGCCCCAGGATCCGTTCGAGCTTGCCTTCGATAGCCGCGAGGCGGTCTTCACTTCGCGAGCGGGCGTAGAGCCAGACCGCCCCCCAGACGACGAATGCGACCGTCGCGGCGAACGCCAAGAGAGCGAATCGGAGCAGGGGGGAAGCCGCGCCGAGGAACGGTTCGAGGAGGAGGATCGCGACCGTTCCGGAACTGAAGCCGAGGGTCAGGAAAGGGGGCACGGTGAGGAGCGCCTCACGTCTCCTGATCTCGGTAGCGATCACGTCAGAGCCCGGGTACTTCTCCTGGAACGTCCGAACGGCATCCTCATGGTCCATATGCATCCTCGCCGTCCCTCGCCGTCCCATTCGGACGCCCAGGATCCCTCCCATACCGGGTCGAAGCAATGATTTTTACATGACATGGGAATGATAAAAGATTGAAAAACGTGTATAAGAACATTGTTAATGTCTTGAAAGGCCTTGAAAGGCCTTGAAAGTCTGTTATGATCCCGCGCTTGAGAAGAGATGAAGAGAAGGCGAACGACGAACATGGAGAAGCGGCAGAAGATCATTCAGGTGAAGCTCTTCGGCGGCTACCACGATTTGTTCGCCGATCTGCAGGAGAAGGGGTACGCGACTTCCGAGATCGTTCGTGATGCGCTCGCCTTGCTTTGGTGGGCGTTGGAGCGTGTCGAGGAAGGCCATGAGGTCGCCGCCGTAGACAACACCGGCAGGGTCATCCGGGGCGTCGAGACGCCCCTTCTCACGAGCCGCCGAGCGCAGCGCAAGGCGGCCGCGCCCGCGGGACCGGCGCCAACGCCAAGGCCCGACGGTGCAGACAAGACCGCATCTCAGGCTGCTGCGCAGCCCGTTGCCTAGGCTCCGATTCCCGCCGGCTCCGTCGCCACCGTCTCGCCGTTCGCCGCCGCCGCTTCCCGCTCGGCGGCGATCGCCACGGCCGCGGCCTGGATCCGGCGGCGGGTGCCGGTGTTCCCCTTGCCCTGTGTGAGGAATCTGGAGACGGCCACGGCGCCGAGGCCTGCGCGGCGCTCGATCTCGCGACCGGCGACGCCGGAGCCCACGAGTTCCTCGACCAGGTGGCGGAGCTGGTCCGTGGACATCCCGTCCACGACCTCATCAGCGGTGGGCGTCGCCGGCGGCGTCCGACGCCGGCGCTCCGCTGCCGGCCGCTTCGCCGCCGGTTCGCCGAGGACCTCGGCGGCGTAGCCTTGGACGAGTTCCTCGAGGACCTCGCGCTGAGCGCGACCGCGCAGGGCGCACGCCGCCCTGAACCGGCGTCCCAACTCCTCGTCCACGTCGAAGCCGCATCGCGTGCGATCAGCCATCGGTGCTTCCTCCCGGCCTCCCGGCCGTCCGGTCACCCATCCCCATCTCGGCACGGACGGAGGGATGCTTGAGCACGCAACCGGGCGGCCGAGGCTTCGCCCGGCTACGCCTTCGGGCAGGCGTTCGGCGGTGCCGGCACCCGAGGGGCCGGCGGGGCGAACGTGCAGCCGGGGGTTCGGGCGCGACCGTCGGCACCCGAGGGGCCGGGCGTGCAGCCGTGCGTGAGCACGGCTGCACGGCTGCACGCCTCGGACATCCTGGTTTCGAAGTACCCGAGGAGTTGGACCCTTGAGGTTGTGGCGCTACGGTCAGTTGACTAGCTGACTGACTGGTCGCACCCGATTCTTGAAGCCAGAAGTGTGTGTTACTCAATGTGCTACGGTGATGCAGGGCGCCGCTGCCTGACAGTGGGGCGGAGTACGCTAGGGGTGGCACAAGCGGGCCCGACCGCTGGCACGGTCGGGCCCGCCGGCCTAGGAAGGAGGGATCTGATCTCGTGAACGTTGCGACCTGGATTGGCGCTCTCGCCCAGGTTGTCGCGGCTCTCGTCGCACTCATCCACGAACTGCGGCATCCGAAGGCTTGAGCGCCACGGGGGGGCGGGTTACCCGCCCCCCTGTCCCTCCTTCTCCAATCAGTATACTCAGTGAGGCCGTCTTCCCCGGTCCTCTCCGGTCCTCCTCGGTCTTCGTAGGTGTCGGTGGTTGCTGTTACGCTGTCGGCGGACCGAACAAAGGGAAGACGACCATGAGCGACGTCAGACAGCCTGTCCAGCCTTCGGAGGACTTGCGGACAACCGCCCTTGCGTTGGCCGCTGAAGTTCTGGCCCATTGGAACTGGCAGGGGTTCGGATAGAAAACGGACAGGAAACAACGTTAGGCCCGTCAGGCCCTCCTT
>CAYNDR010000324.1:0-918 GCA_964395295.1 uncultured Planctomycetales bacterium
CAATGCGCGGCAACCGCCGCAACAACCCTTTTGGTTGCGGCTCGGCCGCGCTGAGATCACATGTCCCGGCCGGGGTCGCCGGGTCGAGTGACCGTCCCGACCAGGAGGCCGAAGAACGCCTGAGGCGCGAGATGCGGGCTTGAGGCCTCGTAGCGCCACCCGAGGTGCTGGCCGCACGAGGCGCAGGCCACGGGGCGCCAGGCGTATCCCTCGAACCACGTGTGCTCCCCGGTGGAGACGTCGGCCCCCGCGATGTTCGTCGCCCTGCCGAGCGTGACGATCTCGCAGGCCAGGCCGAGGGGATTGACGTACGCGGCCTGGACGGGCCGCCCCAGCACCTGCATGAGGTCGTCCTCCGAGGCGATGCGCGCCCCGCAGAGCCGGCAGGCGATGGTCCCGGGCGGCCTCCCCAGGAATCCGGCAAACGCGATGAAGAGCATGACTCGCGGACGCCCGTTGTCCTTCCCCTATTACGCCCGGACCGGATTTGCCTTGTCGTCGGGCTCCTATTATGGTATTGTAGTACCGGAATAGATTAATAGGAGGCCGCGTGTCGAGCCTGATCCGCGTCTCCGACGCCGCCACGCTGGGCCTGCACGCCATGGCCTACCTGGCGCGGGGCGGGGCCCGGCGGGTGGCCGCGCGCGAGATCGCCCGGGGGACCTGCGTCTCGGGGGCGCACCTGGCCAAGGTCCTGGGGCGGCTCGAGAGGGCCGGGCTCGTCCGGGGGACGAGGGGCCCCGGCGGCGGCTACGCGCTGGGGAGGCCCGCGGCCCGGATCACGCTCAAGGACGTCTACGAGGCCGTGGAAGGCCCCCTCCGCACCACGCGGTGCCTGTTCGGCCGGTCGACGCGGTGCGGGGACTGCATCCTGGGCGGACTCCTGGGCGACGTGGAGGGACTGGTGGCCAAGCGCCT
>CAYNDR010000324.1:928-5977 GCA_964395295.1 uncultured Planctomycetales bacterium
CTGCAAAGCCCTGTTTCATCTTGAGATAGATGCCGATAAATGTAACGGCTGCGGATTATGTATCCCCAATTGCCCCGAGGGCGCCATTCAGATAATCGACGGGAAGGCGCGCCTGGTGAGCGACCTCTTCTGCGACGGGCTGGGGGCCTGCGTGGGGCACTGCCCCGAGGGCGCGATGCGGATCGAGGAGCGCGAGGCCGAGCCCTACGACGAGAAGAAGGTCATGGAGAACATCGTGAAGGCCGGCCCGAACACGATCCTCGCGCACCTCAAGCATCTGGAGGACCACGGGGCGGCGGAGTACCTGGAGCAGGCCAGGGTGTACCTGCGCGAGCATGGCATCGCCGTGCCCGAAGGGCCGCGCCGGGAGCCGTGCGGGTGCCCGGGATCACGGGCGATGGACCTCGGCGGCGCCGCGGAGGGGGAGGCCCCGGGCCGCGCGCCATCGCGGCTGAGGAACTGGCCGGTCCAGATAGCGCTCGTCCCGGCGCGGGCCCCGTACCTCAAGGGGGCGGACCTCGTCATCGCCGCGGACTGCGCGCCCTTCGCCTATGCCAACTTCCACGAAGACTTCCTCCGGGGCAAGGTGCTCCTGATCGGGTGCCCGAAGCTCGACGACAGCGACTTCTACGTCCAGAAGCTCGCGGGGCTCTTCGGGGACAACGGCATCCGCTCGGTCGCCTGCGTCCACATGGAGGTGCCGTGCTGTTTCGGCCTGGTCGAGATCGTCCGGACCGCGATCGAGCGGTCGGGGAAGGACATCCCCTTCTCGGAGGTCACGCTGGGCATCCGGGGCGACCGCCTGGCCGAGGCCTAACTGCTAACCCTGTCGAGTCGCGACGGAGTTAACAGTTGCTGGGGGGTGACGGCTTTCGTGTCCCCGGGGGCCGTTGACGCTATAATCCTCATGCGCCGAGAGGAGGCCGAGGATGAAGCGCCTGGCGGTGATCGACGCGGAGCAGTGCGTGGGGTGCCAGCTCTGCATGTTCGCCTGCTCGCGGAGGGCGAACGAGCCGGGGCTCTCCGCCTCCTGCATCGGCGTCCGCTCCGACGGCGGCATGGAGCGGGGCCTGATCTCGGAGCGGGAGACCGGGGGGCTCAAGCTCGCCTGGGGGGACGACCGGTCCTACGCCGAGGCGATCGGCCGGATCGTGGATCAGCCCACGCCGTTCTACGCGGCGCTGGCGCGCGGGGTGGAGCACGCGGCGGCGGCCTACGGCGGGGCGGACTTCGCCCTGGCCTTCGGCGGGAACGAGATGCCGGGGTACCACACGGGCCCGGCCGCCCACGCGGGGGCCCTCATCGGGGCCCGGCACAGCCACCTCGACAACGCCGGCTACAGCCTGGACCAGAAGCGGCTGGCGGAGGGCGGCCAAACGACCCCCGAGGCCGTCGCCGGGGCCCTGGTCGAGGAGGGAAGCTGGCGCCAGGTCCTGTCCGCCCTCGTCGTCTGCTTCTTCGCCCGGGAGATCTACAAGCCGGACGTGGTGCGCGAGGCCCTCCGGATCGCCGGCTTCAATGTCGACCCGGCGCGCCTCGGGTCGTTCGGCCGGGAGGTCCTCCAGGAGAAGATAAAATTCAAGCTGAGGGAGGGATTCTCGTTCGAGGGGTTGAGGATCCCCCGGCGGATCCTGGAGACGGAGGCGCCGGTCTCCGACCTGAACGAGGAGTTCCTGCGCCGGACGATCGAGGGCGTCCGGGCGGCGCTGGTCCGGTAGACGCCGGCGGGCGGAGGGGCGCGTTCAGCCGAGGGTTGCGATGGGGCAGGCCATCTACTATTGCTGTCGCTGTTCGAACCAGCTCCGCGAGGCGCAATTCGAGGCGGGAAAGGCCTATCGGATCGACGACCTGGTCTGCTGTTCCTCATGCGTCCAGGAGGTCCTCCGGTCGCTTTCTCCCGGCCAGGCGCAACGCCTGCAGGCCCAGGTCGGCAGGCAGGAAAAGCACGCGGCTCCCGTCAAACCGCCCTTGCGGGAATCGTCGCGGGCGATGCCGCTCTCCCGTCCCGCGGCTTCCCCCGCCGTCCGGCCCTGGATGATCGCGGCCGGCGCGGCCGCCGGGATCCTGCTGATCCTGCTGGTGGTCCTTGCGGCGGGGGGAAGGTCCAAAAAGGTTCCTGCCGGCGCCGTCGCGCCGCCGGCGGAGCCGCCGTCCGTGGACGTCCCGAAGGCCGAAACCCCGGGGCCGATGGCGCTCCGGAAGGCCCGGCGGTTCGCCCAGGATCACCCGGAGGACCTGGAAGGCCAGCTTCGCGCGTTCGAAGAGGCGGCCTTCAAGGATGACAAGGGGGAGGCCGGGGAGGCGGCCCGGAAGGCCATGGCGGCCGTCCGCGAACGCCAGCGCGAGGCCGCCAAGCGCGCCGGGGCCGCGCTCGACGCCCGGATCGCGGATCCGCTGGGCCGCGAGGACTTCGCGGGCGCGCTTCGTCTCGTTGAGGAGGCCAAGCCGCAGACGGCCGGAGCCGCATGGAGGTTCGTGGTCGAGGAACGCGAGCGCGACGTCCGCGACCGCATGGCGCGGGCCTTCGAGGCGCTGAAGGAGAAGGCCCGGGAGGCCAAGTCGAAGGGGAACCGGGCGGAGCTGGACGTCCTGACGGATCAGGCAAGACGATGGGGCGTCCCGAGCCTCATGGCCGATTTCGAGAGTTTCCTCGCGACGGTGCCCGATCCTCCGCCGCCCGCGGCGGTCTTGGACGACTTCGAGCGGGACGCGAAGGGCTGGGCGTTCACGAATGGCGGGGAATTCCCGGGAGCCAAGGGGTCCTTCACGGTCGAGCCGTCGGCGGGGCGCGACGGCAAGGGCGCCGGCCGCCTCGATGGGGACTTCACGGGCGGGGGCGCCTATGTCGGCATCTGGAAGAACCTCCCGACCCGGCCCGACGGGCAGTTGAAGGAAGTGCGCTTCTGGGCGAAGACGGGCACCGCCAATCGATACATGGTGCGCGTGGGAGACGCCAGCTCCCAGTGCCTTCAGAGGAAGTATGCGATCGCCCCCTCGTCCGACTGGCAGGAGCTCGTGATCAGGTTCGCGGGCTTCTCCGGCGCGGAGCACTGGGGCGGCGCGAACGACGGCAAGTTCCACGCCCCCGCGAAGGGATTCGGCATCCACCTGGTCCGGGACGGCTTTGCCGAGGGCGGCCTGAAGGGCGAGTTGTGGATCGACGACGTGCATGGCGTCTACGAGGCGAAGGCCGATCGGTGAGGCCCGCGCGAACGGCCGGGGGCGGCGCGGCGCCGGAAAGGCCGGATTGCCCGATTTTCCATTCCCCTATGGAGGACCTCAGGGCCTTGCCCCGACGGAAGACTGCCGTCAGGGAATCAACTTTGTGGCACGCGCTCTATTCGACTCCAGGAAGGGCTCGCAAGCCTGGATCGAGCCCGTGCATGCCGCCGCCTTGCATCCGCCCTGGCACTCCTTCTCCAATCGGCATCCCGCGCAGAATTTCGGCCGGGCCCCCATGAACTCCGCCAGCTTCGGCGACCGCGAGATCTCCCGCAATGTCGCCTCGAAGAGGTTCCCGATCACCGTCGGCGTGTGGTTGCATGGCCGCACACCCCCAGAGGATCGATCGTATAATAGGCCCGACCGGTCCCCGCCGCGCAGAAACAGAAGCCGACGTATGGGAACGGCTTCGGATCGATGAGGCAAGGCGGTATGGCGACCGAAGACCGAATGGATGGTCGTCCTCTCTATTATGCGTCCCCAGGGTGCCGGTCGGAGCCCCTCATGGGCGCGATCGGAGTCCTGTGAAGCTCATGAAACGGGGGCCTCCTTTTCGTTTGGGGGCGGCGGCTCCCTGTGGCCCAGCATCAGCAAGAGGACTTGGAACCCCGCCCCCAGGGTCAGGACGGGGACCCCCAGGACGAACAGGAACCAGAAAAGGATATAGGCCAGCGCGAAGATCGCCGCGAGGCCGTCCCCCGGGCCCCCTGTGGGTGCCGACCCGCAGAGGATCGTAGTGTATTCCCGCAATCCGAAGGCCTCGAAGAACGCGAAGACGACCGTGATCCCCGCCGCCCGCAGGAGCAGTCCCAGGGGGGAAAACAAGGGCGCCTTCAGCCACGCCCTCCAGCCCGCCCGTTCAGCGGCCACGGCGCGCCCCCTCCCGGATCTTCCTCCACAGAGGACCCTGCACGGCGCCGTAGAGGAGCACGGCATCGCCCACCTGGTTGCTGGCGCAGTATTTCAGGGCGCCGCCCCGGGTCCGGGGAAATCCCGCGAAGTCCAGCGTGGTCAGGAGCTGCCCCAGGAAGGCCTCGTCCCCGAAGGCGCTCGCCCCCAGGAACGCCAGCCCGCTCGATCCGGCACTCACCTCCAGCACTGGGATGATCGGCCCGGAGTCCACGTCCCGCGGGCCGGTCCACGAGGCTGGCCATTCCCGAGCGTAGCCGAATCCCAGGACTGTCCGTCCCAGCTCTCGCCGCGCCCGCGCGTACTGGTCGCGCGCGAAGTCCTCGTCCACCAGCTGGAGGCCGTGCGCCGCCATGAAGATGCTGGAACCCTCCGGCCCGTCCAGCACGGAGCCGCGGCACGTGAAGCTCGAGACCAGGAGGCCCGTCTTGGAGTCCACCAGGCGGGCCCGCGCGGTCGCGAGCCACCGCGAGAAGAAGCCTGCGTGGTCCGATCCGTCGAGGGCGTCGGCCATCCTGAGCGCCGCGAGCGCCACCGCGTTGCAGAACATCCAGCACTCGTCGGGGTAGCTCTCGGCGCAGAGGACGGGCCCGCGGGCCATCGACTCCTCGACCATCCGTATGCGATCAGCGAAGGGGGGCTTGTAGTCCTCGCGCTCCCGCAACAGGCGCCGGGCCCCGAGCATGAGGGCGATCTCGCCGTCCAGGAAGAGGCTGCGCGGGGGCTGGGCCTTGAACGGGTTCGGCCGGGCGTAGGGCATCAGGAAGAAGAACATGCCCTTCTCCCGCTCCAGCTCGTTCCTGTCCATGATGAGCTCGCCAACCTGCTGGTTCTCGCGGAAGATATGGCTCTGCTTGAGCATGGCATCCACCAGGGTAGTTTTGCCATGGTCCACGTGAGCGATGATGGCGATGTTCC
>CAYNDR010000324.1:5987-6548 GCA_964395295.1 uncultured Planctomycetales bacterium
GGCGAGGAAGGTGCGGCCCCTGAAATCCCGCTCGGCGTTGCGGGCGCGCATGCGGCCGAGCTCATTGTCCCGCAGTTCGGGCCGCGTCCACATCTCGATGTGGCGGGCCGCGAGGGCGCGGGCCATGGGCGGAACGATCCCGGCGGCCGTGTACTCGCGCGGGTGGACGCGGAAGATGAGGTGCACGGAGGGAAGCCAGATCCCCGCCGCGGCGGCCAAGGCCAGGCCGGCGAAGGCGAGCCGGCGGCCGCGGGGGACCCCCGCCGCCGCCAGGATCGCGGGCGGCCCTTCACGCATGGACGGTGCCTCCAGCGGATTCTATCAGGGAGATCGCCCGCGAGCCATTGGAAACCGGCGGCTTCCCATGCTATTGAAGTACACCCCCCTCCCACCTTCGGCACCGCGCTCTTTGGGGGAGCCCATCCCGCCCGCGATCGGATTCGGAGGCCCCTTCGGGCGATCAAGAACTCATCACGAGCAGCAGGGCGACCACGCACAGACCCGCGGCGGAGGCGGCGGCGAGGAGGAAGCCGCGCTGGACGATCGTCTTCCGGGCATAGG
>CAYNDR010000324.1:6558-7502 GCA_964395295.1 uncultured Planctomycetales bacterium
TGAGCATGGGAAGCGCCGTGCAGCCCAGCCCGCCAAGGGTGAAGAACAGGCCGATGGCGCGGCCGTGCAGGGGGGCGGGGAAGTGCCCCAGCAGGACGGCCAGCACCGTGGGATAGATGGGCCCGAAAACCAGAGCCAGGGCGATCACCAGCGACGCGGCCAGCCTCCGCCCGCGGCACAGCACGACCCCGCCCCAGACCCCGAGGGACGCGAGGGAGAGGACGAGGACCATCGTCGTCTCGCTCCCCTTCGGCATGGCGAGGGCGGCGACAAGGCGCGCGGCCGTGTAGGCAAGCCAGAAGCCGGAGAGGAGCGCCGAGGCCGGGCCTTCTTTCATCCCTTTGTCCGTCACGTACGTCGTTGCCCACGCGGACATCGTGGCCTCGGCGGGCATGTAGAAGAAAAGGGCGAGCGCGCAGAGCCACATGACCGTGTCACCCAGCAGCGTGCCGAGACCGGGGGCGGCGGCCGCTTCCGACGACTGCTGCAGGGCGACAGGGGGGAACGCCGCCGCGCATGCGAGAACGGCCATCGCCATCCCCGACGCGCTCAGCAGGAGCATCGAGCCGCGCAGCCCGAGCCGCCGCACGAGGAACGCCACGCCCAGCGGCGTGACGAACGAGCCGATGCCGAAGATGAAGCACCCCAGGTTGATGGCGTACGCCTGGCTCCCGCCGAAGGCCACGATCGAGAGCGGATTGACCACATTGATCAGCGTCCCCCATCCCGCGCTGAGCAGCAGGACCGCCGCGAGGACCATCCAGTACGCCGTCGCCTGCGAGAAGAGGACGAGGCTGGCGGTGAACAGGAGGGAACCGCCGATGATCACGGGCTGGCGTCCCGCGAGGTCGCTGACGATACCCGCCGTGAGGATGACGGGGATCAAAGTGAAGCCGAAGGCGGAGACGAGCCCGCCGATGCGGGCCTCGTCGATCCGGAGCTTG
>CAYNDR010000325.1:0-2641 GCA_964395295.1 uncultured Planctomycetales bacterium
CCTTGAGGTCCAGGGGAGAGGAGGCGGTCACCAGGGCGTAGACGTTCTCCTCGGCCCCGCTCTTGATCCGGACGGTCTTCGCCGGGGCCGGCAACGCCATGTCCTTCCAGGGCGAAGCCGGCGTCGGCGCGGCCTTCGGCGGCGCGGGCGCCGGCGCGGCTTGCGGCGGCGCCGGCACTGGCGCCGGGGGCTTCTGCTCCTTCGGGGCGTTCGCGGGCGTTGCGGTCGCCGCGCGAGGCGGCTCCGTCAGGTGGCGGACGCAGATCGTCTGCGGGTCCTTCTCGGGCAGGGCCACCTTTACCGCGTGCTCCCCCGCCGGGATGTCCAGGTCGACGTTCTCCGATCCCCCCGGCACGAGGTCCGCCCCGGCGCCGACGAAGGCCGCCTTCATGCTCGGGCTCCCCTTGAACGCGCGGCTCCTCGCCGCCTGGCCGTCCACCGAGGCGGCGACCGTGTACGCGACGGGGAGCTTCGCCCCCTTCTTGATCTGCAGGCGGACCTTCACCCGCAGACGGCACGGACCCTGCACCTTGAGGTCCAGGGGAGAGGAGGCGGTCACCAGGGCGTAGACGTTCTCCTCGGCGCCGCTCTTGATGCGGACGGTCTTCGCCGCGGGCGGGAGCGCCATGTCCTTCCAGGGCGAAGACGGCGCCGGCGCGGCCTTCGGCGGGGCCGGCGCCCGCGGGGCCTCCTGAGGCGCGGTCTGTCCGGCGCACCGGACCTGCCCCAAGGCGGCGAACACGATCCCCGTCACGAGCCACGAGGCGCGCTTCATCATGACGATCCCTTCCTTCAATCCAACGCCTTCAGATCACGTTCATTCAATGCGCTGGGGCTGGCGCACGCGCACGAGACATTCCCGGATGTCCCCGGCCCCCAGCCGGATCCGGACGACATGGGACCCCGGGGGCAGGTCGAACTCGATCCGGTTCCGGGTCCCGACCGCGCGGCCCTCGCCGAAAGTCAGGCCCGGATCCGGCGCGGCGTGGAACGAGCGGCTTTCCGGGAATCCGCCGTCCAGGGCGATATCGAGCACCACCTGCGCCCCGCCCTGGACGCCCGCGGGGAACAGGGGCCTGCACTCGATCCTCACGGGTTCGGGCCCCTCGGCGGCGGCCTTCACCACGCGGCCGTCCTGCAGGAGCCACCATTTCTGCGAGGATTCCTGGATGGCCAGCCGGACCTTCTTCCCTCCCTTGAGAGGGATGGAATCCCATTCCACCTTCGGCGTCGCGAAGTACCACCCCGCGGAGAGGAGGCCGAGGCCGAGCAGGGCCAGGGCCGCCCATCGGGCCTTCCTCCACCAGCGGGAGAGCCGCCGCCGGGACCTGCGGATTTCCGGCCACACTTCCCGCCGGGCCCGGTCGAGGTCATAGGGGAAGTCGATCTCGACCCACGGGAGGCCCGCGACGTCCACCCCCCGGATCGGCACCTCCGCGGCGGTCGCCCGGACGGCCTCCGCCAGCCACGCCCCCTCCTGCCCGTCCCGGACGAGGGCCTCGGCATGCGCGAACAGCCTCCGGGCGTCGTCGGCGTTGAAGCGGAGCAGGCCCACGTTCTCGCCGGCGGTGGCGTCCTTGGACAGGTCCTTCGCGATGTCGACGACGCGCCCCGACGAGACGGCCACCTTCATGTGCTCCCGCCCGTTGCCGGAGGTGGAGTCGTAGGCGATGGCGCTCGACTCCCCTTCGAGGAGCCGGTCCAGGATGTCGGGGTGGAACAGGAGGTCGCCGTTGGCGACCACCACGGGACCCCGCACGGCCTCCCGCGTCTTCCAGAACGAGCAGAGACTGCCGGTCTGCTCCCACCGTTCGTTGAGGACGGACGTGACGCGGGCCCCGGCGGCGGCCAGGATCTCCTCGGCGCGGTAGCCCAGCGCCATGACCACGGGGCCCACGCCCGCGTCGGAGAACGCCTCGAGCTGGTGCTCCAGCAGGGGCCGCCCGCCGACGTCGAGCAGGCACTTCGGGCGGCCGCCGGAGACGGTCTCCAGCCGGCTCCCCTTCCCCGCCGCCAGGATGACCGCCTGGAAGGTCACCGTTTCTCGCCCTCTTCTTCCGGCTCGCCGTCGCTCACCCCGAGGATCTTCCCCGTCCCGGCGTCCAGCGTCACCTCGAAGAGCTTCCCCCCGCCGACAACCTTGACCTCGGCCAGCGTCCGGCCGCCCTCGCGCTCGACCTCCGCCTCCACGGCGAGGCCGGGGACCCTATCGAGGGCCTTGCGGATCAACTCGCCGAGCGGCGTCCCCGGCGCCCTGAGCTTGGACTCATCCAGGCCTTCCGTTTCATCCTCGACCACGGCCCCCGTCTTCGCATCCAGGTCGATCTCCCGGAGCTTCTTCTCCCGGACGACGGAGACCGTGAAAAGGATCCGCCCCTCGTCCTCCTCGAGCGCCGCGTGGACCGCCGCGCCCGGGGCCAGGGCGAGCGCCTTCTCCACGGCCTCCGCGAGCGTGAAGGACGCCCCGGCGATGAGCTTCCGGTACTTGGGCGGGCCGGCCGGGACGGGCTCCGGCGGCGGCCCGAAGGTCCGGCTTTCATCCGCCCGGAGGACATGCCGCGCGCCCGCGCATTCCACCTGGGCGCTCCCGGCCGACGCCGACACCCCGAGCCTCCGCGGCCTCGCCCCGACCCTCGTCTCC
>CAYNDR010000325.1:2651-7495 GCA_964395295.1 uncultured Planctomycetales bacterium
GAACGCCCCCCCTTCGCTCGAGACCGACCCCGCCGGGGTCTCCACCCGGAAGGCCTTCGGATCGGGCGCGACGTCGAACGCCCCCGTCCCCCGCGCGAGATCGAAGACCTGGCGCGCCGAATCCCCCCCGCCCCGGATCGTCCCCGCGCTCCCGGGCGAGAGGGCGACGCGGGATCCGTCCTTGAGCCTGAGCGCGGCCGGGGCCTCCCCGTGGACTTCGAGGGCCGCCCCCTCGGGGATCGAGCGGGCCGGCGCGCCGCCGGACCAGACTTCCCCCGCGAGGACGACATGGGAGGGCTCCTCGGGACGCAGGAGGAGATACCCCACCGCCAGGATCGAGACGCCCATGATGAGGATCGCCGCCAGGGCCTCGATCGCCCGCGACTTCCGGACCCTTGCGCCCCGGCCCTCCGCCGCGGACCCGGCGAAATTCTTGAAGAGGTTCACCTCGACGAGGACGGATTCGACCAGGGCCCGCCGGTTGAGCGGGTCGCTCCTCAGCAAGGCCTCCAGCTCCCGCAGGTCCCCGGCGGAGGCCTCCCCGTCCTGCCAGAGCCCCAGGAGCTCGTCGAACCGCGCGGGCCTCATCTCACTCGTCCCCCCGCGATCCCATCTTCCCGTCCACGCAGTCCGCCAGGCGCCGGCGGACCTTCCAGAGCGCCACCTTGACCGCCCCGCCCGTCCAGGACAGGGACGCGGCGATGTCCCGCACGGAGGACCGGTCGCGGTAGCGCCTCTCGATCATCTCGCGCTGGGTCGGAGGGAGTTCCTCCATGCATTCGGAAAGGTATCCCTGGCGGTCGAGGAACGCCTTGGGGTTGCCCGCGTTCTCCTCGAAGGCCTGCGCCACGACGTCGTCCAGGGATTCGGACCGCTCGACCGCGTTCCGCCGGGCCCTCTTGCGGAAATGTTCGGCCGCGCGGCGCCGGGCCAGCTCGTGGACCCAGGGGAGGAACCGCTCCACCGCGGTCCCGCGGTTCGCCTCCTCCACGACCGCCAGCCCGACCTCCTGGAAAACATCCTCGGCCGCCTCGCGGTCGTGGGTCAGCGCGAGGAGGAACCCGAACAGGCCGTCCCGGTGCTCGAGGAACACCCGGACCAGGTCGGCCGCCTTGAGCCTCACTGCCATCTCTCTTCTAGGGTAGGGAAAAGGGAAAGGTTACCACGGAAAAATCCCCATCCGGCTTCACGCCTCCGTAGCCGGGGGCGGTGCGGGCCGGTCCTTCCGCGCCCGGAAATCGGCGGGAGTCCCGTCGAACTCGATGCGGCCCCGCCGCAGGAGAAGGACGCGGTCGAACCGCCCGCAGTCGGAGGCGCGGATCCCGCCGACGACCAGGGCGCGCCCTTCCGCCCGCGCCAGGATCGCGTCCAGGCGCCGCCGCGCCCGGGCCCGGTTGATCCCGTCCAGGGGAACGTCCAGGATCCAGACGGGGGCTTCGCCGAGGAGCACGGATCCCAGGACCAGGGCCCGCGCCTCGTTCGGCGAGAGGTCCGGAGAGCCGACCTTCTCGTTCCATTTGTCCGGCAGTCTCCGGATGACCTTCCAGGCCCCGATCCTTTTCAAGAGGCCCATCTGTTCGGGCGCCGGCTCCCCGGGGCCCGGCAGGCCGAGCATGCGCCGCACGGAGATCCGCGAGAAGATGGGGACCTGAGGCAGGTACCCCACGCGGGACATCAGGACCGCTTCCGGGACCGGCCGGCCGTCCCACGCGATCGTCCCGGCGTCGGGCCTCTCCGCGCCGGCGAGGAGCCGGAGGAGGCTGGACTTCCCTTCGCCGGGCCCCCCGAGGACGGCCGTTTTCGAGCCGGGGGCGAACGCCACGGAGAGTTCCCGGATCCTCGACGCGCCGCCATGGACGGACGCCAGCCGGACGCGGTCCAGGCGCAGGCCGGACCCCAGCGGGACGACGCCCCTCGCCGGGGCGCTTTCGGCCCCCTCCGCGAGCAGTTCGCCGACGCGGTTCACGCACGCGAGGACCTTCCCGCTGAGGGCCATCTGGCGGCCGACCTGGACCAGGCGGCGGTGGACCGTCAGGACGTAGGCGATGAAAAGGAAGAGGTCCTCCGGGGCGAGGGTTCCCGCCTTCACGTCCCGGATCCCCACCCAGAGGCCC
Organism: uncultured Planctomycetales bacterium; assembly: GCA_964395295.1. Lineage (GTDB taxonomy): Bacteria > Planctomycetota > MHYJ01 > MHYJ01 > JACPRB01 > CAYNDR01. The sequence continues at coordinate 4,766 of CAYNDR010000325.1, forward strand.
AATCCGACCGTCGCGGCCAGCGCCCCGTGGACGAGCAGGGACGATCCGCCGATGACCTTCGTCAGGGTCACGTCCTTTCTCGCGCTGGACCGGTTGATCTCATCCCCCCCCTGGGGGAGGGTGCCGTGCTCCATGGCCTGATGGACCACGACGGCGTAGGCCCCTTCCTTGCGGCGCTGTTTCCGGGCGATGCCGGCCACGAGGGCGGCCGTCCGGACGCTGATCCAGACCGTCAGGAGCGCGCCGGCGAGGAAGCAGAGGCCGAGCGGGGGGGCCACCCAGAAGAGGATCGCGGTCACCCCGAGGTAGAGGAACCCGTTCTGGGTGATGTGGACCAGGAATCCCTTCATGTTGGCCTTGATGCGGGCGGTGTCGCCGATGATCCGGGCGATCAGGTCGCCGACCGCGCCGCCGCCCCGGAGCCCCTGCCGGCTGACGCCGCGCACCGCCGCGGCCCTCATGTCGTGGACCGTGTGGGCGGCGTACTTCGCCATGCAGATCCGCTGGACCAGCTCGGCGAGGCCGACGCCGAAGGCGATGAGGAGGAAGACGCCGATCATCGCCAGCTCGTATTCCCATCCCCCCGTCCCCGCGGCGGGCGCCCCCCCCGGGAAGGCGAACCGGATCAGGCCCCGGAGCGGCCAGGGCATGGCCAGCCGGAGGAGGACGAGGAGCGCCGTGGCCGAGGCCCCCTGGACGAGCCAGCGCCGGTAGGGGCGGCCGTAGGACCGGATCGCCCGGACCGCCCGCCCCGTCTTTTCCAGGTTCCACATGGCCGCTACGGCTCCAGGACCTCGACGCCGTCCGGGAGGACCGGCTCCAGGCCGGCCGCATGCAGGACGACGCCGGTCACCCGCTCCGTGGCCCGTCCGGGCCCGTGGAAGACGTGTCGTGCCATGGCCCGCCGGAGCTCGCCCTCCCGCTGGGGGTGGGCGAGCGCGTCCTCGACGGCGCCCACGACGTCCTCCGGCCTCTCCACCACGCGCCCCACCTTCCGGCCGTAGGTGTCCAGGTCGAGCGCCCCGTCCCGCTTCACGACGTTCTCCAGGAGCTTGGGGACGTCGAGGAAGAGGATGGGGCGGTCCATGAGGGCGTACTCGACGGACACCGACGAGGCGTCCGTGACGAGGAGGTCCGCGGCGTGGAGGCAGGGCACGACGTCCCAGTCGCGGACGCGGCGGACGCGGTCGTTCTCGAGGGCGTCGAGCGTCCGGGCCCAGTCCGTGCCCGAAGCCTTCGGGTGGTCGTGGAGTTTGACCAGCAGGTTCCAGCGGCCGTCGTCCCGGATCCGCCGGATCACGTCCAGGCCCATCGTCTCGAGGGAGTTGTGTTTCGACCCCGTGGGGGCGTAGAGGATCGTGGGCCGGCCGGGGTCCGCGCCGTTTTGGCGCAGGAGGGCATCCCGGTCGAGCGTCCCGGAGGCCAGCGGGTCCGTTTTCGGGAAGCCGGTGACGAGGCACTGCCCCACGCCCGGCCGGACGAGCCCCTTCCGGCGGTAGAGTTCCGCGTGGTAGCGGCCGGGGAGGCAGAGGAAATGGTACTGGAGGTACTTCTCGCGGACGAGGAGGTTCTTGAACGACACCCCGTGGAAGATCTGCACGGTCCGCCGGGCCGAGCGGGGGAAGAGGGACGAGGAGCCGTGGGCGCTGACGAGGACGTCGAAGTCCTCCTCGCGCGCGCGCTCGATGGGGATGACGCGCCGCCGGTCGACGGGGAAGGCGTCGTAGAATCCCTCCAGCGAGTAGGCGGTCTCTTCCTCCTCCTCATCGATGCGCTTGAATCCGCCGGAGAGCCAGAACTCGACGCGGGGGTCGGCGGCCAGGCGGCGGTAGACCGGCAGGCAGCAGATGAAATGGACCGGCGCGTAGCCCGCGAAGAGGATCCGTTTCGGCGTCGAGTCGTCCATGCCGGTCCTTGCATACGAATATCAATCCACGGGGCGGGGGTCCACAGGAATCCGGCATCGGGGCGTCATGGGCCTTGACTCAGGCGCGGCGCGGGCGTAATCTCTGTGCCGTCGCGTGCCCGTAGCTCAACTGGATAGAGCGCTGGCCTCCGGAGCCAGAGGCTGAAGGTTCAAATCCTTCCGGGCATACCATCCGCCTCCGCTCGCAACCCTTGGGGATTGTGGCGAGCTACGGCGAGATGAATCCGCAGGCTTTCCGTCAAAGCTGTTGGGCGAGCGGAGGGGGATGCCTCGCCGAAGCGCCATCCCCAAGGATGCGCGAAGGCGGGCAAGCCTGATGCACATCGTCTACGGGATCCAGAGCCTCAAAGACTCCGGGCGTTTCTACGTCGGCCTCACGGACGACCTCGGGGCACGCCTTCGGCAGCACAACTCGGGAAAGTCCCCTCACACCGCCAAGTTCGGGCCCTGGAAACTCGTCGTGACCATCCAGTTTGCCGACGAACGCAAAGCCGCAGACTTCGAGGCGTACCTCAAGTCGGGATCCGGCCGGGCTTTTGCCAAACGACACTTCTGAGTCGGGCCGAGTCCGATACGAAGGCTGTCCCGCCTGCGCGGCCATAGCCACGGCCGCTACGGCGTGGCGGAGGCCCGCCGAAGCACAACGACATACCCGTGCGAAGGCGGACAAACCGGCCACAGGCATTAGCCAGAGGGGGGCCGCTCCGCTCTGGCTATGGCCCATTGCCTATTGCCCATTGCCTGAGCGACTACCCCGGGTAGTAAGAAAGCCGGGCCATGGGGATTCGATCGTCGCCTTCGCT
>CAYNDR010000326.1:0-7483 GCA_964395295.1 uncultured Planctomycetales bacterium
ACCACCTTCCCTTTGACCGCCTCCAGGAAGGCGTAGGGGTCCTCGCCGGCCAGGAAGGCGTTGCCCGTGTCGTAGTTCACCCTCAGCCACGGCGAGTCGTTGAGCTCGAGGATGCGCAGCATCCGGTCCTTGTTGGCCGTGTAGGGGCCGTGGGGCTCCACGCCGAGGTAGACCCCGTTGTCCTGGCAGCACTCGAGCATCGGCCGCAGGTTCATCTTCATGATGGAGAAGGCTTCGTCGGGGGTCATCCACTTGGGCGGATACATCGTCTCGCAGATCATCACCACGGGCGGCGTGTCGAACAGGCCGCGGTCGGCGAGGGCGCGGGCGTACATGATCCCCTTGCGCGCGTATTCGACCCCCACGCGGGTGTCCAGCAGGTCCGAATGCGAGCTCAGGCCCGAGATCTTCAGCTTGTGGCGGCCGCAGAAGTCCTTGAAGTACTGCGGATCGAGGTCGAAGGACTGGACGTGGCAGTAGCCCGCCGCGCTCAGCAGGCAGGTGCCCATCAGGAAGCAGGGCTCGATGTACTTGTACCCCTGTTCCGCCGCCTTGTTTGCCCCGAACTCGAACGACTTGTCGGCGTGGCGGACGAACTCCAGGTTGATCCCGATCTCGATCTGGGCCTTCCCGGCCCCGGCGGCCGGCGTGGAGGCGCACCCGGCGGCGGCGAGGGCGGCGCCGGCCGCGGCGGTCCCGAGGAACGCGCGGCGGGAAATCCCGTTGGGGCTGGCATCCATCTTGCGTCCTCCTAAAATCGTCCCGGCGGCGGACCCTCCCGCGCGCCGGATTCCATGGATACCCGAAGCGAGCAAGCTTGTCTTTCCCTCCCGCACAGTGGTAAATTTCAAACACCCATGAAGAAGAAGGTCCCGGCGGTCTTCGAGGTGGGCGGCCACGTCTACACGGCCGACACCTGCGAGCCGGTGCGGGCCGCCGCGGCGCGCGGCGACCTGCGCCTCGCGGCGCTCGTGCATGGGACCTACCCCGGCCGCCCGCTCCCCCCCGGCACGCTCCCGGAGATCTGCTCGGCGGGCGTGTGGGACGCCCCGGGGGACCAGCTCTGGGGCCTGGCGCCGCACCGCAACGAGGGGATCGAGATCACGTACCTCTCCCGCGGCCGGACGGCCTTCGCCGTGCGCGGCCGGTCGTACGCCCTCCGGCGCGGCCATCTGACCATCACCCGCCCGTGGCAGGCCCACTCCGTGGGGAATCCCCGCGTCACGGCCAGCCGCCTCCACTGGCTGATCCTGGACGTGGGGGTGCGCCGCCCCAACCAGCCCTGGCGCTGGCCCCCGTGGGTCGTCCTCTCTCCGCCCGACCTGCGCCGGCTCACCACGCTCCTGCGGCACAACGAACAGCCCGTCTGGCACGTGGGCGGCGAGGTGGGGCGGTGCTTCGAGCGCCTGGCCGGGGCGGTCGAGCAGGGGCCGGGCCCCTCCGCCGAGACGCGCCTCAAGCTGGAGATCAACGCCCTCCTTGCGGCGATCCTCGAGATCCTGCGGCGCCGGCGGGTGCCGCTCGACGGGCGGCTCTCGAGCAACCAGCGCACCGTGGAGCTCTTCCTCTCCGAGCTCCGGCGGAACCTCGATGGCGAATGGACGCTCGATGCCATGGCCGAGCAGTGCGGGCTCGGGCGCAGCCGCTTCGCCCACTACTGCCGGTTGGTCACGAACCTGCCGCCGATGGCCTACCTGGCCCAGTGCCGGGTGAAGGGGGCCTCGCGGATGCTCGGGTCGCGGGGGGACCTGAGCGTGACCGAGGTGGCGATGGCGTGCGGATTCCCCTCGAGCCAGTACTTCGCCACGCTCTTCCGCCGGCAGGTGGGGCTCACGCCCACGGAGTACCGGCGGAAGCTGGGGCGCCCCTTCGTGCGCCGGCCGCGGCGGGAACCGGCCGAGGTCCGGGACGGGGGATCACTTCCCGGCGATTTCCCAGCCGACGACTGACCGCGCCGGGAAGGAGGCCTCCCGCGAGAAGACGGCCGGAACGGTGAACGCCTCTCCGCCGGGGACGACCGTCACACGCAGCTCGGCGCCCTCCAGCCCGCAGGACTTCCCGTCCAGCTTGACCTCCGTCTTCACCGTTTCGTCGCCGACGTTCGCGAAGAGGAGGACGAGCTTCCCCTCCTTCGCCAGCCTCCAGGCGCCCGCCTGCACGGCATCGGCCGTCACCCAATGCACGCCGTGCCACTGCCAGTCCGCCTTGACCTGGGGGACCGCGAGCCGGGGCGGCCGGGCCATCTCGCCTTCGACGAAATAGCGCCGGAAGTGATGGCGGAGGTGGACGGCCTTCTTGAGGAACTCGAAGTTGTCCTTCTCCCTGACGACGTGGGGGCCCATCCAGCCGATCTGCTCGCCCCAGGCGATCTGCTGGCCCGCCTTCATGCGGAGCGCGAGGTCCTTCGTCGCGCCGCCCCCGTAGGCGCGGCCGAACATCGGGATCCGGCCGCCGTAGATCGCCGGGAAGGCGGGGACCTGCCCCTCGAGTTGCCAGTGCCACGTGAGCACGCCGTCGAAGCGGTCCACGAACGTCTCGGCGTTGCACTCGGTCGTGATCATCCGCCCGGCGGGCATCCGGCGGCGGATCGCCTCCAGCATCTCGCCGTAGCTCTCGACCCACCAGGCGCCGCCCGCGAGCGGGTGGCCGTGCGACCGGTCGAAACAGAGCTTCGGCGCCGCTGCCCCGATCTGGTCGATGTAAACCCCGTCCACGCCGACCTCCTCGAAGAGCCGCTGGACGATCCCGCCGACCTTCTCCTGCCAGAGTTTGGTCTTCGGACACATCACGGCCAGCTTCACGGGACTCTTGTCGGCCTCCTTGCTGCCGTAGGTCTCGGTGTAGGGCTTTCCGCCCTGGTCTTTCGTGGTCGCGGGGAGGGCGACGCTCGTGAATTCGAAGTCCTCCGCTCCCTTGTCGCGCGTGTCCCAGAGGCGGCCGTTGATGTAGGGCATGACGCGCACGCCGGCCTTCTGGAGCTCGCGGACCGCAGCGGCCATCCCTTCCTTGGGGGGGAAGTAGTGCGGGTAGTCGTTGTCGAAGGGGATCTGGTGCCAGTTGTACCAGTGGAAGCCCACGGGGAGGCCCATCTCGCGGGCGAACTCGGCGACCTGGGGGGAGTTCCCGCCCTGGACCCAGACGCAGAGCTCGTTCATCCACGCGGGCGTCTCGCGGCGGTACTGGAGCCACCGGGCCTCGCGGCGCGCCCACTCGCGGTAGACCATCGCGGCGTCGAACCAGTCGCCGCGGAGGAGCTTCCACACGGCTTCGCCGACCGCCATGTCGTTCCCCGCGACGCCCCAGTCGGGCGCCGGGTGGTCGAAGGAGAAGTCCACCGCCTCGTCCTTCGGGCGGCTCTCGACCTTGATGTCCTTGACGGTCCCGGCCGGATCGTGCATGGCGAAGTAGAGGCCGGATTCGCCGGTCGAGGCCACGAACTGCATGGGTACGGCCCAGCCTTCGGGGTAGAGGCCCTTGTAGCGGAAGGCGCGGCCCCAGACGCCCTTCTGGACCTCGCCGGGGCCTCGCGGGATGAAGACCGCCGCGTCCCCTCCCGGAGGCGCGAGGGCGAGCTGGGGGAAGACCGCGCGCTGGAGCTCGTGGTTCTCGTTCTCGATGCGGAACGTCCAGCGGAAGGCGTCGTCGGCCGCGACCTTCGCCAGGACCTTGAGGCCCGGCCGCTCCCAGCGGAGCTCGAGGCCGCGGTCGACCTTATGGATCGACGCGCGGTCCCAGCCCGCGTCGGCGGAGATCTTCGAATCCTTGAGGGAGATCACAAAGAGGGGAAGGGGCTTGGCGGCCAGGATCTCGCGGTTCTTCCCCGTATCGAAGAGGCTCCTGAGGCGGATGCCGTCCGCCGCGCGCTCCAGGGTCAGGCGGAGCTCCCCGGCCGTCAGGGTCGCCGGCTCCGGATCCTGGGCCGGGATCAGGAAGAGGAGGATCGCGGCGATACGGTGCATGAGTCTATAGGTGAAACGCCTGCCGGGTCCCCGCCGCGGCTACTTCGCCCGCATCTTGAGGACCGTCACCGAGTGCGCCTTGAACGCGTAGGCGAACTTCGCCGCCGCGCCCGTCCACGCGGCGCGCTCCAGCTTCACGACCGGATCGGGGGCGTTGGCGAACGAGTGGTAGACGGGCTGGCGGTTCGTCACGTCGTTGTGGCTCACGAGCGAAGGCCCGTTGATCGTCAGCGCTTCCACGTCCGGTTTCGGGACGAAGCCCTCGATCGCGATCTCGCCGCGGAGGTCGCCCTTCCCGTGGCGGTTCATCGCCATGACCTGGCGGCCGCGGCCGCCCCCGCTCCGCGTGGCGGGGGCGGAGAGGAACGGCACCTCGCCCTGGAAGTTCACCAGCGTGTGCCAGTCCTTCGTCGCGTAGGTGCCGGTGCCCGCCGCCGCGGACTGGACCATCACCGGGCCCATCTCGCGGCTCCAGAGCCGGATCGCGTGGGCGATGGGGCGGACCGTCCGCCCGTTCCAGTGCTCGGTGGCCCAGTCCTTCGGATTCTCCTGCTCCCAGCCGGGGATGAGCCCGCAGGCGTGCTCCTGGAGGTTGTACTGGATGGCGGTCTTCACGCCGTGCTTCGCCATCTCGCCGAGCGTGTCGGCCGCGTGGAGCGCCGTGGCCAGCGTCTGGATGCCGCCGACCTCCGGCCAGGGCGGGCCGTTCCACTCCCAGTAGTGGATCTCGATCTTGTCGGCCTTCTCCGGGGCCTCGCGGCGGAGGATCTCGCGGATCTTGCCCACGTGCGTCTTCACGAGCTGGGACCCGGCCATGATCCGCCGCGGGTCGATCCCCTTGTCCTTCTCCCAGCGGCCCGTGTAGAAGTGGAAGTCGATGAAGTCGATGTTCTGCTTCACGCCGCGCACGATGAAGCTGTCGCGCCCCTTGTCGGCCTGCTCCTCGATGTAGGGCCCGCCCATCGACATCCCGATGCGGATCGCCGGATCGGCCGCCTTCATGGCGGGCGCGAAGCGGCCGACGAGGTCCACGTAGGCCTCCCGGGAGAGGTAGTGCTTGTCGCCGGGGAAGTAGGGCTCGTTGCCCAGGCACCAGTACGACCCTCCGACCCCGCGCTTCTTCGCCTCCGCCACCCAGCGGGCCGCCTCCTCCGGGATCGCGCCGTGGATCCTTGTGGTGAAGAAGATCTCCGCCTTGACGTCGCGCGCAAGGTCGATCACGGTGTCGAGACGCGCCAGCTTCGAGGTCATGGGCTTGCCGTCGCGGGCCATGACGCCGCCCGCCTCCCAGTCCCACGCGTAGCCCGCGTCCACGGAGTCGGGGTAGCGGAAGAGCGTGATCCCGGTCTCCTTGAGGAAGTCGCGGATCTTCCCGTCCGACTCCATGTTCTGGCGGACGTTCGTTCCGAAGAGACGGCGGGGGACGCGGGCGATTTCCTGCCTGGCGTCAACCGTGATGCTTTGCGCCTGCGCCAGGGCCGGGACGGCGAGCGCCAGGAGGACGGCCAAGGTTGTCTTCATCGTCGTTGTCTCCCTGTACGACAAAGCTCGCGCCGGGGCCGCGTGGCCCCGATAATACGGACGAATACATTGGTGCCGGCTTCTCACGGAGGTTGCATGAGCCCACGCGACCGGATCGAGGCGGTCCTCAAGGGGAAGCCGGCGGACCGGGTCCCGTGGGCGCTCTGGAGGCATTTCCCGGGGGACGACCTGGAGCCGCGGCGCCTCGCGGAGGCCGCGATCGCCTTCCAGCGGCGGTTCGGATTCGACCTCGTCAAGGTCACGCCCGCCGCGGGGTTTATGGCCGAGGCGTGGGGGGTGAGGCTCGAGCCCAAGGGGGACGAGGAGGGGACGCGCCGGTATCTCAACCAGGTAGTCGAGGCGCCGGCGGACTGGAGGCGGCTCCCGGCGCTGGATGCCCGGCAGGGAGTCCTGGCGCGCGAGGTTGAGGCGCTGGGGCTTATCCGAAAGGGCGTGCCCCCGGACGTCTCTGTCATTCAGACGGTCTTCAGCCCGCTCTCGGTGGCGAAGAACCTGGCGGGCGACGCATGGCTCTCGCACCTGAGGAACGAGCCGGAGGCCCTGCTGTCCGGGCTGGACCGGATCTGCGGGACGACCGAGGCGTTCGTCCGGCGCTCCCTGGAGGCGGGGGCGGACGGGATCTTCTTCGCCACTCAGCTGGCCAATCCCGAAATCCTGAGCGAGGCGGAGTACCGGCGGTTCGGCGAGCCGTTCGACCTCCGCGTGATCCGCGCGGCGGGATTCGTCATCCTCCATGCCCACGGCGCGCCGGTCTTCTTCGATCTCCTCTCCCGCTATCCGGTCGGCGCGATCAACTGGCACGATCGCCGGACGGCGCCTTCGCTCGCGGAAGGACTGCGGCGCTTCGGAGGCGCGTGCCTGGGGGGGATCGACGGCGGAGGCGTCCTCCGGCACGGCACGCCCGAGGAAGTCAGGCGCGACGTGCGGGAGACGCTTGCGGGTGCGAGCGGCGGGCGGCTGATCCTGGGAGCGGGGTGCGTCATCCCGATCACGACGCCCGAGGCGAACATCGACGCGGTCGCGCGGGCGCTGGCGGGGTGAGCGTCATTTGCGCTTCAGCCCGGCGATAAGCCCCGCCGTGGAGGCCGTCATGCCCTCGGCGTACTTCCCGCGGTCCTTCACCTCGAAGAGCATGACCTTCCTCGCCCCCTCGCCGGGGCCCACGCGGGTGATGGCGTTGTCGGAGATCGAGACCTCGACCTCGCTGAAGCCGAAGAGGTCGTTGGCGGGCGGGGCCGCGCGGAGCCGGCCCTTCTTCGCCGGGACGGAGACGTACCGGGCGCCGTCGAACTCCAGGGTCCGGCCCGAGAGGACCCCGAAGATGGCGGTGCACCAGAAGTTCCTCTGCATGGCGAAGAGGCGCGCCTGCCTCTGCGGGTCCACGGGCTGGGCGATGAACTCCAGGGGGTCGGACTTTTCCTTCTCCAGGGCGTAGATGAAGTACTGGATCACCTCGGGCGCGGCGTCCTTGAGGACCTGCTCGTGCTTCGCCTTCCAGAAGGAGGCGTGTCCCTGGTTCTTCCAGACGCCGCCGTCGAAGCACGGGACCCACCAGACGGGGAGTTCCGACCGCATGAGGCCCACGTAGGCCTGCGGGTCCAGCTCCACGTTCCACTCGCGGTAGCTCGGGTGCGACGCCTCGCCGATGAAGACGAGCACCCGGTCGACCTTGGCCTTGAGGAGCGCCGGTTCGCGGTTCCAGGCGGCCACGAGGTCGCGGACGCTCCCCACGGTGGCGATCCGCACGGGCACGGGGGATTTCCGGAGCGTCTCGAGGATAAGCCGGACTCCCTCCTGGAACTCGGGATTCTGGTCGAGCCCCGCGTCCTTCGGGGACTTGAGCTTCTCACCGAGCCCGGTCGCGGCGTGTAGCTTCGTGCCCCGGAGCACGACGTGGATCACCGGCCCGTGGATCCGGCCGTGCTCGAGCCGCTGGCCATTGTCCAGGCTCCACAGGCCGACCACGCCGCTCGCAAAGCCGA
>CAYNDR010000327.1:0-7466 GCA_964395295.1 uncultured Planctomycetales bacterium
TCCGCGCCAAGGCGGACCGGATGGCGGCCGACATCCGGAAGGCCTATCCGGTGTTCCTGGCCGGGAAGCTCCTGGGACCCACCCGGTCCGTGCGGCAATGGATCGCCCGCCTCCAGGAGCGGCTCTTCGCCGCGCTGGGGCCGCCCACCCCGGCGGAGCGCCTCCGGTCGGCCGCGGCGGTGGGGCTGGCCGCCTGGACGGGGCTGACCCTCAAGCTGGGCCTCTTCCAGCACCCGCCCCTCGTGCGCCACACGTTCCGGATGCCGGAAGGGCGGGCGGGCCGGGCCTGGTCGCGCCTCCGCGACCGGGACGCCGCGGGGACCTCGATCGAGGTGGAGCGCCGGCCCGCGTCGACCGTCTGGGTGCGCCTCGAGGGACTGCTCCCGTCGGCCGCCGTGGACCGCTTCGTGAAGGACCTGCGGGCCGTCATGACCCGGAAGAAGGAGCGCGTGGTGCTCGACCTCGCCCGCCTGGCGGCGCTGGAAGAGAGCGCGGCGAAGCGCCTGGTGGAGGGCCTGCGCTGCTACCGGGACCGGATCCGCGTCATCCTGCCCCGCGCGGGGGAGTTCGCGGCGCTGGCCGCGGCCTTCTCCCTCTATTAGTCGCTTCAGCCTCCTCCCGCCGGAATAGGCCTCGAACTCCCAGATCAAGGGGACGTACGACGCCGCCGTGACGAGCAGGCGGAGCTTCGCCGTGTTCACCGGCGCGAAGGCCGCCGTCTTCGAGGTGTCCCCCTTGTGCGCCGCCGGGGCCGTGGCACGGGGATCAAGACAGGGAACCGCGTGAGCGGGCCAGGGGCTCTAAAAATCCACAAGCCCCGATGCCTGTTCTGCATTCCCCCTGCCCGCCCATTCCCGTCCCGAAGGCCCCTGACGAGCCTCCGGCCCCTCCGATGGCCCCTTCCCCCCCCTCCCCCCCTCGAGGCTGTAATTACCACCGGGAGGGCCGTTTGAAGTTCCTCCGCCTCCAGCGCAAGGGGAGTGCCCGCGCGTAGCAAGCGCACGGCAATTGCCCCCCGAGACACAAGAACTCTCAACTATTTTGAACTCTTGTGCTATATTTTGTGCATCAGATTGGGGAGGAGAACATGCGGGATGGAATTGCGGATTATTCGCGTGCTACCCGCTCCTTGATGGGAGTCATCCTCGGGATCGCGCTTCTGGCCGGTTGTGAAAGAAAAGGGGATACAGAATATGTAGAAGTGGGAGGGACGGCCTACGTCTACGATCCTCCCCTGGCTTTCAGTCTCCTTGCACCGGCCAACGGGGATGCTCTCGTGCCCGTGAATACCAAATTCTCGTGGTCGACCTCGCTCGGGGCCTTCTCCTACCGCCTGCAGGTGTCCACGACGGCCGATTTCAGTGCCCTCGTGATCGACCAGTCGAGCATCGCGGCGACTTCGTACCTGAACCTTACAGCCCTGGCCGGTTCGACCCTCCACTGGTGGAGGGTATACGCCGTCAACGGAACCGCCCTGACCCTGGCCGAGGGGGCTCCCCACTCCTTTACGACTGTTTCCGCCGCCAACTCCTGGCTTACCGTCGGATCCGACGCCCGTCATACGGGATACAACGCGACGGAAACGGGCGTGCCCCCGTTGATCTCGGCCTGGAACGTGGCCCTTTCCACCGGGGCGCTCCGTCCCGTCGTTTGCGAAGGAGGACGGGTTTTCGCCTCCGTGGATACCTATTTCTCGACGCCAACCCTTCTGACAGCCCTCGATTCCTCGGACGGTTCCACGCTCTGGGCGCATGATTTCGGGGATGTCTTCGGAGTGGGGCAGCCGAGCGTGTCGGAGGGGCGGGTCTTCGTGGGGCAATGCGACCATACCCCGGGAACCTTTCTCTGGTCGTTCAACGCCGTTACTGGCGCATTGAACTGGGCGTCGCCCGTCTCGGCGCAGTGGGAGACCTACTGGGCACCCATCGTCGCGGGGAGTTCGGTATACATGAACGGCGGATACTACGGCGGCCTCTATGGCTTCAACGCCACCACGGGGGCGCAGTTGTTCTTTAACAGCAGTCTCGAGCAATACGACGAATGGAGCCCGGCCTACGACAACAACACGCTCTATACGTTCATCTCGGGGAACCTGCGGGCCCATAACCCTTCCTCGGGGGTGATCCTGTGGACGGTGAGCGTCACCTGGAACTGGGCCGGGTGGAGCATGCAGACGTGTCCGGTGGTCGGCGGTGGCCGGATTTACGTGATCGCCCCTCCCGTTCTGTACGCCATCAACCCGGTCACGAGGCTGGTGGACTGGCAGACCAGCGGCTTTTCCTATTCGAAGATGCCCGCTTATGCCGCGGGCGTGGTCTACGCGATCAGCGGGGGCATCCTCCACGCGCGGGACGGGAACGACGGGACGCTCCTGTGGAGTCTCGCCGGCGATACCGCTCTCAATCATCCACCCGTCGTGGCAGGGGGGCACGTCTATGTGAGCAGCGACGCGAATGTCTACGCCGCACGCGTTTCCGACGGACAGCAGGTGTGGACCTCGGCCGTCGGCGGTTGGCTCACGATAGCTGGCGGCAAGCTCTTCGTGGCCCGCGCCAACGGCGTTCTGAGCGCCTACACGCTGAGCCCTTGACGGGAACGCCCGCATCCCTGACCCCGCGGGGTCCGGTTCCCGGTCCTGAATGCGTGCAGGCGGCGGAGGCCGTCCCACGCCGATGCCCGGCGACCTGTGAAGATGCAGAAAAGAGGCCTCGGTGCACCTGGTGAAGCTCCTCAGAGCGAAGGGTGAGGTAGAGTACACGGGTCGATACCCAAAGCCCCAGGAGGTTTCGGCGCTTATTGATCATGCGCATCGGTTCTTCGAGTTCGTGAAGAAACACCTGCCTGTGGTCCGGGCGTAAGCCCCCGCTCGCGTCCCCCTTGTGAATCCGACCGAGGCAGGGACGGTACGGCCACTCCCGCCGTCAGAGACGGGCTCCGGCAGAGAGCGCGAAGGGGGAAGCGCCGTAGACGGGACCTCCTCTAGGCAAACGAAAGAAGATCAATCCTGGCGGTGCGCGAGGTACTTCCGCCACTTTGTCCAATCGAGCCCGAGATCCTGCCCCGTGGCCCACCGAAGCGTCTCTGAAATCAGGACCTCACCATCGCCAGGACACTCCCCCTCTGCAGACGGCAGGAAATCCGCGGCCTTCGTGGGACGCTCCTTAGCCCACCCTGCAAGGATGAAGGAAAAGCCCCACAGGTAGTCCGCCAAACCGTGCTGTATCTTTGTGTCATTCGTGTCTTTGTGGTGAATTTTGTTGGGGCTCTTTGTCACTTCGGCCTCCTCCCGCTGAAATAGGCCTCGAACTCCCAGATCAAGGGGACGTACGACGCCGCCGTGACGAGCAGGCGGAGCTTCGCCGTGTTCACCGGCGCGAAGGCCGCCGTCTTCGAGGTGTCCCCCTTGTGCGCCGCCGGCGCGAAGCGCTCCCCCGCGAAGGCCTCCGCCCATTTCGAGCCGTCCCACCACTGGATCGCGAACCCCGTGATCCGGTTCTCGAACTGCCGGATCGTGACCGTGTCCACCGCCGCCGGCGCCTTGAACTCGATCTCCAGCCACTCCCCCGCCGCCTTCCCGTCCGCCGCGTTCCAGCGCGTCCCGCCGTCGCCGTCCATCGCCTTCTCCGGGCCGTAGCCCGCGTCCCAGACGCTCGACGCCCGCGCCGCCGCCCCGCGCGCCAGGTTGACGAAGGAGGGATCAAGCCGGACCTCGATGTTGTCGAACTGCGCCCCGTGGTACCCGCTCCCCACCCCGATCATCCCGGCGCCGGTGGCGGCGTCCGTCACGTCCGCCACCTGGACCTTGTCGATGAACGCCTGGATGTTCGTCAGGGCGAACTTGAGCTTGAGCGCGTGCCACGCGTCGGCCGAGAACGGGGCCTTCCCGGAGGCGAGGACCTGGGCGACCGCCCTCAGCTCCCACGCGCCGGAATCGTCCACCTTGAGCGAGTACGCCAGGGCCTCCTTCTTCTGCTGGGGGACGGTCCCCACGCGGCCGAAGAGCGCCACGTATCCCGCCTTCTCGATGAGGACGTCGGCGCCCACCTCGTAGCTCGTCCAGCCCGCGTCGCCCGCGAACGTCTCGGGGGGAGGATTGGCGTGGTAGTGCCAGCGGATGCCCTCGCGCGGCACGGCCTGGCGGAGGCACTTCCCTCCCCCGCCGTGGCGCGGGGCGACCTCGAAGATGCCCCCCTGGTCGGAGAAATACCGGGCCATCGCGCCCGGCTTGTACGCCTCGAAGTCCTCCTTGTACGGGGCGGGGAACCGGGCGGGCGGCGGGACGGGCGCCGTCCCCTTCTGCTGGCCCGCCGTCGTGGTGAGCGAGTAGACGCAGTTGGGATCGAACGCCATCGTGAAGGCGCCCTCCGAGGGCTTCACGTCCTCGAGCCGCGCGAAGGTCTCCGTCTGGCTCGTCTTCCAGACGCGGACGGGCCCCGTCGAGAGGCCTCCCACCGCGCGGAACGCCGCCTCCTGCCTCTCCTTGGCGTCCATCGTCTCCACGATGACGCTCCAGTCCTTCCCGTCCGGGGCCTTGAGCGCGACGTGGCTCCCGCCGCCCGGGAGGAGCGCGCACGCGCCGTCGAGGTACTTCCAGCCCGGCTGGGTGAACTGGGTGGTGTGGGCCGTGGCCCAGACGGCGGGCTGGACCTCGTAGTGGCCGGACCAGGGCGTGTTGGCCCGCATGAGGCCAGAGCCGGGCAGGGGCAGGTTGTCGTAATAGGACGTCACGGGGCTCCAGATGATGGTCTTCGTCATCCGGCCGACCGCATAGTTGCGGTTGTACATCTTGGCGAGCGCGCAGGCCCCGGACCACGTCCCGTTCCACGGGCCGTCCTCGCTCGACCAGATCGGCTTGCCGCAGTTCCGGGCCGCCTCGGGGCTCTTGAACTTCGGGTAGTGCGTCCCGACCGTGTGGATGGCGGCGGCGAGATCGGGGTCCTTCCGCATCTCGTCGACGATCTTCCACGCGTTGACCTCGTCGGCGGCGACGATCTTGACGTCCTTGAGGCCCTCGCGATCGAGGGTCTTCCGGAGGAGCTTGATCCAGGCCGTGTCGAACGGGGTCTCGTTCCAGATGCCCGCGTACTCGATGTCGAGGCCGTGGACGGACTTCGCGCCGCGGAAGAACCTGCAGATGAAGTCGGCGTTGTCCTGGGAGTAGAACTTGCCGTTGCCGATCCACCCCGGGGCGCCCCACTGGAGGGCGTCCAGGATGATCTTCGGGTTCCGCGCGCGGGCCTCCTTCATCATCCACCATTCGTAGCCGCGGTGGCAGTTCTCGTCGTCCCGCGCGCGCATGTGGCTGGGCTCGCAGCCGTCGGTGGAGTTGACGTCGCCGCCGATCTCGACCTTGAAGTGGTGGAGCGAGGCGCCGAAGTTCGGCTTGAAGAGGACGTCGAGGACGTGGCCGCGGGCGGGCTCCGGGTAGTCGATGAGGAGACGGGAGGAGGCGCCGGCGCTGAGGGCGCCGATCCCCTCGAAGGTCCGGCCCTCCTGGGCGGGATCGAGGGTGACGGCGACGGGCGGATCGGGCGCCCGCAGGGCGGCGCAAAGGACGGCCAGGGCGGCGGCGGATCGCCTCATGGGTCTTCCCCTCCACGGACCGCGGCCATTATAGCGGAAGGGCCCGCGCGGGACAGGATGTGCGGCGGCAGGGGGGGCCAGGATCGGCGGGCGCGGGGGGAGGCGGGGACAGGGAAGAGTTCAAGCGTTTGCAGGAAACCGCCCGAGGTTCTCCAGGCCTGCAACGGCCGATAGCCGCCATTCCGCCGCATTTGCCCCGGCCGAGCCGACGATGGCATCGGCGGTTTTCCCGTGCTATAATCCGGCATTGACCAACTATAAACACGCCCTGGCCCTCAACCCCTATGCGGGGGACGACGCCCGGGCCATCAAGGGCCTCCTCCCCCCGACCGGCCTGGAATACATCGCCGCGAGCCTGAAGGGCGCCGTCGGCAAGGTGACGTTCCTGGACCTCCGCTACGAAAAGGCCTTCCGGGACCCCGCGGTCCTCGGCGAGTTCATCCGGAAGGAAATCGACCTCCTGTGCATCAGCATCACCTGGGAATCGGGATTCAGGGACATCTGCGAATTCATCGCCCGCCTGCCCGACGAGGTCCGCACCGTGGTGGGGGGCCGCAAGGCGACGGAGGAAGTCGAGACCCTGTTCGAGCGCTGCCCGAACGTCGACCTGGTCGTCCGGGGGGAAGGCGAGGAGATCATCCGGCAGATCGCGGCGGGAGTACCCAGCGGGGAGATCCGCGGGCTCTCCTACCGCGAGAACGGGAAGGTCGTCCATAACCCGAACCAGGTCCTGCCCGACGTCGCGCGCCTCCCGTTTCCCGACCGGTCCCTGAGAAGGCACGACTACTGGCTGAGGAAGAACGGCATCCGGCTCAGCCGGCTGACGTTCGACACGGTCCTTTCCACGAGGGGATGCCCGTTCAACTGCAAGTTCTGCACGTTCAACCTCAATCCCCTCGGCCAGAAGAGGGCCTACACCGAGCGGCCGCTCGAATCGGTCATCGAGGAGCTGAAGCAGGTCAAGGCCGACGTCGTGCTCTTCAGCGACGACAACCTCTTCACGAACCCGAAGCGGAGCGCGCGGCTCTGCGACCTGATCATCGAGAACGGGATCAGGAAGATCTTCGTCGCCCAGACCCGGATCGACATCGCGAAGCACCCCGAGCTCCTCGAGAAGGCCGAGAAGGCCGGGTTCAGGCTTTTCCTCATCGGGATCGAGTCGCCCCACGACCGCATCCTGAAGCAGATCAACAAGGGCATCACCCAGCAGGAGATCCGCGAGGCCTTCAAGGTGCTCACGCGGTACGGCATCTACCTGCACGGGTACTTCATCTACGGCAACATCGGCGAGACCGACGAGGAGATGCTCTACATCCCGAAGTTCGCGAAGGAGATCAAGGTCGACTCCATCAGCTTCCAGATCCTCCGCATCGAGAAATTCTCGCCCCTGAAGGAGCTGGTGGAGCAGACGCCGGGCTACTATTACACCCGGATCGGCGGCCGCGTGTATTCGGAGGGCCGCGGGCGCCGGGAAATGAAGAAGATCCGGGACCGGATCCGATCCGAGTTCTACGACGTGCCGCACATCCTCCACATGGTCCGGAAGGCCCTGAGGATCAGGATCGCCACCGGCCGCGACCTCCTGCGCCTGCTCTTCAAACTGCCCGGACTCCTGCTCTCGATGGCCCGGCGGGACCGCCGCAGGAACGAGGAGGCCGAGGCCCCCGGCTAGCCTATCGGGCCGGCGGCGCCGGCCCTGTTGCGGCTCGGCCGCGCCGTGTGGTACACTCCCCGGCCGGCCGGGAATCCTGAAACGCCGGGGAGGGGGGACGGTCCTATGCTTCGAAGGCCGCGGGCAAAGCCCCGTCGGCCGGGAGGGTGATCCATGAGCCGCGAGGAAGAGCGCCGTTTCGTCCTGCCTTTCGACCAGGCCCTGGGAAGGC
>CAYNDR010000328.1:0-7454 GCA_964395295.1 uncultured Planctomycetales bacterium
CGCCGGCATCCGCGATGCCTACTAGAACGGCCGCGGGCACGTCACCGTCCGCGGCCGGGTGGGCATCGAGGACGCCCGCGGCGGCCGCAAGGTCATCGCCGTCAGCGAGATCCCCTACAACATCAACAAGACCAACCTCATCGAGCGCATCGCCGAGCTCGTCAAGAACGACCAGATCCCCGGCATCAGCGACGTGCGCGACATCTCCAGCCGCGAGGGGATGCGCATCGAGGTCGAGGTCAAGAGGGGCGAGGATGCCGACGTCATCCTCAACCAGCTCTACGCCCTCACCCCGCTCCAGGATACCTTCTCGGTCATCATGATCGCGCTCGTGAACGGGCGCCCCCAGACCCTCTCCCTCAAGGAGATGCTCCAGGCGTACGTGGACCACCGCAAGGAGGTCATCCGCCGGCGCACCCGCTTCCTCCTGGAGCAGGCCGAGAGGGAGGCCCACATCCTCGAAGGCCTCGTCAAGGCGCTCGACATCATCGACGAGATCATCGCCCTCATCCGGCGGTCCGAGTCCCCGGCCGTGGCCCAGAAGGGCCTCGTCGAGGAGTTCGGCTTCACCCAGATCCAGGCGGAGGCGATCCTCCGGATGACCCTCTCCAAGCTCACGGGCCTGGAGCGGGAAAAGCTGGTCAGGGACCTCGCGGAACTGGTCGAGAAGATCGCCGAGTACAAGGCGATCCTGGCCGACGAGAACCTCGTCCTGGACATCATCCGCGAGGACCTCTACGAGCTCAAGAAGACCGCCGACAAGCGCCGCACCGAGATCCAATCGGCGGAGGTCGAGGACTTCGCCAAAGAGGAGCTGATCGCGGAGGAGGACGTGGTCGTGGTGCTCTCGCACCAGGGCTACATCAAGCGCGTCCCGATGACCAGCTACCGCAAGCAGAAGCGCGGCGGCAAGGGCCTCATCGGCGCGGACGTCCGGGAGAAGGACTTCATCGAGCGCATCTTCATCGCGTCCACGCACGACTACATCCTCTTCTTCACCGAGGACGGCCGCGTGCGCTGGCAGAAGGTCTACGACCTCCCCCAGCTGGAGCGGACGGCGCGCGGGAAGCCGCTCTCGGTGATCCTGGGGCTCTCCGAGGGGGACCGCGTGGCCGCCACCGTGGCGGTCAAGAGCTTCGACAAGGGCTACCTCGTCATGGCCACGCGGCGCGGGCTCGTCAAGAAGACGGACCTCGCCGAGTACGGCAACCCCCGGCCGAGCGGCATCATCGCCATCCGGCTGGAGGAGGGCGACAAGCTCATCGGCGCCGCCACCACCGCCGGCGAGAACGAGGTCGTCCTCGGCACCGCGGGGGGCCTCTCGATCCGCTTCCACGAGAAGGACCTCCGCCCCATGGGCCGCGCCACCAACGGCGTCCGCGGCATCGGGATGGAGGAGGGCGACCAGGTCGTCGCCATGATCGTCCTGGAGCCGGGCGTGACGATCCTCACCGGCTGCGAGAACGGCCACGGCAAGCGCTCCGCGGTCGACGAGTACCGCCTCCAGTCGCGCGGCGGCAAGGGCGTCATCAACATCAAGACCACCGAGCGCAACGGCAAGGTCGTGGGCATGAAGGCGGTGACCGACGACGACGACCTCATCATGATCTCGCAGAACGGGATCGTGGTGCGCATCGCGGTGAAGGACATCCGCACCATGGGCCGCGCCACGCAGGGCGTGCGGTTCATCCGCCTGGAGCCCGGCGACAAGCTCGTCTCCATCGCGCGCGTCGTCAAGGAGGAGGACGGCGACGGTGCGATCCAGCGCGTCGAGGTCCCGCCGCCCGAAGAGCCCAACGGCGCCCCGCCCCCGGCCGCGCCCGAAGAAACCCCGCCTCAGGCCTGATCGCGGGCGTTTCATAGTCGGGACTCCGATGCGTCCGATCCTTCTTCTTCTCCTGCTGATGTCCTCCGGCCCCGAAGCCGTCCTGTGGGACTTCGAGGCCCCGGAAATCACCTGGCGGCCCCGCGCGGAAACGATCGCCCTCTCGCGCGTCGAGGGCCGCGGGGCCACCGAGACCAGCCGCGCCTTCCTCCGCGTCCGGGGCCGCATCGAGGGCGGCTGGAACTACGCGAACTCCGAGCCGCGCCCGCTCCAGGCGGGACAGCTCTATCGGCTCTCGGCCTGGGTCCGCCTGGACCGCCTCGGCCCGACGACGCCCCCGCCGTACCTCAAGTGCGAGTTCGTGGGCGCGGACTCGCGCTCGGACCTGGGCCGCGCCAACACCGATCCCTGCGACGGGACGAAGCTGGGCCAGTGGCAGAGCGTCCAGGGCGAGTTCCGCGCCCCGGCGGGGACCGCCCGCGGCTGGGTGGCCCTCGAAAAGGGCGGCGAGGGGACCATGGAGATCGACGCCTCGCTCGACGACGTCCGCCTCGATCCGGTCTCCCACCTGAGCCAGGTCGAGCAGTATCGACTCCAGCCCCTCCCGAAGGCGCTCGAGGCCCGCCGCGGCGTCCATCCACGGATCTACCTCGACGCCAAGCGCGCCGCCGCCCTCCGCGAGGCGATCAAGTCGACCCACGCGCCCCTCTGGGAGGAGCTGAAGGTCCAGGCCGACCGGGCCGTGAAGGCCGGTCCCCCCGCCTACCGCGCCCAGCCCGACTCCAGCGGGGACGAACAGCTCTGGCAGAGGAGCGTGGGCAACACCCTGCCGGTGCTGGCGATGGCCCACCTCCTCACCGGCGAGCCCCAGTACCTCGACGCCGCGCGGAAGTGGAGCCTCGCCTCCTGCGGCTACGCCACGTGGGGCCTCGGGCGCACCGACGGCATGGACCTGGCCGCGGGCCACCAGCTCCTGGGACTGGCCCTCGTCTACGACTGGTGCCACGCCGCCCTCGACGCCGAGGCCCGCAAGACGATCCGCGGCACGCTCGTCCGCCGCACCGCCGCCATGTTCGAGGCGGCCGCCTCGGGGAAGATCTGGTGGCACCGCTCCTATATGCAGAACCACCTCTGGGTCAACATCTGCGGGATGGCCGCCGCGGGCCTGGCCCTCTTCGACGAGGAGAAGGACGCCGCGCTCTGGATCGGCCTGCCCCTGGACAAGTTCCGCCGCACCATGGCCGCGCTCGGGACCGACGGCGCCAGCCACGAGGGCGTGGGCTACTGGGGCTACGGCGTCGAGTACATGCTGAAGTTCATGCACCCGGCGCGCGAGCTCCTGGGCGCGGACCTCTACGACAATGCGTGGTGGCGCAACACCGCGCTTTACCGTCAGTACATGGCCCTCCCGCGCAAGTCGTGGACCGCCCGCGACAACGTCGTCGACATCGCCGACTGCCCGCGCGGGAACTGGTACGGGCCGGAGTACCTCCTCCGGGCCCTCGCGCGCGAGTACCGCGACGGCCACGCCCAGTGGCTGGCCGCCGAGGTCGACGCCGCCAACGTGGACTCCGCCGAGGCGCGCTGGCTCAACCTCGTCTGGTACGACCCTGCCGTGGCGCCCCGCCCGCCGGACGGCCTTCCCACGCTCCACCACTTCGAGGACATGGGGCTGGCCTCGGCGCGCTCGGGCTGGACGGGAGACGAGTCGCTGGTCGTCTTCAAGTGCGGCCCCTTCATCGGCCACAAGGCCGTCCAGGAGTTCGCCTACGATCCCGGCGGTGGCCACGTCCATCCCGACGCGAACCACTTCGTCCTCTTCGGCGGCGGCGAGTGGCTTGTCCGGGACGACGGCTACCGCGCCAAGTGGACCGGACAGCACAACACGCTCCTGGTGGACGGGAAAGGCCAGCTCGGGGAGGGGCGGATGTGGTTCGACGGCACGGCGGCGCTCCGGCTCAAGGCGCGGCCCCGCGTGATCCGCGCGGTGACGAAGCCCGGCCTCGACCATGTCGCCGGCGACGCCGCGGAGGCCTACCCGCGCGAGCTGGGGCTCAAGCGCTTCGCGCGCCACCTCCTCTTCCTGAAGCCGGACGTCCTGGTCGTGGCGGACGATATCGCGCTCGACGCCCCGCATACCCTCGAGTTGCGCTTCCATCCCGAGCAGGGGAAGGCCGAGCGGGACGGCGCCGCGTTCGTCTTCCGGGGGAAACGGGCGGTCCTGCGGATCGAGCCGCTGACGATGGAGGGCGCGCAGGCCGTCGCGGAGGACGTGGCCGCCGCCGACCGCCACGGGGGGAAGGGCGAGACGCTCTTCGCCGTGCGGATCTCCCGCACGGCCGCCGCGTGGAGGAATGCCGTGGCGCTGTCCTGGGGGGAGGCGAAAGTCGCGCTCGAGACGCGGGGCGACGCGTGGACCTTCCGCGCCGGCGGCCGCGCCGCGGCGCTCGACTGGAAGTCCGGCGAGGCCGCACTGAAATAGTTGTTAACCCGGCCGGCTTCCCGTCCGTCCAAATAGACAGAACCATGCGGCTCGTGGATCTCACGGACGAGGAACTGGCGCTCCGGGCGCGGACGGAGCCGCAGGCCGCCTTCGAGGTCCTCTTCGGGCGCTACCAGGGGCCGCTCTACAACTTCCTCCTGCGGCAGGGGAGCCCCCCGGGACGCGTGGACGACCTTTTCCAGAATACCTTTCTCAAGGCCTTCCGCGCCGTCTCCTCCTTCCGCGAGGAGGCCCGATTCCGGACGTGGCTCTACGCGATCGCGGTGAACGTCCTGGCGGACGACCGCCGCGCCGCGAGCCGCCGCGGGCCGGAGGCGGAGATCCCCGAGGCGGTCCCGGCGCCCGAGCGGCCCCTCCACGAGACCCCGGAAGGAGTGGAAATCCTGGGCCGCGTGAAGGAGGCGCTCGACGACCTCCAGCCGAACCACAGACTGCTCTTTGTCCTGGTGCGTTTCCAGGGACTCTCGATCGCGGAGGCGGCCCAGGTCGTGGAGATGACGCCGCCCGCCGCCAAGGTCACGCTCTTTCGCGCGCAGAAGCGCGTGGGGGAGCGGCTCGCGTCCGTAAGGGAGAAGATCACATGAAGTGCGAAGAGACCGAGGCGCTGATGGCCGGGCTCCTCCTGGGCGAGATCGCCCCGGAGGACCGCAAGGCCGTCGAGGAGCACCTCCTGGAGTGCGGGCAGTGCCGCGCGGACTTCGACCTGGCCCGCCAGGGCGGGCAGGTCGATTGGCCCGACCGGCCCGTGCCGCGGCCGCTCGCCGAGGCCGCCCTCGCCGCGATCCGCCGTCCCGCCCCCGGCCTGAGGTTCCTCCGCCGGGCCACGGCCGCCGCCGCGGCGCTCTGCGTGGCGCTCCTCGGGATCCTGGCGAGCCGCCAGCCCGCGCCGTCCGAGCCCCCAAGGCCCCGCGCCTTCGCGGCCATGATGCAGGCCACGGGGCTGGGGTCGCTGGTGGCGAAGGACGAAGAGGGGCGTCCGGTGGGCGAACTGGGACTGCGATCCCATGTCGTCGAGGTCGAGATCCTGGACGGGATCGCCAAGACCACCGTGGAGGAGAACTTCGAGAACCACACCGACCGGCGCCTCGAAGGGACGTTCCACTTTCCTCTGCCGGCGGACGCGTCGATCTCCAGGCTGGCGCTGGAGGTGAACGGGAAGATGGAGGAGGGGACGTGCCTGGAGCGGGAGCGGGCGCGGGAGGTGTTCGAGACGATCGTGAGGCGGATGCAGGACCCGGCGCTCCTGGAGTGGATGCCGGGGGGGATCTTCAAGTGCCGGGTGTTCCCGATCGAGCCGCGGTCGACCAAGCGGGTCCTGATCGCCTACACGCAGGCATTGCCGTTTTTCAGGGGGCGGCTCTCCTACGTCTATCCGCTGGCCAGCGAGAAGACACGGGAGCACCCTCCCGGCGAGGTGCGGATCGAGGTCCGGGCGCGGTTCTCGGGGAGGTTGAGGAAGATCGAGTCTCCCTCGCACCCGATGAACGTCCAGCGGAGGGACGAGCACGAGGCGCGGATGGCCTTCTCGTCGCGGAACTACCGCCCCGAGGAGGACTTCGTGCTGAGGATGGAGACGGAGGATGAGGAGGTGCGGGTCATCCCGCACAAGGTGGACGGGGAGGACGGGTATTTCGCGCTGTTCCTGACGCCGCGGGGGGAGCCGCAGAGGCAGGCGCGGAAGTACGTTTTCGTGCTGGACGTCTCGGCGTCGGTGAGCGGTCCGGAGCTGGAGGTGGCGAAGCGGCTGGTGCAGGCGATGATGGCGCGGGCGATTGCGGGGGACCGGTTCGAGATCCTGGCGCACAACGTTGAAATCGAGCGGAGCGGGGAGGTGGATTCGCGCGCCGCGGGGGATTTCCTCGACAGGTTGAAGCCCGTCGGCGGCTCGGATGTCCTGAAGGCGCTGGTGGAGGCGCCGGAGGGGGAGGTTATATACATCGGGGAGGGGACGCCCACCATGGGCGAGACGGACCCGGCGAAGATCCTGGAGGGGGTAAAGGGGCGGCGGATCAGGACGATCGGGATTGGGAGCGACGCGAACGTTCAACTGCTCGAACGCCTGGGGGCCCATTTCCGGGTGAATCCGAACGACCACGTGGCGGGGCGGGTGGAGGAGATCGCGTCCACGATGGGGTGCGAGGCGCTCCGCGACCTTCGCCTGGGAGGGGGCGAGGCGATCTATGATGTGGTGGGCGTGCGAGACCTCTTCTACGGGGAGCGGCTGGCGGTCGTGGGGCGCTATCGGGGCCCTGCGGAGCGGATCGTCATCACGGCGGGGGATTACCGCCGCGAGGTGGCGGTGGCCCTGCCGCCGAAGGAGGAGGGGAACAACTACGTGAGGCGGCTGTGGGCGCAGAGGAAGGTGGCGGATCTCCTGGCGCGGGGCGGATCGAAGGACGAGGTGACGGCGCTGGGGGTGAGGCACCAGATCATGACGCCGTACACGTCGTTCCTGGTGCTGGAGAGCGAGGAGATGTGGAAGCAGTACAGCCTCAGGCGCGAGGTGCAGAAGCGGGACGAGGTGGGCAAGGGGAAGACCCTGATCGAACAGGCCCAGATCGAAGTCGTCACGCACATCCGAACCGGCGAGCGATACTTCAGCGCCCGAATGTACGATCAGGCATTGAAGGAGTTCGAGGCCGCGCAGTCCAAGGTCCGCAGCGGGCCTGACGACGTCAAGGTGATGCAGGACCTCCGCCCGATCGTCAACGACTACATCAACAAGTCCAAGAACGCCCGGTTGCTGGAGGAGCGCCGCGTGGAAGAGAAGGAAGTCCTCAGTGCCGAGGCCGCGGCCCACGAGGTCGCCATGCGCAAGGAGATCACCCGCAAGATCGCGCACCTGCTGGAGCTGTCCTACATGGCCTTCGACCAGAAGCGCTTCGACCGGTGCGCCAAGCTGTGCGACGAGATCCTCCTGATCGACCCCCACTACGCCGTGGCCAAGGAGTTCAAGGAGGACGCCTTCAAGGCCCGGCACAAGGAGGAGTACTACTCCGTCATGGCCAAGAAGGTCGACGAGTGGAAGAAGCTCACGGACGCCGACGATGAAGCTGTCATCCCCTACTCCCGGCTGGTGCGGTTCCCCAACCGCCAGCAGTGGGCGGAGATCTCCAAGCGCATCAC
>CAYNDR010000329.1:0-1714 GCA_964395295.1 uncultured Planctomycetales bacterium
ACCGCCCGCATCCTCGGCATCACCCGGAAGAACCTCTGGGAGAAGATGCGCGAGTACGGCATCGAGGACTGACTGTTAACTCTGTCGCGACTCGACGGGGTTAACAGTTGGGTGGAGGGGGAAGGCAACATTTCGGGATACTTAGAGTATAATTAACACCAGGAGGCGAGCCCATGATCGGGGGTTTTGCGGCGGTCCTTTTGTCGGTCTGCCCGCGGCAGGACCCCAAGAATCCCGACCTCCACTTCAACAAGGACCTGGGCATCTCCCTCCAGAAGCCCGCCGGCAACGAGGACTGGTCCTTCAAGGCCGGAGGCGGCCGGGTCCAGGGCGCCCGCGTGGCCGTGGTCCACGCCAGGGAAAACATCTCCATCGAGGTGGTGGTCCTGCTCCCCACCTCCGACAGCTACGACCCGAAGCGCGCGGCGGAGGACGAGTACACCCAGCGGGTGGCCGACGGCGCCTGGAAGGAAGTCCGCAGGAGGAAGCTGGAGGACATGTTCCTCCCCAACAAGGGGGCGGGGGGCATCCGGGCCTGGTACGTGGAAATGCTGATGCGCGACAAGGACGACAAGTTCACCGAGTGGCGCCAGTGGAACTTCGTGGGGCGCGAGAACCGCTGCCTCTACAAGGTGTGCGTCGTGGGGGGCGAGGGCGCCTACGAGAAGCTCAGGAAGGACGCGGATTCCATCCTGGGGAGCATCAAGATATGGAGGCTTCCGAAGAAGTGACCCGCGGAAGTCCGGAGCGGAGGATCGGCCGGGAAGGAGGGTTTCCATGGCGAAGTGGATTCTGGCGTGCGGCGCGTTCGCGCTCCTGGGGGCCCAGGCCAAGGCGCCGGGGAACCCCGACATGAAGTACATCGCGGAGTGGGGCATCTCGGTCATGCGGCCGCCCAAGCCCAAGAACGAGGAGTGGGACCTCAAGGATTCCCCGGCACGGCTTGCCGAGTCGAAGCTCTCCGTATCCCATAAAGTCGATGAGGTCGTAATCGACTTCGTCATGGTCGCGCCCCGGAAGGATGAGGGGTTCACGTCATTCTATTTCGATCCCAAGGCTGAAGCGGAGGGTGTCGTCAAGGGCATTGCCAGCAGCCAGAACTTCAAGGATGCCAAGCAGAAGGGCGCGGTTCGCCCCCAGAAACTGCCGGGGAACGCGGCCAGCGGCGTCAGCACCTATTATGTCGAGGTAACCTGCAAGGATAAGGACGACAAGCCCCTGGAATGGCGCGTGTGGTCCTTCGTCGCTAAGGAGAGCCGCTGCCTGGTCATGGCCTACCTCATCTGCTCTGAAGGCTTGTATGCGAAGTATGGGAGGGAACTCCAATATATCCTCTCGTCCATCAAGACCTACAAGATCGACAAGAAATAGGGCCCGAGGGCTCACGCGCCCCCGGGGAGCTTCAGCTGGGTCAGGCCTTTCCTCTGGAGGTCCTTGAACTTGCCGCTCGCGGAGATTTCCTTTTAGGTTTCCTCGACCGCGTTCTTGGTGCTGTAGTCGTTCGCGTTGACGACCTGCCCGATGCTCAGGGCGATGAGCAGTCGGCATACCTTGTGGGTGACGAGGATGCCGCTCCCGCTGTTGGGCGTCTTTAACTCCCACTCTTCCGGCTTGGCAGGCTTCTCGATGGAAATGCCACCCATCTCGTCGTAGAACAGGTTCGGGTTCTTCTGCTGGGCCTGGGGCGCGAAGAGGACGAGAAGAATCGTGCCTA
>CAYNDR010000329.1:1724-3012 GCA_964395295.1 uncultured Planctomycetales bacterium
TCGTGCCTAGGAGCCTGTCTGAGTAATCAAAACCACCCCCAATTAGTGGGCGGGGGGTGTGAAAGACTAATGTGCAGGATCAACATATAGGTCCACTTCCCCGTTACTCGGACACGCTCCTGGCATGGCGTTTCTCCTGCTTGGATCCATTATATCCACCATGGGCGGTTCTTTCCGGGGAAGCCCCATTTGGTCCCCCGGAATCCGGATTTCAGCCCCGCTCGGATATTTGCGTCGGAATGGGGCCCAATCGTACGGGGGGGGGTGGTATACTTCTTTTTGAATATTTCAGGTGGGGAACATGAGAACGGTTGTGGCCTTCTGCGGGTTTGCCTGGGTCCTCGCGTTCGCGTCTGCGTCGCCCGCCGGATCGGGCGACGCGGACGATCTGTTGTCGCGCAATCGGCCGACCTATGTCTTCGAACCGGGGAAATATTGGAAGAATCCCCCTTCGCCGGGTGGCGACCCGGTGCCTGCCCTGGGCGATGGTGGTGTTGCCGAAGTCGCCGGCTCCCTTCAGAAGGACAAGGTCGAAAAAATCATGGACGGGTACGTCGGCCGCATGCTGAAGTTCTACGTCGAAAAGCATCGTTTCCCGGAGGATCTCGTAAAATTCCTCGATCAGAACAAGCGCGTGCGAGACCTGTTCGTGCCGGCACTTTCGCCGCGGTACGACAACCTGCCCGCGGCCGCAGAGGTCTTCGAGAAGCTCCGGCGGCACGATGAGGCTGGGCTCAAGAAATATCCCCATCTGGCGGTCGCCATCTCCGTGGTTTACGACCAGCCCGACGCCGTCCTGTCGGGCCGTTTCAGCGGCATACACGGCGTGACCCTCGATCAGTTCCCCCGGCGGGAGGCCCCGGACCCGATCGAAATCTTCGACTACTATGCCGACAAGAAACTCCAGGGCCTCTTCTTCTTCGGCATCAAGGATCTCCCCTGGCAGGTCTTGGTGCATCTCGTCGACAACGACGCCTCGTCCGAGGAACGCGCATGGGTCCTGAAGAGGTTCGGGGCGGCGAAGCCGCCCATCGCGAAGCTGTACCCCATGGTCGAGTATGACTACGAGAAGTACGGGGGCAAGACGCCGAAGCTGGGCAGCAACCCCGACACCCTGGAGAACCTCCTGAAGCTCGGGGGGGTCTGCGGCGACCAGGTCCATTTCGCTCAGGTCGGCGATGAGGTCCCGTTCGGTCTCTTCGCGGTCGCGTCCGCGCAGTCCCGGCAACATACAGCACCAAGCGAGCCGGCCGCGGTAGTCCACGTAGAAGTCATACATGTTCATGGA
>CAYNDR010000329.1:3022-5841 GCA_964395295.1 uncultured Planctomycetales bacterium
CGTGTCGGCAGCCGGGTTACCAAGTGCCTGGGGGTGCCGGCGAGGAAGGTCACTGGAGAGAGCCGTTACGGGGGCTCGGGGCATGCGTGGGTCGGCTTCCTCACACTGCTCGGCAAGCGGCCGGTCCTCGAGTTCTCGGGCCGGTATCTGTACGATTATTATTACACCGGGGACGTGTTCGACCCGCAAACTCGGACCATCTCGCTCGACCGGTTCATCGCGATGTCCTATGACGGGGTGTCGCTCTCGTACGACGCGTTCAACACGAGCGACCTGATGGTGCGCATGGCGGAAGCGATCCGGGCGGAAAATCCCGAGGAATCCCTGAAGCTGACGGCCCAGGCGCTGAAGATGAATTACTTCACCATGTGGGGATGGCCCATGCTCGTCGGCCAGCTCAAGGCGACCAACAAGCCCAAGGAAACGTGGCTGAACTGGCTCAACGAGATGGTGCGCGCCCTGCCCAAGCACCCGGACATGACCTTCGAGTGCCTGGGCTCGTTCATCGATTGCATGCCCCGGGAGGAGATGGGCAAGAGGCAGACTATCTACGAGCAGGCGTTCGCGCTGTACAAGGAACGCCCCGACCTCCAGCTGCGCCTCCGCATGGCGCAGTGCAATGAGCTGGTCGAGGCGGGAAAAACCGAGCAGGCGATCAACATCCTGATCCCGACCGTGGTCTCCAACTCGAAGGAAGGAACGCTGGTCCTGCCCGCCGTAGAGCTGGCGGTGAAGATCGCCAAGGAAAAGAACGTGCAGAGGCAGGTGTACGAGCTGCTGCGCAAGGCGGACGCGAGCTTTCCCAAACAGCGCGGGGACATGGCGTCCCCGGCCTACGCCGACTTCCGAAAACTGCTCGATAGCCTCAAGTAGACGGGACTGCCGGCCACCGGGGCCATCCGAATCTCCTTCCTTCGGGGGCGGCCGTCGTTTAAAGTGCCCCTGACATGGACGAAGGCGCTTCCCGCAAGAGCAGTCCCTGGCCGTTCGTGGCCATCTCCCTGCTGGTCGTCCTCCTCGCCGCCTTCCTGATCCTCCGGTGGAGCCGGGACAAGGCCGGACCCGCCGTCGTCAAGCCGCCCCCGGCCGTGATCCCGGCCCCGCCTCCGGCGCCCGCGGATCCGATCCCGCCCGCGCCGGTCCCCCCCCCGGCGCCGGCCCCCCCGCCCCCGGCCCCGCCCGAGCCTCAGCCCGATCCCAGGGCCGAGGAACTCCAGAAACTCCTGGAGACCGCCCGCAAGGCCGTCCAGGAAAAACGGTGGGAGGACGCCCTCAAGGCCCTCGATGCCGCCCGGGCGATCAAGGACGACCCGGCGGCGCTCAACCCCGTCCGCGAGGCGGCCGTGAAGGGGCGCCAGGACGAGGAAGCGGAGGCGCGGCGGAAGTTCGAGCAGGCCTTCGCGGAGGCGCGGGAGAGGATCGAGAAGCTCAAGCTCGACAACCTCTACGACGCCGCGATGGGCGAGATCGACAAGTTCGAAAAGGACCAGCCGCGGGCCTCGAACGACGAGCCGTTCCGCCGCCTGCGCAGGGACATCGCCGAGTTCCGCAAGGACGCGGACACGGCCTTCCTCAAGTCCATGGGCGAGGCGCGACGGGCCCTGGAGGAGGGCCGCTGTCCCCAGGCCCAAGCCTTATCCGAGCGGGCCGCCAAGGTCTACCCGGAACGGCGGGAGGAGGTCCGGAAGTTCCAGGAGCAGGTCACCGCGAAGATGCTCCAGGAAAAGATGACCC
Source organism: uncultured Planctomycetales bacterium (assembly GCA_964395295.1). Taxonomy (GTDB): domain Bacteria; phylum Planctomycetota; class MHYJ01; order MHYJ01; family JACPRB01; genus CAYNDR01. The sequence goes on from CAYNDR010000329.1 coordinate 4,757, forward strand.
GCATCCCCGAGGCGGACTACTGGATCGGCGGCGACGACGACCGCTACCCCGACGAGAAGCCCTTCCGCAAGGTGCGCCTGGCGGCGTTCGTCGTCGACAAGTACGAGGTGACCCAGGAGGAGTATTACGCCTTCACCCTCTCCACGGGCCATCTCCCCCCGCCTTACTGGCCCAAGGACGGCAAGCCCCTCAAGGGCCGGGAGCGGCACCCCGTGGTCTACGTGACCTACGAGGACGCCTCCCGGTACGCCGCGTGGGCCGGCAAGCGCCTTCCCACCGCGGAGGAATGGGAGGCCGCCGCGCGCGGCCCCGGACCCCAGCCCTACGCCTTCCCCTGGGGGAACTCCTTCACCGAGAAGGAGAACGTATTCCTGTGCAATTGCTACGAGTACTGGCAGGCCAACCGGCCCCAGGGCCTGATGTCGGGCACCACCCCCGTGGACCAGCCCCCCAACGCCCCGAGCCCCTTCGGCGTATACGGGATGGGCGGGAACGTCTGGGAGTGGACCTCGACGGCCGTGAAGAAGAAGTCGGGCGATCGGGAGGCCGAGTTCCGGGTCCTCAAGGGAGGATCCTTCATGACCTACCAGCGCGCGATCCGGGCCTCCAACCTCTACCCCGAGGACCCGGCCCTGGCCCACCCCGACGTGGGCTTCCGCTGCGTGCGAGACGCGAGGTGACGCCTCCGAATCCCAATCGGGACGGGGTCAAGGCCGCCGGCCTCCGCGGCCTGGCCGACGCCGACCTGGTCCGCCGCTGCCAGGGCGGCGAGGGGCAGGCCTTCAACGAGCTCGTGGTCCGGCACCAGGACAAGCTCTTCAACGTCGTCACCCGCTTCTGCGGCAACCCCGAGGACGCCGGCGACGTCACCCAGCGCGCCTTCATCAACGCCTTCCGCAAGATCGGGGAGTTCAAGGGGGATTCCGCCTTCTCCACCTGGCTCACCCGGATCGCCTTCAACCAGGCCGTGAGCCTCCGGCGCGAGCAGAAGCACCGCGAGCGGCCCCTCGCGTCGAAGGACGACGAGCCCCTCCGCGAGCCCGCGGACGACCGCAGTCCCACCGAGGCGCTCGAGTCCGACGAGA
>CAYNDR010000329.1:5851-6674 GCA_964395295.1 uncultured Planctomycetales bacterium
GGCCCTGGATCTCCTCGAGGAGAGCGACCGGCAGATCGTCCTCCTCAATGACATCCAGGGATGCTCCTACGACGAGATCGCCGGCGTCCTGAATATCCCCAAGGGCACCGTGCGCTCCCGGCTCCACCGCGCGCGGCTGGAACTCAAGGCGAAATTGAAGCCGTTTATCGGAACTCTCCAGTAAGGGTTCGCGTCGAAGGTGTGATGATCATGGCGATGCAGGCCGACGACCCCCGGGCCCGGGCGACGCCGGGAGGCCCCAAGCCCCCCCCGGGAGGCTCCCCCAAGACGGGCCTCACGGGGCGCCGCATCGGCGTCTACGAGATCCTGGAGGAGCTCGGCCGCGGCGGCATGGGCGTGGTCTACCGCGCCAAGGACCGCTCCCTCGACCGCGAGGTGGCCATCAAGGTCCTCCTCCCCGACCTCTCCCGCGACGAGGAGTTCGAGCGCCGCTTCGTCCGCGAGGCCCGCGCCGCCGCGAAGCTCGACCACCCCAACATCGTCCAGGTCTACACCGCCGGCCGGTTCGAGGACGTCCTCTTCATCGCCATGCAGCTGGTGAAGGGCCGGACCCTCGCGCAGACCCTCCGCGCCCCCGGCCGCCTCCCCGTCCGCGAGGCCCTCAAGGTCATCCGCCAGGCCGCCGAGGCCCTCGCCGAGGCCCACAAGGGCTCCCTCGTCCACCGCGACATCAAGCCCAACAACATCATGATCGACGAGACGGGCCGCGTGAAGATCATGGACTTCGGCCTCATGCGGTCCAGCCTCTCCCGCGAGGCCATCACCCGCAGCGGCGAGTTCTTCGGCACCCCCGAGTACGCCT
>CAYNDR010000329.1:6684-7364 GCA_964395295.1 uncultured Planctomycetales bacterium
CCCAAGTACGCCTCCCCCGAGCAGTGCGAGACGGGCGTCCTCGACGGCCGCTCCGACCTCTACTCGCTGGGCGTCGTCCTCTACGAGATGCTCACCGGCCGCATGCCCCACGCGGCCGACACCCCCATGTCCCTCTTCAAGAAGATCCTGGAGGAGGAGCCGCCCTCCGTCCGGTCCCTGCGCCCCGACGCGCCGCCCGCGGTCGAGACCCTCGTCCGCAGGATGATGGCCAAGAAGCGGGAGGACCGCTTCGCCACGGCCCAGGAGGTGGTCGCCGCGGTCGACCGGGTCCTGGCGGGCGCCACCCGCGCCGTCCCGGCCAAGCCCCGAAGGCTTCCCTGGGCGATCGCGGCCGCCGCGGCGGCGTTCGCGGTCCTCCTGGCGCTCGCGGTGGCCCTCCGGCCTTCGAAGGAGGAATCCGCCGCCCGTCCCGTCCCCAAGCCCGAGAAGATGCGGCTCGTGGTCTTCGACCTCAAGAGCGGCATTCCCCAGCCGGACACCGCCTGGTATGAGATCGCGCTCTCGGACATGCTGATCGCGTCCCTCTCCCAGCAGACGTACCTCGAAGTCCCCACCCGGGACATGCTCCTCTGGAAGCTCAAGGAGATGCAGCAGGGGGGGCCGGTTTCCGGGGACAACCGGCAGGTCCTGACGCACGAGCTGGGGGCCCAGGCGTACCT
>CAYNDR010000330.1:0-4664 GCA_964395295.1 uncultured Planctomycetales bacterium
CATGGCCAGGTGCGCGGCGGTGGCGAGGCACGAGAGGAGGAAGACCGCGGCGACCGCCCAGGGCCGCGGGGAGCGGCGCGGCCGGGAGGCGATGGCGGTGGGGGTGTCCGACTCGGGGATGCCGGCGGCGGCCCGCGCCTCCTGGAGCGCCGCGAGCAGGGCCCGGCCGTCGGCGAAGCGGCTCGCCGGGTCCTTCGAGAGGCACCGGTCCACGACCGCCCTCGCGGCCGCGCTCACGCGGGCCGGGAGCGGGTCCGGGGCCCGGGTCGCCGTCTCGCGGAGGATCACCGCCAGGCTCGTCCCCGTGAAGGGCGCCCTTCCGGAGAGCAGGGCGTAGAGCGTCGCGCCCATCGAGAAGACGTCGGCCGCCGGGCCCGCTCTGCGGGCGTCCTCGATCTGTTCGGGGGCCATGTACCCCGGCGTCCCCATCGCCACGTGGGACTGCGTCCCCAGGCTCGCGCCGCCGCCCTCGGGCTTCGCCAGCCCCAGGTCCGCCAGCTTCGCCTTCGACAGCGCCCCGCGGGGGATCAGGATGTTGTCCGGCTTGATGTCCCGGTGGACGATCCCCTTCGCGTGGGCCACCGCCAGTCCGCGCGCGGCCGCCGTGATGATCTCGATCGCCTCGGCCTCCGGCAGGCCCGCAGCGCCCTCCCCCTTGCGGCGCTTCAGGTATCCCCCCGCGCTCTCCCCCTCCACGTACTGCATGACGAGGAAGAAGGTGATGCCTTCGCGGTCCACGTCGAGGACCCGGACGACGTGGTCGCTTTCGAGCGCCGCGGCCACCCGCGCCTCCGTCACGAACCGGTCGGCGAGCTTGGGCTCCTGGTCCAGGAGGTGGGGCGGGAGGACCTTGACGGCGACCTCCACGTTCAGGCGCGGATGGACGGCGTAGTAGACGGCGCCCATCCCGCCCATGCCGATGCGGCAGAGGATGGGGATGCGGCCGGCCATCGGGCGGCCCTCGCCGTCGCGCGGGAGCAGCATCAGCAGGGGGTCCTTGGAGAGATCCTCCGGGGGGCGCGAGGGCCTGAGGGGGACGAAGTCGCTGGGTCGACTGCCCGTGGGCGGCGTCGGAAGGGTCATGGGCAGGGGAGATTGTAGCATCCCGGCGGGGGGATGCCACGGCCGGGATGCCCCCGGACCCGGGGCGGGAGGGATTTTTCGCGGAGGGCTCAATGTTGACGGTGCCGACGGGAATGCTATAAGGATAGGTGGATCGATTGGGAGGAGATTTTATGAAGAAGGCGATGGTTGTGGCGCTGGCGCTGTTGATCGTGGTGGGGTCCATCGGATGCTTCGGCCCCCGGAAGTTGACCCGCCAGTTCGATGACTGGCTCAACCAGGAGTACGTGAACCAGCCCTGGTTGGTGGGCAACGTGGTCTCCATGTGGCTCATCGGGATCGTGTTCTGGATCACGCAGGTGGTCGACGGCATCATCGACTTCTACTACTTCTGGGTCGAGGACGCCTGGCCGATCGGGAAGGGCGTAGGCACGCCCTTCAACCACAAGGCGATCACGGTGCCTGCAGGCAAGTAGGACGGATCCGAAACCGAAAGACCCCCGGCGCGAGCCGGGGGTTTTTTTATTTCCGGAGGGACCGGATGAGGGCGTCGCGCTCCTCCCGGGCGGCGGGGAGGGGGCGGCCCGAGAGGCGCGCGGCGGCCGCGTCGCAGAGGAGGAGGCCGTCCCTCGCCTCGCGGCGGTCGTCCAGGAACGGGTGGACGAGTTCCGCGCGCAGGGCGTGGGGCGAGGTCTCCAGGATCCCGGCCGCGAGATCGAGGTCGGGGTTGAGGAGGAGGGCCTCGTGGATGCGGGCGCCCTTCGCGGGGTCGAAGTCCTTCCGGCGCACGGCGCGGTCGCAGAGGCGGCGCGAGGCGAAGCGGTCCCCCGCGTGCTTTCCCAGGAAGTCCTCCAGTTCGGGCCGGGTCATGGCGCGGAGCGTGGCCTCGCAGGCCTCGAGGGTCGCGCCGGCGCCCATGGCGATGCGGTGGACCACGGCGAGGACGCCGAGGCGGTCGATCTCGTCGGCGCGGGGGAGGGGCGGGTCCTGGAGTCCCTGGGACCAGATGCGGCCGAGGGCGCGGAGCGCGGCCGGGTCGGCCGTCCGGTCGTACCAGGCGAGGAGCGGCGCGGTGGCGGCGCGGAGCTTGCGGAGGCCGGCGGCCGTGGCGGCCAGGCGGGCGGTCTCGGCGTCCGGCGATTCGAGGAGCCGGGGGAGCTTCCCGAGAAGGAGGCGGGCGGAGCCTTCGGTCCGGAGGTCGCCGGCGAGCTGGAGGGCGCGGGCGCAGGGGCGCGGGGGGCCGTCGAGGAGCTTTTCGAGGCGGGGGAGCCAGGCGTCGTCCCAGGCGCGGGCGAGGCTCGCGCAGGCGTCCATCGCCTCGATCGCGGGGCCGGTCTCGATCGCGCGGAAGAGGGACTCGGGGTCCTCTCGGGGCGGCGCGCCCGGGCAGGCGGCGAGGGCCAGGAGGAGGGGCCAGGGCCTCATGGAGAGAGGCTAGCCGCCGGGGGCCCCGCGGGGAACAAAAAGGTGGCGGTCGCCTATTTGTCGCAGGCACGCCGGCCGGAGAACCGCTTTATCAGGGTAGAATACCCTTGAGGAGCGGGGTTCTCACCGGGACGAGGGAGGTTCCATGAGGCTGGCGATGGCGCTCGTCCTCGCGATGGCGGTCCCGTCGCCCGCCCAGGACGGGAAGAAGCAGGCGCCGCCCAAGATCGACCCGGCGAAGGTCGACGCCGCGATCAAGAAGGGCATCGACCACCTCAAGGACCGGCTGGGGAAGTACGGGTCCTTGAACACCCGGAGGTCGGAGGACTTCATCCTGTGGACCTTCGTCCACGCGGGGGTTCCCGAGGGCGACCCCGACTTCCAGCAGGTCTTCAAGACCGTCGTGGAGTCGAAGCTCGAGTGGACCTACTGCGTCTCTCTGCAGGCGATGGTCCTGGAGGAGGTCGACCGGGTCCGGTACCAGGGCCGGATCCAGCAGTGCGCCCAGTTCCTCGTGGACAACCAGTGCAGGAACGGCCAGTGGAGCTACGGGGAGCCCGTGGCGTCCGTCAAGGACGTGCCCACCGGGGGCGGCGCGGTGGCCAGCGGAGGGGGCCGCAAGACGAGGGAGTACGATCCCTCGGTGCCTCTCACGGGGCGGAAGAAGCCCAGGGTCGTCCGCAAGGTGGTCGTCCAGAAGACGCGGGACGGCCCGGCCGCGGGGGACAACTCCAACTCCCAGTACGCGGCGCTGGGGCTCCGGGCGTGCCACGACGCGGGCATCGTCCTGCCCCGGGAGACGGTCGTCCTGGCGGAGAAGTGGTGGCGCGAATCCCAGCACGAGGGGGACCGCTCGGGGGGCGCGGCGCCGGCGGGGTGGTCGTACCAGAAGAAGAACGACCCGGCGCCCTACGGCTCGATGACGGCGGGCGCGGTGGGGGGGCTGATCATCTGCGACTACATCCAGAACCGGCCCTGGATGAAGGACCCGGAGGTGGTGGCCGGCCTGGAGTGGATGGGGCGGAACTTCAGCGTGGAGAAGAATCCCGGGATCCAGGAGGGGGGCGAGGGCCAGGGCGGGTGGCTCTATTACTGGCTTTACGCGGTGGAGCGCGCGGGGATCTTCTATGGCACCGAGAAGCTGGGGGGGCACGAGTGGTACGTGGAGGGGGCGAGGATGCTCCTCGAGGCGCAGAAGCCGGACGGCTCCTGGATGACGCCGGGGGCCGATCACGCCATCTGGGACACGTGCTTCGCGATCCTCTTCCTGCGGCGGGCCACGCGGCCGCTGGTGGACGTGGAGAGCGTGGACCGGGCCAGGAGGCCTTGAGGTGCTGGGCGCTGGGCGGCAGATAGTCGGCCGTCGTGAGACCGGGATCAGGGCCGGGATGCGCGCCGTTCGGGCCCGGCAGAGGCGCGGGTGCCGTCGAAGAACCGCCGGCGCTTGCCGGAGGATACCTCGATGGTCCAGAGTTCGCCGTTGCCCAGGAAGCGCGGCTCCGGGGAGCGCTTGAGGTAGAGGAGCCGCGAGCTGCCGAGCCAGGCGATGGGGTGGCCGTCGACGGCGTGCTCGGCCAGAGGGCGCAGGTCCTCATCACCGATCGCGTGGACGCGGGCGGTCGCGGCGAAAAGGGATGGGGCCTCTGCCGAATGCACCACCGTGAGCAAGAGGGTCGTGCCGTCCGGGGTGACGACGGCGTTGACCGACGACGCCACCTCCTCGTCGGCAGGCCGGTCGTCGGGGAGCGGGATCCGCCGCTCGCTCCGCAGGTCGATGATCCAACGCCGGATCGCGCCGGCGGCCGTCCGGCTCTCGCAACGAACCCATGACGTCCCTTCCAGCGGCGACAGGCTGACCCAGCCGATCTCCCCTTGGGCGGCCTGGGCGAGGGTGGCCGACGGGAGGTCGGGCTCCGCCAGGAGAGTCCGGTTCTGGCCGTCCGCGCGGTCGTGGAGGACCAGGCGGTAGGCGATCCGTCCGGCGTCGACGTCGCGGCGTGCCAGGAGCAGCCTGTTCGCGTCGGGCGCCGCCGCCCAGTCGACGACCGCCCGGCCGAGGGGGAGGCGCACCGCCGCGCGTTGACGCTCGTCGCGGCGACAGACGGCCGCCCGTACTGCGTCGACGACGACGGCCGCGTCTGGCGCTGCACCTGGCTGGTCGAAGGAAGCGTGAGCCT
>CAYNDR010000330.1:4674-7290 GCA_964395295.1 uncultured Planctomycetales bacterium
CCGGCGCCGCCCCCGCCCGCGGGAAAGATCGAAGCCCGCCCGGCCGGGGGGGAGCCGCACCGCCTTCCGCGAGGCAAGGTCGAACAGGACCAGCTCGCGCGCATCGCCCTCGCCACCTGTCTCGTAGGCGATCTCGCGTCCGGCGACGAGCTTCCACATTCCGCTGGACGGGGGGGAAACGTCGATTTCCTCGAATCCGCCGGTGGAGGTGTCCTGCAGGAAAACGCTCAGGCGCACCGGCCCGGTGCCCTTGTCCCGGAGCATGCGAACGAAGAGCAGCCTGTTGTCGGCCGTCCAGCCGGCGTGTTGGAGAAACTCCGGGGTGGCCGAGGGGGGCGAAGGGAGCGGTCGGCCGGCGCCGGTCGCGCGGTCGATGAGCACCGTCGAGAGGCCTCCCGCGGAGTTGCCCGTGACGGCGTTGCCCATGCTGGAGGCGGGTAGGCGCTGGAGCAGCAGCCATCGGCGGTCCGGAGACCAGGGCGCAGTGTTGGGCAGTGGCGGCTGGATGCCTTTGCCAAGGTCTGCGGTGATGCGCCCCTCGGCGTCGAGCAGGCACCCGGAGAGGCTGGACCGTCCTATGGTCGCCACCAACACCTGCTCGCCGTCGGGCGACGCCAGGAATGCCATCACCCGCTGGGGATCCGGGCCGCGGCGGCCGGCCTCGAAGGCGCTTGACGCCGAGACGGCTCCGGAGAAAAGCACGGCGGCGGCGGCGACGTGGGCCAGTCCGCCGGCGAGCAGGGATACGCCCTCGTCGAACGGATTGCGGCGCACGAAGAGCCACCGGGCGCCGGAACCGAGGACGGCCGCGGCGATCAGGAAGGCCGCCGCCATGCCGTGCAGGGAGGGGAGCCGCTCGGCGCCCGGGAGCAGGATCGCCATGGCCGCGAGGGGGCCGAAGGCGAAAAGGAGATTCACGAGCTGGCCATGCCTGGGCTCGCGGCACAGCAGGATGGAGAACAGCCCGCCGGAGAAGCTGTAGACCATATAGGCGGCGGCCGCCAGCGCCGTCGCGCCGGGATCGACGTGGAGGCGGTCGAGCGTCATGCGCAGCGGGCCGAGGTCGAGAGGCCTCAGGAGATGGGACAGGCCGATGGCGGCGAGGACCGCCGCGGCGGCGATCGCGGCGACCGCCAGTCCGCCCAGCAGCTTGACCGCGAACAGCGTGCCGCGGCGCAGGGGCAGGGCGTAGAGGAACCGCATCTGGCCACGGTTCAGCTCCTCCAGGAACGTCCCCACGCCGGCGACGCCGCCCAACTGCGCCAGCAACACGCCGGACAGGATCACCAGGCCGGAATCGCCGAGGAGGAAGCGCGCCGCGAAGGGGACTCCGAGGCAAAAGAGGAGGAATTTCCAGATCCCCCGGCGGGTCTGCAGGACCTCGACATAGAGGGCGGGATTCACCCGATCCCTCCGGCGGCGGCGCCGCGGTCGGTGACGAAGAGGAAGACTTCGGAGAGGGGCGCCGGGCGCGTTTCCAGCCGGCCCGCGGCCCGGGCGAGGTCGACCTGCACCGGAGCGAGGGCGGGGTCCTCGAGGTCGCGGACCAGCCACTCGTGGGCGCCGTCGTGCGTGCGCCGCCAGAGGTCGAGCCCGGGCGGCGGCGGGGGAGGGGCCTCCCGAGGGAAGCGCAGGACCGCCATCCGGCGGACCTGGTCCCGGCTCGCGGTGAAGACCATCCGTCCGCGGTCGATGATGCCGAAGCGCGAGGCCGCGCGCTCCACGTCGTCCAGGTTGTGCGACGAGAAGAGCACGGTCGTCCCTTCGGTCCCCGCCCGCGCCTGGAGGGCCGTGAGGAGATCGTGGCGCGAGCCCGGGTCGAGCCCGCCGGTGGGCTCGTCCAGGACGGCCAGTTCGGGGTGATGGGCGAGGGCCAGGACCAGCTTGGCCTTGGCTGCCATCCCCTTGGAGAGCTGCTTGATCTCCTTCTCGGGATCGAGGTCGAACCGGCGGCAAAGCTCGGCCGCGGCCGCGCGGTCCCAGCGCGCGAAGGCCAGTTCGCCGAGACGGCACAGCTGGCGGACGCGGAGCCACTCGTAGGGCCGGTCGGCCTCGGGGAAGAATCCGACGCGCTGGAGGAGGTCGAGGCGATGGCGGGCCGGATCGAGCCCGAGCACGGAGGCTTCGCCGCTCGTGGCCGGGATCAGGCCCAGCAGGATGTGGATCGTGGTGGTCTTGCCGGCCCCGTTGTTGCCGAGCAGGCCGAAGACCTCGCCTCGCTGGACCCGAAGGTCGAGGCCGTCAAGCGCCCGCGCGCGCGCGAAGGTCCGCACCAGCCCGCTTGCCGCGATGGCGGGGTCGCGTTCCATTCCCATTCCTCTGTTCGCGCGGTCCGCGGCGTTCGCCGGAACGGGCCGGGCGCCTTTGAGCGAAGGTGCGGGAGTCCCCCTTGACGGCCGAATTCGGGAGGCGCCCTGACCTCGCACGGCGGGCGGAAGAGTGAGCCCCCCGAAGGCAATTATAGCCTCCGGAGGGGAGGGGGGAGGCGAAATCGAAGGGGCGAGGGAGCGCCTCGGGGGGCTGGAAGGCCCTCGATTAGAACGAGCTTCTGTAACCGTTCAGCATCCGAGAATCAAGAATGGAGAATCGAGAATCAAGGAGTAGTCCCCCCTGCCC
>CAYNDR010000331.1:0-7266 GCA_964395295.1 uncultured Planctomycetales bacterium
GGCGGCCCGGGCAGGAGGCGGTCGTCCAGGTCATCCGGGACCCGTTCGGGGAGAAGGGCCCCTCGGTGTCCATGGAGATCTCCCTGCCGGGGCGCTTCCTGGTGCTCATGCCGCTCTCGACCAAGGTCGGCGTCTCGAAGAAGATCACCTCCCCCTCCCAGCGCGCCCAGCTGAGGTCGGCCATCCGCCAGCTCACCCAGGAGACGCCGGTGAACGTCGGATTCATCGTGCGGACCTCCTCCGCGGACACGCCGGTGCAGGACCTGCGGGCGGACTTCGACTACCTCCTGCGCCTCTGGAAGGCGGTGGAGGGCCGGGCGAAGTCCTCCCGGGCCCCGGCCTGCCTCTACCAGGAGACGGAGCTGGTGATCCGGACCGTCCGGGACTTCTTCTCGCCGGACATCTCCCGGGTGGTGGTGGACGACCGCGGCGTGCACCAGCGCCTGTGCGACTTCTTCGACAGCGTGATGCCGCGCTACCGGGAGCGGCTGGAGTTCTACGGCGAGGCCATGCCGCTCTTCCACCGGTACGACCTCGAGGCGCAGATCGAACAGCTCAACTCGAAGACGGTCGGCCTCCCCTCCGGCGGCACGGTCGTCATCGAGCAGACCGAGGGGATGACGGCGATCGACGTGAACTCGGGGCGCCTCGTCCGCGAGACCAATCCCGAGGACCTGGCCCTGAAGACCAACCTGGAGGCCGCCCGGGAGATCATGCGGCAGCTGCGCCTGAGGGACCTCGGCGGCATCGTCGTGGTCGACTTCATCGACATGAAGATGGAGCGCCACCGGCGGGAGCTGGAGGACGTCGTCCGGGAGGAGTCCCGCAAGGACCGCGCCCAGGTGGTGGCCCTGCCGCTCTCCCAGTTCTGCCTCCTGCAGGTCGCCCGCCAGAAGGTCCGTCCCAGCGTCCAGCTGGTCTCCCACGAGCCGTGCCCGGCCTGCGGCGGGAGCGGGTTCGTCAAGAACGTCAAGTCGATGGCCCTGGAGGTCATCCGCGCGCTGAAGTCCATGGTCGAACGGGAGGGCATCTCGGTGGTGGAGGCGCGGGTGAGCCCGGACGTGGCCGGCGTCCTCCAGGGGAGCATGGCGGACCTCCAGGAGCTGGAGCAGAAATACGGCAAGCGCATCCACCTGACCCCCACGCGGGAACTCCCCTCCAACCGCGTGGAGCTCTCCTGCTACAACCTGGCCGGGGAGAAGGTCGTGGACTTCGTGCGATGAAGGAGAAAAAGCCGTGAGGACGATCGCGACGGTCCTTCTTCTGGGGGCGATCATGAGCGAGACTCGAGGCCAGGAGCCGGCGGAGAAGCCCCGTTCCTTCCCCGAGGTCAAGGCCCCCGACTTCCCGATGCCCCGGAGCCTCGAGGAGTGGACCGCGCGCCGGGAGGAGACGCGCAAGACCCTCTGGAAGCTCCTCGGCGACCTCCCCCCGCGGCCGGAGCGGCCGGCGGCGGAGGTGCTCAAGAAGGAGGACCGGGAAGGCTATCGCCTGGAGGAGGTCGCCCTCGACAACGGGGCCGGGGCGAAGATCGCCTCCTATCTCATGATCCCGAAGGGGAAGGGGCCGTTCCCCGCCGTCCTCTACCTCCACTGGCATGCGGGGCAGTACAAGCTGGGCAAGGAGGAGCTGTTCCTCGACACGCCCGCGAAGGATGGGAAGCGCGGCGAGGACCTCGTGAAGCGCGGCTTCGTCGTCTTCGCCCCCGACGCGTACGCCTTCGGGGCGCGGCAGGGGCAGGGGCCGGGAGGGCCGCGGGAGAAGGGCGGCGCGGAGGAGATGGCCCTCAGCAAGGCCTTCCTCTGGATGGGACGGACCTTCATGGGGATGATGGTCCGCGACGACCAGATCGCCCTCGACTACCTCGCGGCCCGTCCGGAGGTCGATCCGAAGCGGATCGGCGCCACCGGCATCAGCATGGGCTGCACCCGCGCGTGGTGGCTCGCCGCGCTCGACGAGCGCGTCGCCGCCGCCGTGGGCATCTGCTGCATGACCCGCTACCAGGACCTCGTGGCGGCCGGGGGGGTCAACGGCCACGGCATCTACTATTACGTGCCGGGGGTGCTGAAGCACTTCGACATGGAGGCGGTGGCGAGCCTGATCGCGCCGCGGCCCTACCTGGACTTCTGCGGGGAGAAGGACTCGCTGACGCCCCCGGCGGGCACCCGGAAGATCTACGGCTTCTGCGGCGGGATCTACCGTCTCTACGGCGCCCCGGAGAACTTCCGGGGCGAGATCGTCCCCGGCCTCGGGCACGCCTACACGCCGGAGATGTGGAAGGAGATGGCGGGGTGGTTCGAGAAGCACCTGCGGCCGAAGTGAAGGCGACGGACGCGGGACCGCGGATCACCCAAGACGGGAGATTAGTAGTCCGGCCGAAGAGCCGCGTATATACTGGGGAGGAATTGCTGTTCCGTTGCGGTTGGGGAGGTAGGAAATGCTGACCGGTATTCGAATCCAGGGGCTTCGGTGCTTCGAGGACCTTCAATACCAGCCCTTGCGCCGGCTGAACCTGATCGGCGGCGGCAATAACGCCGGCAAGACCACCCTTTTGGAGGGGATCTACCTTCTGGCCGGCGCGAACAACCCGGCTCTTGCCACGAAAATCAACATCTTCAGGGGAATCGAGAAGTACGTCTTGGAGCCGAACCATGTCTGGGGCAACTTGTTTCATGGGGTGAGCGTCGACAAGCCGATCGTTATCGAGGGTGCCAAAGGCGTGGGAAGCGTCAAGCTTGCTATTGAAGTGGAACCTCCACGTGAGATCACGATAGACCTGCAAAACAAGGCTCCCGAAGTTACGGCGCACGGGGGACTGGTCTTCCGCTGTCTTTCCAATGGGCAGTCCGTGACCTCTCGAAGCGAGATCCGGACGGAGGAGGGGAAGGCCCATATCTCCTCTCCTATTGTGAACACTCCGATATTTCCTTCTGTGTTTTTGCACACCCGGTGGATCAAGTCGGAAGAGGACGCCGACCGCTACAGTCAGCTTGACAAGGCCAACTCGAAAAAGGCGCTTGCAGGCATCCTGGCAGCCCTGAAGATATTCGAGCCGCGGCTGACCCGCCTCTCGGTTATTACCGAAGGACCCATCAAGGAGATCCACGGGGCTTTGGAAGGCATTGGAACGCTCTTGCCCCTTTCAGTCATGGGCGGGGGAATGGTGAGGCTCACCAGCCTGTTGCTTGCGATCTACGGCAGCGAGGGAGGGATCGTACCCGTGGATGAGATCGAAAACGGGTTGCACCACAGCATCCTGCCGAAGGTTTGGCAGGCCCTCTCCATGGCCACAAAGGAGGCCAATGTCCAGTTGTTTGCCACGACCCACAGCTATGAGTGCATCCGGGCCGCTCGCGTTGCCCTCCAGGGGGAAAAGGCGGATGTCGGTTATTGCCGGTTGGAACGCGTGAATGGGAAAATCCAGGCCGTGATGTATGAGCCGGACGAGATGGAGGCGGCGGTCGACCAGAGGGCCGAGGTGCGTTGATGGGGGAGGGCCCTGCCGCCGGTCTTGCCATTCCCATAGACTCCCCGAGCATCCTGTTTGTCGAGGGACAATGGGATGAGTCCGTGATTGGAGGATTGTGCAGGCAGAGGAAATTGCCTCAACCGCGGGTCTGGCCCATTCGAGGGAAAAACAACTACAAAGTTCAAGTCTCAGCCATTCTGAAAGAGCCGGCATTCACGTCCGGTATGGTGAAGAATGTCGGATTCCTGCGGGATGCGAACGGCTATTCGGAGAGATCGGGGGAAGGTGCCTTTCGAAGCCTTTGCGGCCTCTTCAAGGCTTTGGGGTGGCGTGAGCCGGGTGACGTGGGTCAGTTCGTCGTCACCCCCGGGGGGTACAGGGCCGGGATTTTCATCGTCCCTTCCCGCAGTACGAGTGGGATGCTGGAAACCCTTTGTATGCAGGCGTTGGCGAGTGAGCCGGCCACGTTCTGCGTTGATAAGTACTTGGATTGCCTGGCCGAGAAAGGCCTGTCCGTTAAGGAGCACGTAAGGGACAAGGCCAGGCTCCAGGCATTCGTCGCTTCCACGGCGGATCCCCAGAGGTCGCTGAAGACCCTTATGCGTGAAACGAATGCCCTGAAATACGAACACTCCGCCTATGACCCTCTGGCCTCGTTCCTGAGGCTGTTATAGGGGATCGTTTAATTGTCTTGCCCGCGAGGCCGCGTTTTGCTATAAGAGGCGCCCCATGTACGCGATCTTCAAGAGCGGCGGCCGGCAGTACAAGGCCGAGAAGGGCCAGACGATCGAGCTCGACCGGCAGGGCCCCAAGGAGGGCGAAAAGGTCGAGTTCACCCAGGTCCTCCTCTACCACGACGGCCAGCAGGCCCGCGCGGGGGCCCCGACCGTCCAGGGCGCCAAGGTCCTCGGCGAGGTCATCAAGAACCTCCGCGGCAAGAAGGTCCGCGTCTTCAAGTACCGCCGGCGGGAGGGCTATCACCGGACCCGCGGCCACCGCTCGGAGCTTACCCTCGTCAAGATCACCGACATCGTCGCGCCGTAGTCCGGCCCTGTCGTGCCCGCGCAGGACCTCCTGCTTTCCCTGGGAGGATTTCATGCGACCGTTTCCCTGAGGCCGATCCATGTTCCGCGACGAGATCGTCCTCCTCATGAAGGCCGGGGACGGCGGCGCCGGCTGTTCCTCCTTCCTCCGGGAGAAGTTCCGGCCCAAGATGGGGCCGGCCGGGGGCGACGGGGGGAAGGGGGGGGACATCATCCTGGAGGCCGACGAGAACTACAACACCCTCTACCACCTCATCCACCGGCCCCGCTACGTGGCCGAGAGCGGCCGCCCGGGCAGCGGCCGCAACTGCAGCGGCAAGAAGGGCCAGGACCTCGTGGTCAAGGTCCCCATGGGGACGCTGGTGCGCGACGTCGACCGGGGCGCGCTCCTGAAGGACCTGGGCCGGCACGGGGAGCGCGTGGTCCTCTGCCGCGGGGGGAAGGGCGGCCGCGGGAACCAGCACTTCGCCACCCCCACGCGCCAGGCGCCCCTCCGGGCCGATCCGGGACGGCCCGGCGAGGAGCGGCGGGTCCGCCTCGACCTCAAGATGATCGCGGACGTGGGCCTCGTGGGCCTGCCCAACGCGGGGAAGTCCACGCTCCTGGCGCGGATCTCCGCCGCGCGGCCGAAGGTCGCCGCCTACCCCTTCACCACCCTGGTCCCGAGCCTCGGGATCGTGAAGGGGAGCGGCTACCGGACCCTCGTGGCGGCCGACCTGCCGGGCCTCATCGAGGGGGCCCACCGGGGACGCGGGCTGGGGGACGCCTTCCTCCGGCATGTCGAGCGCACCCGGGTCCTTTTGCACCTGGTGGACGTCTCCCCCGACGCGCTGAAGCCGCCCGCGGAGGCCTACCGCGTCATCCGCCGGGAGCTGGAGAGCTACAGCCCGGCCCTCGCCGCCAAGCCGGAGATCGTGGCGGCCACCAAGGTCGACCTCGCGGGGTCCCGGGAGAACGCCGAGGCGCTCCGCCGGGAGGCGGGCGCCGTCCACGCGGTCTCCGCGGCCACGGGGGAGGGGGTGGGGGCCCTCCTGCGGGAAGTTTTCCGTGTCCTGGCCCGGGACGGCGCGATAGAATAGGGGCGACACGTTTTCAGGGAGCCTCCATGGAACTGGCCAGGGTCTTCGCGGCGATGGTGAAGGAGGAGGCCTCGGACCTCTTCCTCAAGGTCGGCGTGCCTCCCGCCATCCGCGTGGTGGGGCGCGTCATCTCGATGGGCGGGCCCCCGCTCACCGAGGAGAACATGCTGGAGGTCTTCAACGAGGTCTGCGACGACTTCGCCAAGAAGAAGTTCGCCGAGAAGGGCGAGGTGGACATCTCGTACGAGATCTACGGGGTGGGCCGCTTCCGGGCCAACGTCTTCCGCCAGCGCGGCTACATCGGCATGGTCTTCCGCCACATCAAGTCGAAGCTCCCGAGCCTGGAGGAGCTGAACCTCCCGGCCGAGCAGCTGCGCCGCATGGCGCTCCTGCCCCGGGGCCTCGTGCTGGTGACCGGGACGGCCGGGTGCGGGAAGTCCACCACGATCGCCTCCATGATCAACTACATCAACCAGACCGAGGAGCGCCACATCATCACGGTCGAGGACCCGATCGAGTTCACCTTCACCGACCAGAAGTGCGTGATCGAACAGCGCGAGATCGGGCAGGACACGGACTCGTTCGTCGCGGCCCTCAAGCACGCGGTGCGCCAGTCGCCGGACGTCATGTTCATCGGCGAGATGCGCGACATCGAGACGATGGAGGCGGCCGTCAACGCGGCGGAGACCGGGCACCTCGTCTTCTCGACCCTGCACTCGCAGAACGCGATGCAGACCGTGGACCGCATCATCAACCTCTTCCCCACGCACCACCACCCGTTCCTCCAGCTCCAGCTTTCCCAGCTCCTGGAGGGCGTGGTCTCCCAGCGCCTCCTGGCCACCAAGGACGGCGCGGCCCGGATGCCGGCGGTCGAGCTCATGGTGGCCACGCCCACCATCCAGGAACTCCTGCTCCAGGGCAAAACCCGGGAGATATACAAGGCGTTAAAGGAAGGCAGCTATTACGGCTGCATGACGTTCAACCAGTCGCTGAAGTCCCTGCTGGAGCGCGACCTGATCACGCTGGAGGACGCCCTCAACGCGGCGGACAGCCCGGACGAGCTGAAGCTGGAGCTGCGCGGGATCTCCAAGGACGCCCAGCGGCATTTCGGCGCGGGCGGCCGGCGCTAGCGGCCCGGGGACGCGGAGGCGCCGGGATCGTTCTCCCCGGCGGAGGCGCGGAGGGCTCGTGCGGAACATCAAGCTGCTCAACGGACTGCTGTGGGCCCTGAACGGGATCCTGGGCGCCGGCATCGTGGTCTTCGTCTTCCAGTACTTCATCTTCGCCCAGGACTCGGACCTCCTGAGGGGATTCGACCCGTCGCTCTCCGGCGGCCCCCGGACGCCGGACCGTCCCGCCCCCCAGGCCAGCGACGACATCCTCAAGAGGCTCCGCAACCCCATCGTGAAGGGCGGCGGGGACGTCGCCCGGACGGGAGGGCCGTCGAGCTTCCGGGCGGCGCTCACCGGGGTCATGGCCGGGAAGGACCCCAAGGCGGGGGTGGCGTTCCTGCGGCTGACCACCCGCGGCCTCGAGTCCGTGGCCTTTCCGGACGAGCCGATCCTCTTCCTCAAGCCGCCGACGAGCGTGATCGGTCCCGGAGACACCATCGTTTACCCCGAAATGAGCTCCCGGGTCGATTATGAGGCCGAACTCGGCGTCGTCATCAAGGACA
>CAYNDR010000332.1:0-283 GCA_964395295.1 uncultured Planctomycetales bacterium
CCGGCGAGCCACGGGATCGTCCGGTACCACGCCCACGCCTTGTCCGGCGGCCACGGCGCGGGGGGAGGGGGCGGGGCCCGGTCGGTGATATGGACCACCTGGACGTAATGGTGGCTCGCGGCGGGATTCCGCCGTCCGGTGATCTCGACGACGACCGGGTGCCGGCCCGCGGGCAGTCCCCGGGCCACGACCGTGGCGCGGTTCCAGTCGACGGTCGGGGAGTAGGTGTCGATCTCGGCGGGTTCCGCCGGCTTCCCGTCGACGAGCACCCGGGCGATGCCGC
>CAYNDR010000332.1:293-7252 GCA_964395295.1 uncultured Planctomycetales bacterium
GACGGCCGCGGCGGCCCGGGCGCCGGCCTCGGTGGCGTAGAAGAGGCGCCCCCAGCGGGGCCCCGCCCCGGTCCACCGGGTCCAGGCGCCGGTGAAGGCCACGCCGCGGTCCTCCGCATCGGGCGCGGGGCCCGCCGCCGTCAGGGCCGTCGCGATCCAGAGGGCCTTGGAGATCATGGGGCTTTCCCTACCGGCGGACGATCCGAACCCCGAAGACGCCGCCCGCGGTAGATCCGGGGTGCGCCTGGAACTTCACGGTGACCTGTTCCTTCCCCTTCGTGAGCGCCTCGGGGAGGGGGGTCTCGACGTCGAAGAACTCGTTGGGCTTCCGGCCCTCGAGCTTCTGGGTCAGGACCTTCTCGCCGTCCACGAGGACGTCGAAGACGCGGCCGCCGTCACTGCCCCAGTAGGTGCAGGAGAGGGCCACGGGGCGGTCGGGGAGGACCTTCATGCGGTAGCTGAACCAGCCGCCGCCGGTGGCGTGGCGCCAGCGTTTCCCCAGGTGCTCGCCGGTCTCGCTGCGTTCGCCCTTCATGGCATGGTCGGTCTCGGGTTGTGGTTCCCCGATCCGGACCTCGTCCACGAGGCGGGCCTCGAGCTCCCGGCGCGCCTTCTCCTCGGCCTCGCGCCGGACTTTCCTCTGTTCCCACTCGGCCTCGGAGTGGACCTTCCAGTAGACGCTGAACCGCTGGCAGTGCAGGCGGAAGAACGGGATCAGCGTCACGTCGGACGGCCGGCCGAGGCCCTTCGTGCGGAAGGTGAGCGGTTTTCCGGCCGCGGCTTCGACGTGGTCGAGCACGGACTTCGGGTCGCCCACGAAGGCGGAGGGCTCCGGGGTGGGGACCCGGTGGTGGTCGGATTGTCCGCGGGCGGTGAAGTCGAATCCCTCGATCCCTTCCTTGCCGAGTTCCCCCGCCAGGACGATCGGCCCGCAGAGGAGAGCGAGGACGGACGCGTCGTCCGGCATCGTCTCGACGCGGAGGCGCATCGGGAGTCGGACCTCCACCGTGTCGCCGTTTTTCCACTCCCGATCGAGGGTGATATAGGTTCCGGGCTTGCCCGCGTCGGCCGCCGTCCCGTTGACCGCCACGGCGAATCCCTCGCCGGCCCAGGACGGCCGGCGGAGGCGGAGGGGGAACTTCGCGGGGGCGTCGGCTTTGAAGGCCAGACGGGCCGTCTCCTCGTCGGGGAACCGGGTCTCCTGCCGGATCGTGACGCCCTTTTCCTTCCAGGCGAGCTCCGAGGGGATGAAGAGGTTCACGTAGAGGGAGCCGTCGGCGCCCCGGAAGTAGATCGTGTCGGCGTACTTGGCGTGGTTTTCCATCCCCGTGCCCACACAGCACCAGAAGGAGTCGAGGGGGCGGGAATAGGTCTTGAAGTGGCCGGGCTTGAGGGACATGAGGTAGACGAACATCCCCTGGACCGGGTCCTGGGAGGCGAGGATGTGGTTGTAGAGGGCACGCTCGTAGAAGTCCATCGACTCCGCCGAGGGCTCCCAGCCGAAGACGTGGCGCGTGAGCTTGAGCATGTTGTAGGTGTTGCACGTCTCCGCAGTGCCGGGGCTCAAGTGCCTCGAGAAGTGCTCCACGGGGAAGAAGTGCTCGTGGTCGCTGTGGCCGCCGA
Source organism: uncultured Planctomycetales bacterium (assembly GCA_964395295.1). Classification (GTDB taxonomy): domain Bacteria; phylum Planctomycetota; class MHYJ01; order MHYJ01; family JACPRB01; genus CAYNDR01. The sequence continues at coordinate 1,917 of CAYNDR010000332.1, forward strand.
TGACGTAGGAGCGGTGGAGGGCCACCCGCTCCCAGAAGAACCGGGCGATCGTCCGGCAACGGTCCTCGCCGGTCAGCTCGTATTCCCGCGCCGCGCCGATCATCTTGGGGATCTGGGTGTTCGCGTGGAGGCCGTTGAGCTTGTCCTCCTTCCGGGCCAGGGGATCGAAGACGAACTTGTGGTCGAAGGCCCGGGCCAGGCGCAGGTGCTCGGGGTCCCGCGTGACGGCGTGGAGGTTGGCCCAGATCTCGTTCATCCCTCCGAACTCGTTCCCGAGGGCCTTCTGCATCTGTTCCTCGGAGAGGCGGTCGAGGCGCGCCTTCTGCCAGGAGGCCGTCTTCTTGAGGATATCCAGGGCCTGGGCGTTCCCGCAGAGGACGTGCATGTCGAGGAGGCCGGCGAGGATCTTGTGGAGCGTGTAGTAGGGGGCCCAGACCCGCTGGCCCTTCTCGACGCGGTCGATGAAGGACTCGGGATAAGCCGAGAGGTAGCCGGGGGTGGAGCCCTTCGCCGCGAGGGCCTCCTGGACCCGGGCGAGTTCGGCGACGATGGCGTCGCCCTTCTTCTTGAGGACCTCGTCGCCTTCGTGGGCCCACATGAGGGCGCAGGCGGTGAGGAAGTGCCCGAGGCAGTGGCCGCGGACCTCGCACCCCGGCGCCTCCCAGCCTCCCAGGGGTTTGGCGTCGCTCGGCAGGCCGGCGTTCAGGCGGAAGGTGTGCAGGAGCCGGTCGGGGTCGAGGCTCCGGAGGTATTTCTGGTTCCGGAGCATGGCGTCGCGGAAGGGCCCGTCGAGGAGGCGGACCTGCCCGCGGTCGAACGGACGCGCGACCGGTTCGGCGGGGCCCGACGCCCCAAGGAGGGCGCTCGCCAAGACGGCGGCGATGACGGCTTTCATCGTTCACCTCGTCTTGAGCCGGAGGACCGTCACGGAGTTGGCCGGGAACGTGTGGGTGAAGCTCGGCCCCGCGTTCTCGATCGTGCGGGTGACGGGGACCACCTTCGCGGGCTCGTCGATCGTGTTCTCGTCCATCGGGTCCGGGGACGTGAGCACCGTCGCCGACGCCCTCGGCTGGATGCCGCTCAGCCCGCGGATCTGGACCTTCGTGGGGAGGGGGGCGTCCACGGTGTTGACGACCTTGAGGATCACGTCGCCCGAGGCGTCCGCGCGGCCGGCCACGGCGTGGAGGGGCTTCGTCGGGGCCAGGCTGTAGGCGACGTCGTGGATCAGCTTCCCGTCGAGGGAACAGCGGATCTTTGCCCCCTGGACCTCGATCCTGACGTCGTACCAGCGGCCGGTCTCGATCTTCCCGGGGACCTCGCCTCCCAGGATGGACTTGCCGCCGTTTTCGCAGGCCTCGAGGGCGTGCTTCGAGTTTCCCCAGCCGCCCAGGTTCCACCAGATCCAGTTGTGGTCGTCGCGGACCACGAACATCACGAGGAACCCCTCGGCGCCGCCGAGCTTGCGGGCCTTGAGGGTGAGGGTGTAGTCCTGCCAGGACGCGTTGCCGGCCGTGATGCGGCAGTCGTCGTCGTTCGAGGTCTGCTGGAGGGAGCCGTCCTTGGCGGCCCACTTCCCCTTGGATGGCTTCCAGGACTTCATCCCCGAGGAGAAGTCGCTCTCGAAGGCGGTGCCGGCCGCCGTGGCCACCTTGACGTCCTTGTATTCGGCCTGGGTGATCCACGTCCCGAGGCCGACCTTGCCGCGGAGCAGGGGGGGAGGCAGGGTGACGGAGGCCTCGACCTGGGCGGGGAGGACCACGTCGCCGCGGTTCTCGCTGAACATCTTCTGGACGTAGTAGGCGGGGGTGCCGAAGACCCGGGAGCTGTCGAAATTGATCAGGTCCGGGTTCCACTTCTTGTAGTTGATGTTGGCGAAGAGGGGGGCGTAGGAGGACAGGACCACGACGTCGGCGTTCCTCTCCATCCCCGTCATGAACGCCGCCTCGCCCACGGCGGCCTTGAGGTTCTCGTTCTTCCCGCAGCCCTGGGTGACGGCGTACTCGCCCACGTAGACCTTGTGCCCGTCCCGCTTGTAGCCGTCGTACTTGTGCGCGTTCCGGGCGAAGAAGGCGGGGTTGTTGTAGTAGTGCTCATCGATGATCTCGATGGGGCGGTTGGTGGGCCGCCCGCTCCACTCGTTGGCCACGATGCTCATCCGCGGGTGTTTGGCCTTGACCGCGTCGTAGAAGAGGGCGTACCGCTCGTGGTAGGCGGGCCCGCCGTTCTCGTTGCCGATCTCGATGTATTTCATGTTGAAGGGGGCGGGGTGGCCGGCCTTCGCGCGCAGGGCGCCCCACTTGCTGTCGGCGGGGCCGTTGGCGTACTCGATGGCGTCGAGGGCGTCCTGGACGAACTCGCCCATCCGGTCCATCGGGACGTTCTGGCGGTGGGACATGCCGCAGTTGATGACGAAGAGCGGCTCCGCGCCGAGGTCCTCGCAGAGCTGGAGGTACTCGTGGTAGCCGAGGCCGTTGGTGGACTGGTACTGCCAGATGTTGTATTGGGTGCGCCGCAGGGCGGGGTCGCCGACGGTCTGCTTCCACCGCTGGGCCTCGGCCATGGTGTTGCCCTCCACCCAGCAGCCGCCGGGGAAGCGGACGAAGGCGGGCTTGAGGTCGAGGAGCATCTTTGCCAGGTCCTCCCGCATCCCGTGGCCCATGAACGTCTTCGCAGGGAAGAGGGAGACCATGTCGAGCCAGAGGGTCCCCGTCCCGGCCGCGGCGATGGCGAGGCGGGCCCTGGGGTCGGTGCCGGCGGCCTTGAGCGTGGCGTTGAAGCGTTTCCACTCCGCGCCCGCGCCCTCGATCTTTGCCTCGGCGTAGACCTTGCCCTCGGCGCTCTCCAGGGTGGCCGTGAGCGGGCCGGCCAGGCCGTCGCCGAGGCGGGCATGGAGCGAGAGGGCGTACTCCTCCCCACCGCGGACGGCGATGCCCCACCAGCCGCCGTTGGCCGCGCCCCGGCGACCATCGCCGGGCTTGAGGGTGAGCTTCAGCGACCTCCTGTTGAACTCGCCCTCGGGCCAGCCGGCGTCGAGGGCGAGCTCGGCCGCGGGCGAGAGGGCCGTCCAGTGCTGGGGGTCCTTGTCGGAGTCCTCGAGACTGCGGTTGCGGACGAGCTCGGCGTAGAGGCCGCCGTCGCCCGCGCAGTTGATCTCCTCGAAGAAGATCCCGTAGAGCGTGGGGCTTACCTTGGGGCCGCGCTGGTCGGCCTGGACGGTCAGCGTCGCGGCGCCCTCCTGGGCCTGCGGGCTAGAGGCGCAGGCCGGTCCCGCCAGGACCGCCATCGCCAGGATCGCGGCAAAGACGGGTCGCATGGTCCCCTCCTGTAAAGTCATTTCACCCGCCACTCCATCACGCCGGCGGCGACGTTGGGCTTGAGCTGGACCTCGAGGCGCAGCGCGTCCGTGGTCACCGCCTTGAACGTGACGGCGTTGAACCTGTCCTTCTCGACGCCGTAGCCGCTCGGGTCCTCGACCGGCAGCCACTCGCCCTCCTTCCGGTGGAGGATCCGCCAGGACTTCGGCAGGCCGCACCCGCCGCCCGAGGGCGTGTCGTCGAACCAGTAGACCTCCGCGCGGGAGACCGTGGCGGGCGCCTTGAACTCGTACTGGACCCACTCGATCTTGTCCTTGTGCGGCCACCAGTCGAGCCACGCCACGTCGTGGTCGTTGGAGTGCGCCGGCTCGACCTGGTCGTTGACGCCGCGGAGGTCGGCGTGGACGTACGACGCCGTCACCTTGGCCTCGGAGGCGAGGGTGGGCGGCCGCCGGGGGTGCGCGGCGGCGGCCGAGGCGGCCATCCAGACCGCCATGGGTCCCTTGTCGCGATGCGCCCAGGAGTAGTAGGGGACCGCGATGGCCTCCGCGGGCTCGGTGGAGACCGAGCGGTCCTCTCCCGCCTTCGCGCGCTGGGCCTTCACCTTGAGGACCGTCACGCCGCCCAGGAGGTCCGCCCGGTGCTCCGGCTCGACCGTGGCGTCCGGACCTATGACAAGGTCCTCGATGCGGCCTTCGTTGTCGAATCCCTCGAAGCAGTAGACGATCGGCCCGCGTTCCAGCGCCACACGGCCGCGGTCGGCCGCGACCTTTTCGTGCGCGACGACGCGCCGCACGGGCATCGGGAGGTCGAGGACCACGGTGTCGCCGGCCTTCCACCGGCGCCGCAGGGCGCTATAGCCGAGGGCGTCGTCGAGATCGACATTCCCGCTGTCGAACGACGTCGAGATGGCCGGCTTCAGGCCGTCGGCGTAACGGTAAAGGTCGCTGGGGAGGACCCGGTTATGAGCCCAGCCGGGGATGCGGAGGCGCAGAGAGAAGGTCGCGGGCTTCTCCGGCGTCACGACGATCGTCACCTTCCCATCCCACGGGTAGCGGGTCTCCTGGGTCAGCGTCACCTTCTGGCCGGCCACGGGGACCTTGCCCGTCCCGCCCGCGTAGAGGTTGACGAAGACCTCGTCCCCGCGGACGGCGTAGACGTAGCCCGCGAGCGAGGGCATGAAGCGGACGACGTTCGTGGGGCAGCAGGCACAGCCGAACCACGGCGAGCGGACGTAGTTGCCGGGGGAGGCGAGCGGGTTGGGGTAGAAGAACTTGTCGCCGGAGAGGGCCACGCCCGAGAGGTAGCCGTTGTAGAGGATCCGCTCGACGACGTCCGCGTACTTCGCGTCGCCGTGGAGGAGGAACATCCTCTGGTTCCAGAGGGCCATGGCGATGGCCGCGCAGGTCTCGTTGTAGCAGCGGTTGGGCAGTTCGTAGGGAGGGCCGAAGCCCTCGTGGCCGCCGATCGAGCCCACGCCGCCGGTGAGGTAGAGCTTGGTGGAGACCGTGTATTCCCAGAGGCGGTCGACGGCCTTCCGGTACGTCTCCTCGCCGGTGAGCGCGGCCACGTCCGCCACGCCCGCGTAGAAGTAGCCGGCGCGGACGGAGTGGCCCACGGGCTCCGCCTGCTCCGCCAGGGGCTTGTGGTCCTGCGAGTACTCCCCGTAGAGCTTGTGCCCCTTGGGATTCCCGCGCTCGTCGACGTAGAACTTCGCGAGCTTGAGATACCGCTCGTCGCCCGTCACGCGGAAGAGCTTGGCCAGTCCGATCTCGATCTCCTGGTGGCCGGGGACCTCGCCGCGCTTGCCGGGGCCGAAGACGTCGAGGAGGAGGTTGGCGTTCCTGGTCGCGATGTCGAGGAGGCTCTTCTTCCCGGTGGCCAGGAAGTGGGCCGCGGCCGCCTCGTAGAGGTGGCCCACGTTGTAGAGCTCGTGGCTGGGGTTCTCGAACTTCCACCGCTCGGGTCCGGCGAGGGTCTTGGCGGACTGCTCGGGGGTCATGAGGCGGCGCGCGGTGTAGA
>CAYNDR010000333.1:0-7209 GCA_964395295.1 uncultured Planctomycetales bacterium
CCCTCGTAGCGCCGGAGGTGCTCGTCGAGGGTCACGCCCTCGATGTATTCCAGCAGGAGGCACCAGCCCATCCGGGAGTCCTTGACCAGCCCGAAGCGCCGGACGATCCCCGGGTGGCGGAGGCTGTTGAGGAGGTCGTTCTCCTTGATGAAGCGCCGGATGGAGTCCTCGACGATGCGCTGGTCCGCGTCGGGGCCGGTGCCCGTGGGGGGCACGAGGACCTTGACGGCGATGACGGGGTCCTGGAGGAGGAGGGGATCGATGACGCCCAGCAGGTCGCGGAACTCATCCCGGGCGCGGGAGGGGTCCGGGCGCTGGCGTTCCTGGTAGTCGCGCCAGAGCCGGGCGGCGGCCTCGTAGACCCGCCTCTTCTGCTCCATGTCGATGATGGGCGCGGGGAGCCAGTCCCCGCGCTGAAGGACCTCGGGGTCGGGGTCGGCGTAGGGGATGTCGTCGAGCCCGAGCCAGTGGGGATTCTCGTCCCCCCAGACCACGCGCTCGGCCAGGAGGGCGATGGGGTTGGCGATGCGCCCCGTGTAGATCTCGCCGAAGGCCCCGCGGGCGATGGGGCGGGGGTCCAGGACGGCGATCCCGTTCTTGAGGCTGATCGGCGTGGGGGCGTCTCCCCCCATGGCTCGGATCTTTCCTCGGGTGTCGGCCATAGCTTCTTCCGCCCGGCGCGGGCGGATTGGGCGCATTCTATGCGTTCCCGATCCGGCGCGCAAGCGATCCCGGGCGCCGAATCCCTTGTCTGGGACGGGGCTGTTTGAGATACTCCCGGCGGGAAACCCCCATGAAGGTCCTGTTTCTCACCGTCAAGAAGGACGCTCCCAGCGCCAAGTGGCGCGTCCTCCAGTTCCTCCCCCACTTCCGGCAGGCGGGCCTGGCCTGCGACGTGGAGGAGTGGCCCGGGGGGATGCTCGCGGGCCTGGGGATCACCAAGAGGGGGGTGGGCTACGACGTCGTCTTCCTCCAGAAGCGGCTCCTGCCGAAGCTCCTGGCCAACCGGCTCCGCAAGCACTCCCGGGCCCTCGTCTTCGAGTTCGACGACGTGGTGACGATCAAGAAGACCGAGGAGGGGCTGGTCCGCGATTCCACCGCGCGCGAGCGGCGGTTCCGGCGGATCGTGAAATACGCCGACGCCGTGATCGTCACGAACGACTACCTGGGCGACCTGGCCCGCCGCGCGGGGGCCCTGGACGAGAAGGTGAACGTCTTCCCGAGCGTGATCGACCTCTCGCGGTGGTCGCCGCGGGCCGGGGAGGGGGACCCCGACCGGGTCACCATCGGATGGATGGGGACGCCCTCGAACCTGCCTTCGATGGAGGTCATCCGCACCCCTCTGGTGCGGCTCTGCCGCCGCTTCGAAGGCGTGGAGGTCAAGGTCGTCTGCGAGGAGCCGCTGAAGATGGAAGACGTGCCGCTGGTGAACCGGCCGTACTCGCCGGGGGAGGAGGCGGGGGACGTGCGGACGTTCGACATCGCGGTGGCGCCGCTCGTGGAGGACCCCTGGACTCGGGGGAAGGTCTCCACCAAGGTGCTGGCGTACTTCGCGTCGGGCCTGCCGGTGGTGGCCTCGAACGTCAGCGCCAACCGCCTCTACGTCCGGGACGGGGTGAACGGATTCCTGGCGGGGACCCTGGGGGAATGGGAGGAGCGGCTGGCCCGGCTCGTGGAAGACCCGGCCCTCAGGCGGGAGATGGGGGCGCGGGCGCGGGAGAGCGCGGAGAAGGAATTTTCCATCGAGTCGATGGTGCCGCGGTACCTGGAGCTTTTCCGGAAGCTGGCGGCGCGCCCCCGGTGACGTGTAGGCCGGGACCCTGGAGCGGTACGACAACACCTATTTCGTGGGATTGGGATTCGTCTTCCAGGAGGGACCCATGGGTCCGAGGAACCTGGGCGGGGAGTTCCGCGCATTCCTGCGCAAGGCGAGCATGTTCGCCCTGGGCATGGGCGTGGTCATCGGCGGCGCCGTGGGCAAGGTGGTGCAGGCCATTGTAGACGACCTGATCATGCCCTTCGTGGGCGTGGTCACGCCGGCCGGCGACTGGCGGGCCATCAAGCTGGGCTTCTGGCGGTTCAACTTCACGGTCGGCCACCTCATCGGCACGATCGTGGACTTCCTCATCATCGCCGCGGTCGTATTTCTGATCACGAAGGCGTTCGTGAAGGGCCAGCCGCCCCCGCCGCCGGCGCCGACCAAGCCGTGCCCGAAGTGCCTGGAGGCCGTGCACCCGGACGCCAAGCGCTGCAGGTTCTGCACGAGCGACCTGTAAGGGACGCCTGGAGGCCGGGGGCGGCGGACCTACCCGTCGAGATCCTCGATATACCTCAGGAGGGTGCGGACGATGACGCCCGTGCCGCCGGCGGGCCGATAGGGCTTGTCCGACTCCGCCAAGGCCGGGCCGGCGATGTCCAGGTGCGCCCAGCGGGCCCCCTCGGCGACGAACTCCTGGAGGAAGAGGGCCGCGGTGATCGCGCCCCCCCAGCGCCCGCCGGAGTTCTTCATGTCCGCCACCTCGCTCTTGATGAGATCCCGGTAGTCCTCCTCAAGGGGGAGAGGCCAGAGCTTCTCGCCCTCCTTGCGGCCGGCCTCGAGGAGGCGGTCCCGGAGCCCCGCGTCCCTCGTGAAGACCCCGGTGATGTCGGCGCCCAGCGCTACGACGCAGGCCCCGGTGAGCGTGGCCATGTCGAGGATCACGTCGGGCTTGAGCCTCGAGGCATAGGAGAGGGCGTCCGCCAGGATGAGCCGGCCCTCGGCGTCGGTGTTGACGATCTCCATGGTCTTGCCGTTCATGGCGCGCAGGACGTCCCCGGTCTTGTAGGCCGAGCCGCCGGGCATGTTCTCGGCGGCGGCGAAGACGCCGTGGACGTTCGCGCGCGGGCGAAGGTCACGGAGGGCCTGGAAGACGGCGACCACGGCGGCGGCGCCGGACATGTCGTCCTTCATGTGGAGCATGGCATCCGCCGGCTTGATGCAAAGGCCGCCCGAGTCGAAGGTGATGCCCTTGCCCACGAGGGCGACGGTCCGCTTCGCCCCCGGGGCCCGGTAGGTGAGGTGGACGAACCGGGGGGGCTCGGTAGAGCCCGCGGCCACGCCGAGGATGCCGCCCATCCCCATCCGGCGGATCCCCCCCGCGTCGAAGACGCGCGCGCGGATGCCGCCGCGGGCGACGGCGCGCGCCGCCTCGGCCAGCCGCCTCGGGGTGCAGAGGCTCGGGGGCTCGTTCACCAGGTCGCGCGCCAGGATCGTGGCGCGGGCGTAAATCCCGGCGCGGCGGGCGGCCGCGGGGTCGCCGTCCACGCGGACGAGCCTCAGCTTGAGCGGGCGGGAGTCCTTCGACTTGAAGGGCTTGTACTCGTAGAGGGACAGGAGCGTCCCTTCCACGGCCGCGATCGTGTTTTCGCGGCGGTCGCCCGGGGGAAGGACCATCGAGAGTTCCCGGAGGCCGAGCGACCTGGCCTGACGGGCCACGAGGGCCGCGGCGCGGCGGAGCTTCTCGGTGGTGAAACGGCCTTTCTTGCCGAGGCCCGCGACGATCACGCGGCGGGCGGGCCGGCCTGGATAGTGGACGAGGATCTCCTTCTCCTTCCCGGAGAAGTTGCCGTCCTTCGCGGCCTGCTTGAAGTCGTCCAGTTCGCCCTCGAAGGCGAACCGGGCGAGCGTCTCTCCCGCGGGCTTGCCGGCGACGAGTCGAAGAGTCACGGTGTTTCTCTCCCGGGCGGGGAACAGGCGGCCGGGAGCGGCCCTGCCCATGGCCTCTCCCGGCGGTCCCTCGTCCGGGGGGACCACCCGTGGCGCGGCCCCATTCTTGTTTCCAGGCCGCCCGCGGTCAAGTCCTTCGGGCCTTGGCCTGGTCGATGGCCCGGCCCACGTTCTTCAGCCCCTGGCGGAGGATTTCCTCGTCCATGCCGCAGGAGATGCGGATGAATCCCTGGATCCAGAAATACTCGCCGGGGACCACGAGGGTGGAGTATTTCTCCCGCAGGACCTTGGAGAGCGCCTGGGCGTCCATCCCGGCGGGCAGTCGGATCATGCAGACGGTGCCGCCCGCGGGCTCGACCCACTGGACGTCGTCCCTCCGGGCGACCCACTCGCCCACGACCGCGAAGTTGCGCTTCGCGGCGTCGCGGCACCGCTGGGCGAGCTCCGGGGCCTTGCGGAGCGCGGCGACGGCGATCTTCTGGCTCGGGACGGGCATGTCGCACTCCAGGTAGTCCAGCGCCAGGCGGGCCTTCTGGAGGACGGGCTCGGCCGCCACGATCCAGCCGATGCGGAGGCCGCCCAGGCCGTAGACCTTGGAGAGACTGCCGATGGAGATCATGTTGGGGCCGTAGCCGGCCGCGGGCCGGTGCCCCGGGGAGAAGGCGTTGTCCAGGAAGACCTCGCTGACGATCACGTAGGTGCCGTAGTCGCGCGCGATCTGCCCGATCGTGGCCATCTTCTCCGGGCTCGTGGCGGCCCCGGAGGGGTTGTGGAGGTTGGTCATCAGGACGGCGCGCGTGACGCGGCTGATCCGGCGCTCCAGTTCCTCGACCTCCAGCTGGAAGCCGCGGTCGAACCGCCGGTCGAGCATTCGGACCTGGGCCCCGAGCTGGACGGGGACGCGGTAGAGCGGCTCGTAGTTGGGCGACTCCAGGAGGACCTGGCCGCCGGGCTCCAGGACCGCGGCGCAGGCGAGGTAGATCCCCATGGTGGCGCCGCCGGTGACCAGGACGTTCGACGGGGCGGCGCCGCAGCGCTTGGCCAGGAGCTCGCGGAGCTCCGCCACGCCGTCCTCGCCGGGGGCGGAGAGGTCGATCTGGTCGAGGGTGAGCCCGAGGTCCTCCTTGGTGACGGGCCTGGCGTCGGACTTGGCGAGGTCGAACTTGACGCGCCCCATGTGGGTGCGCGCCCACTCGAGGTAGTCGATCTTTCGAAACTTCATGGGCGCGGGACGGGGATCAATCCAACGGACCGTCGAACGAGTCGATCTCGAGGCTGGGGCCCCGGTAGCCCTCGATCTCCGGCTTCATGTACGTGTGCAGGATCCCGCCGATGGCGCAGCGCCGGCCCACGTACTTGAGCCAGTCGTCGCCCCTCCGGAAGAGGTCGAAATGGGGGATGTAGATGATCAGGCCGCTTTCGAGCTTGAGGAGGCCGTGCTGGCCGTGCATGTGGCCGAACGTCCCCTGCAGGTTGACGTACTGGCCGCTGAACCTCTCGACGTCCCGGTAGTCCTGGACGTGCTCGGAGGGGGCCGGAGGCGCGGCCTTGGGCGCCGGGGTAGGGGCCGGCTGGGCCAGGGCCAGCCGGGGCGCCCGTTGCTCGTCGGGGGTGGCCGCGGTACAGCCGGCCGCCAGGAGGGCGATCGCGCAAACCAGGCATCTCATGGCGCCAATTATACTCCGCAGGAACGGGCGGGCAACGGAAAACCGTTGTCTCCTCCATGAGGACGTGCTAGAAAGGGTGGCCCTGTCGGGTTTCTTGAAAGAATTTTCGGGAAGAATGCCATGGCATCCGTCAAGATCGCTTCGGTGAAGGCCCGGGAAGTCCTCGACTCGCGCGGCAATCCCACGGTCGAGGTGGACGTGGCGGCGGGGGGGGCGCTGGGGCGGGCGATCGTCCCCTCGGGCGCCTCCACGGGGGAGCGCGAGGCCCTGGAGCTCCGGGACGGGGACAAGGGCCGCTACCTGGGGAAGGGCGTGCTCAAGGCGGTCGAGAACGTGAACAAGGTCATCGGGCCCCGGCTGGAGGGCATGGACGCCTCCAACCAGAAGCTCGTGGACGAGGTCCTCATCCAGATGGACGGGACGCCGGCCAAGTCGAAGCTCGGGGCGAACGCGATCCTGGGGGTCTCGATGGCGGTGGCGCGCGCCGCGTCCGCGGCCGCGGGGAAGCCGCTTTACGAGTACCTCTCCTCGGGGAAGGGCGTGACCCTGCCGGTCCCCTTCATGAACGTGGTGAACGGCGGGGCCCACGCGGACAACACGATCGACTTCCAGGAGTTCATGGTCGTGCCGGGGAAGTTCCCGAGCTTCCGCGAGGCCATCCGCGCGGGAGTGGAGACCTTCCATACGCTGAAGTCCATCCTGAAGAAGAAGGGCCATTCGACGAACGTGGGCGACGAGGGCGGCTTCGCGCCGAACCTCAAGTCCATCGAGGAGGTCCTGGACACGCTGGTCGAGGCGATCGACAAGGCGGGGTACGCGGGGAGGATCCGGCTGGCGCTGGACGTGGCGGCGAGCGAGCTTTGGGACGGGGGGAAGTACGTCTTCAAGAAGTCGGACAAGTCCGTGAAGACGAGCGACGACATGGCGGCCCTTTACGAGAAGCTCTGCGCCAAGTATCCGATCGTCTCGATCGAGGACGGCCTGGGCGAGAACGACTGGGAGGGCTGGAAGAAGCTGACGAAGCGCCTGGGTTCCAAGGTCCAGCTCGTGGGGGACGACCTCTTCGTGACGAACACGGAGATCCTCCGGAAGGGAATCAAGGAGGGGCTCGCCAACGCGATCCTCATCAAGGTGAACCAGATCGGCTCGATCACCGAGACCGTGAACGCGGTGCTCATGGCCCAGGAGGCGAAGTACGGCGCCATGATCTCGCACCGGTCCGGCGAGACCGAAGACGCGACGATCGCCGACCTGGCGGTGGCGCTCAACGCCGGGATGATCAAGACCGGCTCCGCCAGCCGCACGGACCGGATGGCCAAGTACAACCAGCTCCTGAGGATCGAGGAGGAGCTCGGCTCGAAGGCCCGGTTCGCCGGGGCCTGAGCGGGGGCGGGGGATTCGCCCTCGCGCTCCGGACGCATCGTGATTCGCTGATATGAAGACCCCCGGCGGCGCCGAGGCGGGGCCTCCCGGAGCGCTCCTCGCGGGGAGGCTGGCCGTCCTTGGAGGGACGGGGCTGGCCGCCGCCCTGGCGGGGGCCGCGGCGGCCCATGCCCTGGCGGGGATCTTCTACGCGGCCCTCCTGGTGCCCGCGGCCTGGGGGGCGGGCCTCGGGCTGGCGCTGGCGGCGGGCATCCGGCTGGCCCGGTGGCCGAGCCGGCGGGCCGCGCTGGCCGCGGGACTCCTGGTCCCCATCCTCTCCTACGGGCTCTTCCACGCCTTCCAGAACGGGAGACTGCGGGACCGGGGCGTCGAACAGCTCGGGAGCGAGCGGGAGTACGTGGAAGTCCTCCGGGAGCGGCAGGGCGGGACGGGATTCTGGCCGGAGTGTTCCCT
>CAYNDR010000334.1:0-7195 GCA_964395295.1 uncultured Planctomycetales bacterium
CCTTGGGCTCGGCGATATGCCGGATTTTGACGAACTCGACATGGTCCACCAACTCGCGCCGGAGAACGATTTCCCCGATGCCCAGTTGGAGGGCGACTTCGGCCTGCGTTTCCCGGATCAGCTGGCCGTCGATGAAATTCCCGTTCTTGAGGTGGACCCGGTGGAAGCGGATTTCCTCAAAGACGGGATCCTGCCGGAGGGAGGGGAATGAAGCGGCCGGGAGGGTGGCGATCAGCATCAATGCGGACAACGGCCACGATCCGAAAGGCATCTTGTCCTCCCGTCCACGGGAATCCCCGTTCCCCAAAGGATAGCGGGGCTTCCGCAGGGGGGCAAGCCATTTACTGAAGGGTCTCGCGCCACGACTTGACGTCGTACTTCGGGGGCGCGGGGGGATCGGTATTGAGGTCCTCGTCGAAGTGGAGAGTGAAGTTGCCGTTCATCACCTCAATCTGCTTGAAGGTGACTTTGCCGAAAAGGGTGGCGTTGCCGTTCTGTCTTACGGTTGCGTGCGGCGCGTAGAAGGATCCGTAGTTGTCCGAGTTCCCGTTGAATTTCATGGTGCCGGTGCTCGCGGAGTAGAACTGGTAGCGGTAGGCATCCACGTCCCCGCCGCCGGCCTTGGATCCGCCGTTGAGGGTCAGTTCGTTGTTCCCGGTACCCTGGTAGATCTTCAGCGTGGCCCCCGGGGCGAGAATGATCTGGGCCTGGGCGTGCATGGCGATGTCGCCGTCGACGTACATCGTGACGTTGCCCTGGATGGTGACATCCTTTTGGGATTTGGTGGCAACGCTGTTATAGCGGACCTCGGTGTCGACGCCCGCAACGCCGATCGTCTGGCTGTTGTTCCCGTTGAAGTTGACGGGATCCAGACCCGCAGGCGGGAGGTATCCCTGGGGCGGGAGCGGTATGACTTGCTGAAGAGACTGGGCTCCGTTGCTGCCGAATATGTTCGTCCCCACTTTCGAGGTGGGAGGAGTCTGCCCGACTCCGACGATTACGTCTCCATAGATTCTTGAGCTGCCCCCGACTTCGATGGGGCCGTTGCTGCCAAGGGTCCCGCCATTGCGCGCGTAGCCCCGGGCGGGATTGTACTGGTCGGCATAGGTCCCCAGCGTATGCTTGTAGGAATCCACGAACAGGCTGCCGGTGGCGTCAAGGGAGACGTCGCCGAACGCGGCGATGCCGCTCAGGGTAGCGGTCGTCCCCGGAGTGGCCACGACCTCGATCCGGCGGGTCTCACGGCCGTGGACCCCCGTGGACTTGACGGTGTAGGGGCGCCGGGAGCCGTCGAAGGCGGGGGTGATCTCCACGGAATAGGTGCCGCCGTTGAAGGAGAACAGGTTGTAGCCCGGCATGCCGGGGTACATGTTGGGCCGGACCATCACGCTCTTGGCCGTGGGCGTCTGGCCCCCCGGGACGTAGTCGTGGCTCCTCTGGAAGCAGGCGAAGTCGCTCCCCGTCGGGGGATTGAAGGACCCGGGTTCGGACAGGTTGTGGTCCCTCATGTAGGTCCAGGCGGCGTTCGCGTAGGCGTTCATCTTGTTGAGGCAGTCCTCCAGGCCCGCCTCGGCCACGTACATGGAGGTCTCGCTGATGGAGGCGCTGAAGGTCGACTTGTTCTGGTGGTAGGAAAGGGTGAGGAAGGCGGCCCCGAGCCCGGCCGTGATGACCACCACGATCGTGGCCAGGATGAGCGCGCTTCCCCGGTTGTTCCTGCGGGCGGCCTTCATACGGTCCTCCTCGGCGTTCGATCAGCTCTTGTTGCGGACGGAGACGGAAGTCTGGATGTTCCTCTCCATAACCCTGTTCCTGTCGTCGACGGTCAGGAACGTGATGTTGATCAGGACGGTGTCGTCGTTGCCGCGCTGGAAGATCTCGCCGCCCACGGCGGGGGGCCTGACGTAGTCGCTGATGATCCTGCGGGTGTTCGCGATGTCGCCTCCGCCGGGGACCTGGAGGGTGCGGACGATGCGCCCCTCGGTCGTGGAGGTGTTGTTGTCCGCGTTGACGGCGGAAGTCTCGTACCGGTAGCACACGACGACGGGCGTGGCCGGATAGGGCGAGCCGGCATTGTAGAATCCGGGATTGGCGGTGTCGTCGTTGTCGCTCCAGATGATGTTGCCGGTGGCGGCGTCCACCCGCTTGGGCACCCGGAAGGAGAGGGTGTTGGACCGGGTGTTCTTGTTCAGGCTCAGCCTCTGGGTGGTGTCCCCGGCGCGGAGTTCGCGCGAGATCTCGTCGGCCACGCGGCGGGCGCGGTCCTGGATGTCTCCCGCGCGCGTCTCGTTGGTGTAGGTGGCCGACGCGTTGAAGAGGACCAGGTAGATGGCCGAGGAGATGACGATCAGGATGACCGACGCGATCAGGCTCTCGAGCAGGGACAGGCCGCTTCGATGGTTACGCATTTAACGGTTGTCCGTAATGAAGGTGCAAATCTGGATCTGCGAGTCCAGCTTGCCCGCGCTGGACCAGCGCACGATGATCTTCACGGGAAGGATCCGGTGGGTGGCGCTGACGTCCGCGTCCTCGACCTGGCCGCTCCAGTCCAGGTCCTTGGGGGTGCCCAGCTCCGCGTCCACGACGCTCTCGTTGAGCGCGCCGCTCTTCTCGGGGAAGAGGATCTGCACCTGTTGACCTTGGGTGGGCGCGTTCAGGCCCAGGTTGGTCTTGATGTAATCGGCGTTGATCGGGCTGAGAAAGCCGTCGGCCGTGTTCGAGTTGTAGGTCTTGTAGATGTTGACGAAGGTGGGCGTGCTCCTCATCTCCTCGAGGACCTTGCGGATGAAGTTGTACGCCGCCGCCTTCTCCCGCGTGGTCTGCTGGAGCCTCCCGGAGGAGAAGATCACGCTCAGGAGGGCCAGGAGCGCCACGGCGATGACGCCCAGAGCCACGACCAGCTCCACGATGCTCACGCCCCTGTCGCGCCGGCGGCCCCGGAGGCCTTCATTCCTTTGAGCGTCCATTCGCGCTATAATCCTCATGGCTGTTTAACAATACCCCGCTTTTCGGGGAATCAGCGGCATAAAAAATGCCTGTCGAACCCGATACCTCCGTGGGCGCCGGACAGACCCGGTTCCCCCCCACCGCCTGGAGCCTCATCGGGCGCCTCCGGGACCCCCGCGACCCCCGCGTCCAGGCCTACCTCAACCGCATGATCCAGGCCTACTGGAGGCCCCTCTATAAGTACGTGAGGATCAAGTGGAAGCGCTCGAATGAGGACGCCAAGGACCTCGTCCAGGCCTTCTTCGTCCATGTCCTCGAAGGGAACCTCTTCGCCCAGGCGGACCCCGAACGCGGCAACTTCCGCAAGCTCCTCCTGGTCTCCCTGAGCCATTTCCTGTCCAACGAGGCCCGCGCGGCCGAGACCGCCAAGCGGGGAGGGGGGAGGCCGGTCCTCTCCCTCGATGCCGATGGGGCCGATCCCTCCTGGGCGGCCGGGGGCGCCGATCCGGAGTCCGAGTTCGAGGCCCAGTGGGCCCGCGAGATCCTGGAACGCTCGATCGACCGCCTCAAGGAGCGCGTGCGCCCCGAGGTGTTCCAGGCGTTCCAGAGCTTCCATCTGGACGGCGTCCCCGTCAAGGAGATCGCCCTCGCCCTGGGCGCCTCGGAGACCAAGGTGGCCCACCACCTGCAGGACGCCCGCGGCGCCCTCCGCCGGCTCGTCACCGACGAGATCCGCGAGTACGTCCAGGACGACGCCGAGATCGCCCTCGAGCTCGACGCCCTCTTCCGGGGGTGGCGATGAAGATCGATCCGCGCTCCTTCAAGGGGCTCTCGCGCTTCCTGGCCCCCTCGGCGGGCGGGCCGGCCGCCGACCGCGCCCTCGCCGAGGGGCTCATCACGGCGGATCAGCTCGACGAATGCGTCCGCGAGCAGGACCGCACCGGCCGCCCCCTCGACGAGATCCTCGTCGGGCGCGGTTTCCTCAAGGCCGAGGACGTGGTGCGCCTTCGCCTCCCGCCGCTCCCGCCGGAGGTGGCGGAGGCCTCGGCCGATCCCCTCCGCCACGTGGGGCCGTACGTCATCGTGACGCTCCTCGGGACGGGCGGCATGGCCGAGGTCTGGAAGGCGTGGGACGGATCGCTGGGGCGGTGGGTGGCGCTCAAGCTCCTCAAGCCCGAGGTCGGCCATCCCACCCAGCGCATCGAGCGCGAGGGGCGCATGGCGGGCGGCCTCTCCCACCCCAACATCATCTCGATCTTCGAGCGGGGCCAGCACCAGGGGCGGCCGTATCTCGTGATGCCGTACGTGGAGGGCCGGACCCCCCGCGCGCCGCCCCCGCCCCGCGAGGCCGCGCGGATCGCCGTCGAGGTGGCCGGGGCGCTCGACCACGCCCACCGGCGCGGGGTGATCCACCGGGACGTCAAGCCGGGGAACATCCTGGTCGACGCGGGCGGCCGCCCGGTCCTCACCGACTTCGGCCTGGCCATCCCGGAGGATTCCGCCTCCTCCCGGTGGGCCCTCTCCGGGACGCCGGAGTACGCCAGCCCCGAACAGGTCCGCGGCGACCTCCTCGACGCGCGCACGGACGTCTATTCGCTGGGCGCCACGCTCTATCACTTCCTGACAGGGCGGCATCCCTTCGACGGCCCCGACGCGAACGCGGTGGCCGAGCAGGTGCTCCACGCCCCGCCGCCGCCCCTCCGGGGAGTCCCGGCCTCCCTGGCCGGGATCGTCCGGAAGGCCATGGATCGCGACGCCGGGCGGCGCTATCCCTCCGTGGCCGAGATGGAGGCGGAGCTGAAGGAGTTCCTGGATCGCGGGCCCCGCGTCCGCTCCGGATGGCTCCTGACGGTCGGGGGAGCCCTCCTCGTCTCGGTCCTTTCGTCGGTCATGACCTATCTCCTGCTTGAGAGGGTCCGCTCCGCGGAGGCCGAGTTCGAAATCCGCGAGGCGTTGGACGAAGGCCGGGAGGAGCTGGCGCGGGTCGAGGGCCTGCGGAGGGAGCGCGGCGCGATGGACGCGGAGGTGCGCGGCGTGTCGATCCGCGCCATCCGCGCCTTCAACCGGGCCTTGGCCCGGTCCGGCGGCGTCCGGCCGGAGGCGAGCGCCGGCCTGGGGCGGTGCCACGAGCTCACGGGCCAGGACGCGTGGGCCGAGGAGTCGTACCTGCGCGCGGGGGACCTCCCTTCCGCTCGGATGGGGCTGGCGAGGATCTGGCTCAGGCGCGACCTGGAGGGACGCACGGACGGCGACTGGCGGGGGCGCGCAGGGGTGATCCTTGGCGGCCTTCAGGAACCCGCGGCCGAGGTCCTGCGTCTCTACGCGGAACGGAAGTGGGCGGAGGCGCTGGGCCGGGGCGGGGCGCCGGGGAACGAGATGGAGGCGCTCGCGCTGGGGATATCGGCCGCGGAGCTCAAGCGCTGGGACCAGGCGCTCGCCTTCCTGGATCTCGGCGGCCGGGCCCCCCTGGTTTGGTTCCATAAGGCATCCGTCCTGGCGGGGAAGGGGGACAAGGCGGCGGCCGCGGCGGCCTACGGGCGCGCCCTCGAGATCGCGCCGCCCGACTGGGCCCTCCGCGCGGAGGCTGTGAAGCGGATCGACGGGCTCAGGAAATGACCGCGCGCTCGTGATCCAGCAGGTCCCGGAGGGTTTGCCGCAGCGGGATCGCGGGCCTCCACCCCGTGTCCCGCCGGAACTTCGAGGCGTCCCCCACGCGGAGGCTCCGGTCGCGGGAGGGTCCCTTCACCCGGAGGGGCACGCGGGACTCCGCCCGGAGCAGGTCGACGATCTCGCGGATCGACCACGCGCGGCCCGAGGCCACGTTGTAGACCTCCCCCGGGCGGCCGCGCTCCGCGGCGAGGAGGTACGCCCGCGCCATGTCGCGGACGTCGAAGAGGTCGCGGCGCGGCGCGAGGTCCTGGACCTCGACGACCGGCGGGGCGAGGCCCGCCTCGGCGCGGGCGACCTGCCGGGCGATGCGCGGGCAGACGAAGGCGTCCGATTGGCCGGGCCCGGTGTGGTTGAAGGGGCGGAGGACGACCGTGTCCTTCCAGGCGGCCAGGGCGAGCGCCTCGGCGCAGAGCTTGCTGGCGGCGTAGGGGGTGGGCGGGACGGGGGCGCGCGACTCGTCGATGGGATTCTCGCGCTCGGGGACGCGGCCGTAGACGTGGCCGCTGGAGGCCAGCACCAGGCGGCCGGAGCGGAGGGCGCGGGCGAGGCGGGCCGTGGCCTCCGCGTTGGCGGCGTAGGTTTCGCCGGGCGCGTCGACCGACGCGGCGGGGCTGGCGCGGCCGGCCAGGTGGAAGACGGCGTCGAACGAAAGCCTCGGGAGGCGGTCGCGGGCGAGGTCGAGGACGAGGTCGGCCGGCGGGCGGCAGTCGAGGGAGGTCACTTTCCATCTGGCCTGGCGGAGGGCGGCCGCGAGGTGGCATCCCACGAAGCCGGCGGCGCCCGTGACCAGGGCCTTCATGGGGCCAGCCGTTCCAGGTCGGCGTCGACCATCCTGTGGACGAGGTCGCGGAAGCTCACCTCGGGCTTCCAGCCGAGCTTGCGGCGGGCCTTGGCGGGGTTGCCGCAGAGGGTGTCCACGTCGGCGGGGCGGATGAAGCGCCGGTCCACCTTCACGTGGCGCCGCCAGTCCAGGCTCGCGCGCTCTAAGGCGGCCTGACAGAATTACCGGACGGTGTGGTTCTCGCCGGTGGCGATCACGTAGTCGTCCGGTTCCTTCTGCTGGAGCATGAGCCACATGGCGCGGACGTAGTCGCCGGCGTAGCCCCAGTCGCGGCGGGCGTCGAGGTTGCCCAGGCGTAGGTCCTTCTGGAGCCCGAGCTTGATGGCGGCGGCGGCGTGGGAGATCTTGCGGGTGACGAACTCCTTCCCGCGTCGGGGGCTCTCGTGGTTGAAGAGGATGCCGGAGCAGGCGAAGAGGCCGTAGGACTCGCGGTAGTTGACGGTGATCCAGTGGCCGTAGACCTTGGCGACGCCGTAGGGACTGCGCGGGTAGAAGGGGGTTTTCTCGGTCTGCGGGGTCTCGCGGACCCTGCCGAACATTTCGCTGGAGGAGGCCTGGTAGAAGCGGATCTTGGGGTCCACCAGGCGGATGGCCTCGAGCATGCGGGTGACGCCGATGGCGGTGAACTCGCCGGTGAGGACGGGCTGGACCCAGGAGGTGGGGACGAAGGACTGGGCGCCGAGGTTGTAGACCTCGCGGGGCCGGACCTCGCGGATCAGGTTGATGATGGAGAGCTGG
>CAYNDR010000335.1:0-7189 GCA_964395295.1 uncultured Planctomycetales bacterium
GAGGGTCTCCTGGCGGCCCTCCAGGAAGAGCTCGACCTGCTCGATGTCCGCCCGGTAGGCGTCCCTCGAGATCGCCCCGATGCAGGGGCCTTGGCAGCGTTTGATGTGGTAGAGCAGGCATGGCCGCTGGAGGGCCCGCTTCCCCTCGCGGATGTCGATCGTGCAGGTCCGGAACGGGAAGAGCCGGCGGATGAGGTTCATCGCCTCGTCCACGCTGCTCGCCGAGGCGTACGGCCCGAAGTAGCGGCTGCCGTCCTGGGGCAGCTTCCGCGTGCGCTCGATGCGCGGGAAGTCGTCGGCCAGGGTGACCTTGATGCTGCCAAGCAACGCGATGCCCATGCCCGTGGCGACCAAGGTCACGATCACCAGCAGCAGGAGCAGGGTCATGCTCGGACCCTCCGTCGGCGGGGCGGGACGCCCGGGAGCGGGCCCTGGGCCACGGCCTCAGCATACCTTCCCGGGGCCGGCATCCCCAGAGAAACGCGGCCTCGGTCGGACGGTCGTTCCAGCGGAATTCCATTCGTGGTTATCTGAAGGTACAATGCTGCCAGGAGCCCGGGTAACCCAGTCTGGGGGCTGGTCATTCGGGCGAATCCTGCAAGCGTGTAAAAGGCCCCCTTTCGTTGTTTTCGCCGCCTCGTGCGGCGGGGAGGATGGAACAATCCAATGAGGTTATCGTTCGCTCCATTCTGGCACGCATCCGCCATCTACGCCTGAGATCCGTCCGACAGAGGACCGGACTGCATTTCATCGAAGGTTTCCGCCCTTTCTTGCAGGTCATTGACGCTCATCTCCCCATCGAAACGGTGGTCTATAGCGAAGTCCTAGCCCAGAATCCCATCGTTCAGAAAAAGGTGCGCCTCACCAAACGCGAGGGAGTGCGCGTCCTACGCGTGAGCCCGGAGCAATTCCGGAGCATTTCCCTCACGCCTCGGGCGTCGGGGATTGGAACGATCCTCCCCCAGCACTGGACGCCCCTCGATCAAGTCGATCCCCACAGGGGCCTTTGTTGGGTGGCGGTTCGCTTCCTGCGCTCCCCGGGGAATCTTGGCACCATCATGAGAACTGCGGAAGCGGTGGGGGCTGGAGGGCTCATTCTTCTAGGGGATTCGATAGACCTATTCGATCCCAATATCGTCCGTGCGAGCATGGGAGGCATCTTCCGCCTCCAAGTGGTTCGGACCACGATCGAAGCCTTTGGTATGTGGAGCCGGCAGCACGAGTGTCAGGTGCTGGGGACATCGCCAATGGCGGATTCCCTGTATACGGAGGTGCCGTTGACACCCCCCATCCTAGTCCTATTCGGGGAGGAGCGCGCTGGCCTTACACCCGAGGAGTTGGCGGTGTGTACCCACAGGGCTAGAATCCCAATCGTGGGATGCGCGGACTCACTCAATGTTGGCGTGGCCGCGGGAGTGATTCTCTATGAGATGCTCCGGCGGCATCCCGCCGCCGCCTCACAATGTGTCATGGATGGATGACTGTTTACCTTCACGCTTGATGGCGGCGAATTTGGCTTCCGCGTTAGCGGGCGGAGCCCGTCCCTGTCGTCCTCCTCGTGGAATCCCTATTGCCGCAGGGGATCCACCCTCATCGAGGCCATGGAAGACCTCTCGGTAGGATCGGCCCTGGACTTCATCTTCGAGGTGGACCGGATACGCGTGGTCCGCTTCGAGGACGCCCGCGCGTTCTGGACCGCTTGGTGGGCCGAGCAGCGCCGGAAATAGCCTCCCGCCGGCCGGTCTATCGCACCAACGCGTCCCCGGCCGGAAGGGAGCGGGATGGAGAAGGAGTGAAAAAGCTCCTTGAATGTCATATCCTCGACGGCGCAGGATCGCGCAATGGATTGTCGAGGGCGTGAAAGATGAACAGCCGACGATTCCGGGCCCGGGACTTCAGGATGTGGGGGGCGGCTGCGGTCTGCGCCGCATGGGGACTGAATCCGGGGGCCGAGCCGCGGATCTTCTGGGCGTCGGATCCCGTCCGCCCGAACGAGACGGTCCTTCTGCAGGGCAGCGGCTTCTCTGAAAAGGCCGTCGTCGAGGTGTCGCGGTTGGAGGACGGTCCCGCCGCGGCCCCGGCCGCGCCGGCCGCTCCCCGGTCGTGGGTCCGTGTCCCCGTTCTGCAGGCCAGCGATTGTGCCGTCAAGTTCGTCGTGCCGGCGGAGTGGAAGCCCGGCGTGATGGCCTGCCGCGTCATCGCGGACGGCGCGGCGTCCCCGACGACATGGATCAACGCCCCCGACCCATGGTGGGTGCAGGGGGACGGCGGGGAGATGGCCAGCCCAGGCGGCTGGCTGAGGGTGCTGGGCAAGTGCCTGAACTTCGGGAATCCCGGCGCGGCCCGCCTGGAGGGCGAGACGGGCGCCGCCCTGGCCCTGGAGCCGTCCGCCGCCGACGGCTATTCCCTGCGATTCGCCGTGCCCGCCGGCATCAAGCCGGGCCTTTACCGCGTCCACGTGCACGGCCAACCGGGGGCGCGCCTGGGAGATCGACCGCGCCTGGGATTGCCCGCCCGATGGCGCCTCGGCGATCACGATCGTGCCCTTCAACGGCCGCGTGCTCGTCGTCGGGAACCGGTTCGAGGACGCCAACTGGGTCAACGCGGGCTACGGCACGTCCATCGATGTGGTGTACGCGGAGAACCGGCTCATCCGGTGCGCGCAGCTGCTCAACTACGGATGCGCCCCGAAGACGGAGGTTCAGCCCTCCTGGTACGTACAATACCTGGACAACGAGATCCTGGAGGGCCACACGTCCGTCGATACCGCCGGCACCGTGAAGAACCGCGGCATGTACCCCGGTCCCATCACGCGCTGCACGATCCACCGCCGGCACAGGCTGGCCAAGGACAACAGCGGGGGCATCCGCATCTCGGGCGACGCCCGGGACGTTGTCGTGGAGGGATGCGTGCTGGGCCACCCGATGGGGACGATCCGCGCGGACGACGACTCGAAGGGCCTCCTTTTCCGCAGCAACGTGTTCGAAGGGGGCCCGGCGCCGCGGTACGAGGGCAAGCGGCTCGACGCCGCCGTGGTTCTTCCGGGCAAGCCGTAGGCGAACCGGGGCGGCGGGGCGGCCGGTGAAACCGTCTCGCCGTAAATAGCATATCAATATGGGAAATATAGAGGGCGGGAAGGGGCCGGCGGTGGGGCCCGACTCCGTCGTGGCCCGCGTGCTGGAGGAGCACCCGGAACTCCTGGAGACCTTCATCTCCTTCGGATTCCGCCAGCTCCTCAACCCCGTCCTGCGGCGGACCGTGGCCCGGAAGATGACGATCCGGCTGGCGTGCGGGATGCGCGGCGTGGACGAGGCGGAATTCCTGCGGGCCGTCAACGGCCGGCTCGCGGCCGGCGGGACGGAAGGAGGACAGAAACCGTGAGCGAGATCATCGACAACCGGGCGCACCGCCTCCGGACGTTCAAGCAGATCATCCGACGGCTCCACGAGGGCCGCGGCGTGGCGCCGGAGGAAGTGCGGGCCCAGCTCCGCGAGATGGTGCGGAGCGTCGACGCGGCGGAGATCGCCGCCATGGAGCAGGAGCTCATGGCCGAGGGCGTCTCCGTGGACGAGGTCCGCTCCATGTGCGACCTGCACGCCCAGGTCCTCAAGGAAATCATCGAGCCGCCGGCGGGACCCGAACTCCCCCCCGGCCACCCCGTGGACACGTTCCGCCGGGAGAACCGGGCCCTCGGGGAGGCCGTCTCCCGCGCCCGGAAGGCCCTGGAGGCCGCGCGCGCCGCCCCCGAGGGCGAGCCCCGCCGCCGCGCCGCCCTGGACCTGCGGAAGGTCCTCAACGACCTCTGGGACGTGGACAAGCACTACGCGCGAAAGGAGAACCTCCTCTTCTCCCTCCTCGAGAAGCACGGCGTCACCGGCCCCTCGAAGGTCATGTGGGCCAAGGACGACGAAGTCCGCGGCTTCCTGAAGGAGGCCGGCCGCGCCCTCGCGCAGGAGCCCCCGGACCCCGGGGCGATGCGGACCGCCCTGGAGCCGGCGCTCGAGGCCGTGGAGGGCATGATCTTCAAGGAGGAGAACATCCTCCTGCCCATGGCCCTCTCCACCCTGAGCGAGGACGACTGGGCCGCGATCTGGCGCGACTCGCCCCGCCACGGCTGGTGCCTCGTGGAACCCCTCGAGGGCTACCGCCCCCCGCCGGAGGCGGCGGCGCCCCCGGCGGCCGACGTGGCCCCCGGCCGGGTCCTCCCCTTTCCCACCGGCTCCCTCTCGCCCTCCGAGATCGCGGGGAGCTTCTCCGCCCGACCCCGCGACCTTACCTTCGTGGACGCCGACGACCGCGTGCGCTTCTTCTCCGAGGGCAAGGACCGGATCTTCGTGCGCTCCCGGACGATCCTGGGCCGCAAGGTCCAGAACTGCCACCCGCCGGGGAGCCTCCATGTCGTGGAGAAGATCCTCGCCGACTTCCGCGCCGGCGCGCGCGACGCGGCCGAGTTCTGGATCGACTTCCGCGGGAAGTTCGTCCACATCCGCTACTTCGCGGTCCGCGACCCGGCGGGCCGCTACCTGGGCTGCCTGGAGGCCACGCAGGACCTGACTCCGCTCAGGGCGCTCCAGGGCGAGCGGCGCCTGCTGGAAGACGCGCCGCAGGGATGACCGCCGGCGTCAGCGGGCCGCGCCCAGGAGGCGGACACGTCGGGACGTGAGCTCCTGGAACGTCCTCTCCACGGCCTCGCCGAATTCCTTCGCGGGGTAGTCGCGCTTCGAGTGCATCCGGTAGGGGACTCCCTGTTCCTTCCACCTGGCGTGCTCCATCCTCCAGGAGTTCCAGTAGTCGAGGAACGCCTGGAACCCTTCGGGCATCCCCGTCCCCTCGGCGAGATGCAGGCCATCCCTGATCGTCCGGCGGATGGCCTCGTTGTGGGGGAAGAAGAACCGGCCGCACCAGAGGAGCCAGAGGGTCTGCTCCTGGTCGTTCTTCAGGGGGAAGACGGCCGGGCGGCCGAACTCCCCGGCCAGG
The DNA here is from genome assembly GCA_964395295.1 of uncultured Planctomycetales bacterium. Lineage (GTDB taxonomy): Bacteria > Planctomycetota > MHYJ01 > MHYJ01 > JACPRB01 > CAYNDR01. The sequence continues at coordinate 4,978 of CAYNDR010000335.1, forward strand.
CGGGACAGGGCCAGTTGAGTCTTCCGGTTCTGCAAGACCAGCGCCTCGTAGAGCATGAGCTGGCGGTCGAGGTGCCGGATCTCCGCGCCGGGGACCTCCTTGAGGATCTCCCCGTGCCTCTTCTTGAGGGCGGCGTGCTCGCGCGAGAGCACCGCCCCCAGGTCCCGCGGGAACGGGGACTTGGACCGCCATTCGTACTTGACGCCTTCCGTCTTCCACCGGCGGTGGAGCTCACGCCAGGAGGCTTGGTGCTCGACCAGGGCGGCCAGGATCGGCGGCAGCTTCCCCCCTTCCGCGAGGCTCCCCTTGGCCTGGATGAGCGCCACCATCTCCTCGTTGCGGGGCATGAGGTCGTTCTCGGCCCGGAAGAGCCAGAAGCGCAGTTCGTCCTCCGGCAGGGGGCCGTCCGTCGGGAAGACGTAATCCCGCTTCAGGTGGAAGAGGACGTCCTCGATCGCCAGCCGGGATTCCTCCACGAGGCAGAGCAGGGGGCCGTAGAGCTCCTCGATCTGCCGCTCGACCCGCGCCAGCTCGGCGGCCGATGGGGAGGGCTCGGCGGGCCGGGGCCCGGCGCACCCCAGGGCGGACAGGGCCAGAGTGCCCAACAAAACGATTCTCACCACAAAGGCACGAAAGAACACAAAGAAGAAATGTAGTAATGGATCCCCCTTCCCCCGGGGGGGGATCAAGGGGGGACAAACATATATTCTTCTTCTTTGTGCGCTTGGTGTCTTTGTGGTGAGAGCCATTTCATCCGGCGCCCTCAGGCCTCCCACCCCTTCCGGTGCGGGCGGCTCACGAAGGCGTTCAGCGCGGGCAGGTTCCTGCACTTCATCGCCTTCCCGTCCCACTCCACCTTCTTGCCCACGCCGGCGCGGACCGCCAGGTTCCCCAGGAGCACGAACTCCGTCAGCGGCCCCGCGTGGTCGAAATTCGAGAACGCCGGCCGCCCGCCCTTGGCCGCCGCGACCCACTCGGCGAAGTGGTTGCTCTCGCACCGCGGGAGCGTCTTCTCGGGCGGCTTGAAGTCCTTCCCCGCGCCCCCGAGGAACGCCGGCGGCCCGCCGTCCCCGTGGAACGTCAGCCTCCCCTTCTCCCCCACCAGCATCTTCCCGTTGTCCGGGAAGTTCTTGCCCTCGGGGAGATCCAGGAGCCCGCGCTCCGGGTAGAGCCCGCCGTCGTACCAGAAGAGCTTGCAGGGCGCCATGTCGCCTCGCGCGGGGATGTCCCAGCGGATGACCGTGGCGCACGGCGGCATGTCCTCCGTCCCGTCCCTGGAGTCCTTGATCAGCTCCACGGACGCCGCGTGCTCGACCTTGAGCGCCGTGAAGATCCCGCTCATGGCGTGACAGCCGATGTCCCCGAGCGCGCCGGTCCCGTAGTCCCACCAGCCGCGCCAGACGAACGGCTGGTAGACCCGCTGCCCCCGCCATCTCCCGTCCTTCCAGGTGTCCAGGTACGGGCGCTCGGCGGCCTGCCCCAGCCAGACGTCCCAGTTCAGCCCCGCCGGGACGGGATCGGACCCCGCCGGCCGCGAGGACCCCTGAGGCCACCAGGGGCGGCCGGGAATCCCGGGCCGGTCGGTCCAGATGTGGACCTCCTTCACGGCCCCCACGGCCCCCGCCCAGAGGTACTCGCAGAGGAACCGCCACCCGTCCCCCGCCCGCCCCTGGTTGCCCATCTGGGTGGCCACCTTGTACTGGCGGGCCGCCTCGCCCATCTTGCGCGCCTCGGCGATGTCGTGGGTGAGCGGCTTCTCGCAGTAGACGTGCTTCCCCCGCTTCATCGCCAGCATCGAGGCCGGCGCGTGGTGGTGGTCCGGGGCGCCCACGAAGACGGCGTCGATCTCCTTCTCCATCTTGTCGAACATCTCCCGGTAGTCGGAGAAGGTCTTCGGGGCCGGCCGGTCCTTGGCGTTCTTCTGGACGTGCTTCAGGCAGTGGTTGAGGCCCCCCTCCGCGGCGTCGCAGGCGGCCACGAGGTTCTCGCCCTGCGCGACCGTGGACTCCACGTGCGAACCGCCGCGGCCCCCCACGCCGATCCCGGCGATGTTGATCGCGGCGTTGGCCGCGTAGGCCCCGGACGACCGGGCGGGCAGGACCGTGACCGCGGCGGCGCCAGCGGCCGCCTTGAGGACGTCCCGGCGGGGCAGCTCTCTCATCTTCTCCTCCCTCGAAGCCGGGGGACCCCCGGCCCTTCTACGACGCTCAGC
>CAYNDR010000336.1:0-7123 GCA_964395295.1 uncultured Planctomycetales bacterium
TCCTGCCAGGTGAAGACTTCCTTCGTCTCCCACGCCACCCGGACACCGGCGGGGAGCGCGGGATCCAATCCCACGACCTCGTAGCCGCCCTCCCCGTATTTCCCCTTCCAGTCGCCGCCCGCCTTCTCGTCCGTCCCGACGAACCGCGCGCTCCAGGCCTTGGAGCCCCGAGGGAGGACCCGGAACCGGACACGTACTTCCCGATTTAGAGTCATTCCCTCCTTGACCGACTCCAGGACGAGGAAGAGACTGCGCTCGTTCGAGATGTCCTTCGGCAGATCGAACTCCACCGCCTGCGCCGCATGGAATCCCGGCTCGATCTCGAAGGGCCCGGCGCGGCCCGACATGAGGAGCCTCCCGTCCGGCGCGTCCCATCGCGCCTCCCACTTCAGCTCCATGCTCCTGCCGGACAATCCGCCGTTGAAGACCTCGATCGACCGGCGGACCGTCTCCCCCGCCTCGTAGAGAGGCAGCACGTAGGGCCAACCCACTTTCCCTTCGACGGACTTCTCCCGGACCTTCGGATTGGCCACCAGCAGGTCGCGGTCGAGCAGGAGGTACGGGTGGAGGGCGCTCTGGACGAAGACGACGACCGGCGAGCCCCACCCATCCACGCCGTCCCGCCGGTCGGGGTGGTTGTCGTTCTTCCAGGGGTGCCGGTCATGGCTCATCCCCTCCAGGAAGTTGGGCCAGAAGTTCAGCCAGCTCCAGGGCGCGAAGTGGGCATAGTCGTGGAGGCGCATCCGGAGGGCCTCCGCGCCGAACGCCCCCATGCCGTCCGTGGTCCAGCAGCACTCGCCCATGCCGCGGATGTGGTCGCCGCCCTTCTCCACCGGATCGTAGTGCTGCATCCGGAAGGCATGCCCGCCCTGCATGCCGCGGATCTTCCCCGTGCCCCGGCCCGGATTCACCTCGAAGACATACGGCCGCGTGCCGTCCGCCTCCAGGGCGGCGTCGACAAGCCACCGCCAGCCGCACTCGGGGCTCTCGACGGGCTGGTGAATGGATTCGTTGGCGAGCGAGTAGCGGGCCACGGAGGGGTGGTTCCGGCAGGCGACGATCGTTTCCTGGAGCTGTCGGGGCGTGTGCTCCCGGTGGAAGGCGCACGTGCCGTTGCCCCAGGACCCGCCTTCCGGGACGAGCATGAATCCCGCCTCGTCGGCGGTCTCCAGCATGTAACGGGTCGGCACGGAGGTCGAGAGGCGCATCGTGTTGAAGCCGACGCGCTGGTACCGCTTCCACATCTCCGGACACCCCTTGATTTCGCCGCGCGGCGGCTGGAAGCAGGGCGTGTCGGTCCAGCAGTCGTATTCCCCGACCTGCCCGTAGCTGTTGCTGTCCCCGAAGCTGTTCACCCGCACGCCGTTGACGGTGTAGTAATAGGGGCCTTCGGCGTATTCCACGAATCCGAACCTCTGCCTCCGTTCGTGAATCCTTTGCCCGCCCTCTTCGAGCGCCAGGTTCAGCCAATGGAGCGCCGCCTTGTAGTCCTCGCGGAACGGGACGTTGGGCCACCAGAAGCTTTCCGGTCCTAGGTCCCATGGAATCCCCTCGACCGCGACCTTCTCCATGGCGCCGGGCGCGACCGTGACCGCCCGCCCCGGAAGGGCAGGATATTTCCAGGTCTTCCCGCCCCAGGGGGCGAGCGAGGCTTTGAGCGTCACTGTCCGCGGCTCCTTCGAGCCGTTCGACACCCAGGCGTCGAACGCGAGGGACTTCTTCGAGACGGAGGGGCGGACGAAGACGTCCGAGACGTACGCGGGCGGATAGAGGGCCAGCCGGACGTGGCCCGTCAAACCGTAGGCATATTTCGTGTTCCCCTGCCAATCCTTGGCCACGCCCCGGCTGAAGTCGAATCCCACGGGAACGACCGGCGGCTTCCCGTAGTGGAACCGGTGCCAGGCCTTCACGCGCAGGACGTGGGACTTCCCGGGCTCCGCGGCGGCGGTCAGGTCCGCCTCGAAGGGCGTCATCGGCCCGTGGTGCTCGGCGACCTTGAGACCGTCGAGGGAGACCTCCGCCCCGTAGTTGCAGGCGCCGAAGAGGACTTTCACCACCTTCCCGCGCGCCGCGGCGGGGACCTCGATCCGGCGCTCGTAGACGACGTGGTCCTTGACCGCGGCCGTGGCGATCGGCGGTTCTTGCCGGTCCGAGTTCCAGCCGCCGCCCGGCACGCGGATCGGGCGCGGCGGTCCCCCGTCGAGGCTCAGCGTCCACGCCGTGCCGGACGCCAAGTCGGCCTCCAGCAGGGCGTCCGGCGCGAAACGGATTTCCTTCCAGGGATCGGGACGGGCCGAGACCGCCACCGCCCCGACAAGCGCGGCCAGGAATGCGCGCGGGATGGCGCCCATAGGCCTAATCCCCCCGGATGGTCCGGACCATCGACCAGAAGTTCTCCATCGGCGTGTCAAGCTGGACGTGGTGCGTGGGCCCCAGGATGAGGCCGCCGTCGCGCCCCGCGTGGTCGAGGCGGCTCCGCACCTCGGCGCGCACGTCCTGGGGCGTCCCGAAGGGCAGCGTCTTCTGCTCGTCGATCGTCCCCCAGAAGGATAGGTTCTTCCCGTACTTCCGCCGCAGAGCCGCCGGGTCCATGCAGGCGGGCTGGACGGGATTGAGGACGTCGAGCCCGATCTCGATGAGGTCCGGGATGAGGGGCTCGATCGCGCCGTCGGAGTGGTAGGCGATCTTGACCCGGGGGTTGGCCGCCTTCACCTCCGCGAAGAACCTGGCGAGCCTCGGCTTGAGGATCCGGCGCCAGAGGGCGGGGGCCATGAGGAGGCCCCTCTGGGTCCCCACGTCGTCGCCGGTCCAGATCATGTCCACGCCCATCGCGGCGAGCCGCTTCGCCGCGGCCAGGTGGTAGCGGAACGGGATGTCGAGGATCTCGGCGGCCAGGTCCGGGGCGGCCACGAAGTCCATGAGGAGCCGCTCGAGGCCCCGCAGGGCCCACGCGGTCTCGAAGACGGTGGTGACCGTGACGCCGACGATCCAGTACTCGTCGCGGTAGAGGCGGATCGCCTCTTCCGCCGCCGCGTAGAGCTCCGGCCGGCCCGGATCGGGCGGGCGGTACGACCCGAGGGCGGCGTCCTCGGCCAGCGGGTGCCCCGCGATCTCGGTGTAGTGCCCCGTCCCGTAGGGGGTCCGGTACTCCACGATCCCCCAGCGGACGCCCCACTCGTCGGTGTAGGGACGGTCGGACTGGTAGTAGGAGTTGGCCCAGCCCACGCTGGTGAGGAGCAGGTCCTCGTCGATCGCCCGCTCCAGGACGTACGTGTTTCCCCCGCCGTGGGGATTGTGCCCGAGGCGGCCGTTCAGCCTCAGGTCCTCGCGGAGGCGGGCGGCGAACTCCGGCGTGAAGCTGACCTGCATGGGGCAGCGGTCGGGGCGCTCGTGGTCCAGGGCCGCCTGGACGCGGTCGCGGTGCCTCATCCCGTTCCATTGTATCCCCCCGGGTCGGCGGGTCGATGGACGGGCTGACAAATCCGATGCACTTCCTGACAGGGCGCGACGGTCCCCCCTGGGGAATCAGGGGGTAACCTTGTTGAGCGGATACTCGATAATCCCCGTGGCGCCCGCGCGGCGCAGGTCGGGGACCAGGCGGCGGACGCTCGACTCGGCGATCACCACCTCGATCGCCCACCACCCCTCCTTGGCCAGCGGGCTGAGGGTCGGGCTCCCCAGCGCCTCCAGGTGCGAAAGCACCGAGTCCTTCGCCTCCGGGGGCACGTTCATCTTCAGGCCCACCATCTCCTGGGCCCGGATGGCGCCCTGCATGAGCAGGGCGATGCTCTCCAGCTTCCGCCGCTTCGCCTCGTCCGCCCACGCCTGCCGGTTGGCCACGAGCTGGGTGACCGACTCGCACACGGTGTCCACGATCCGGAGGTTGTGGGCGCGGAGGGAACTGCCCGTCTCCGTCACGTCCACGATCGCGTCGGCGAGGTCCGGGGGCTTCACCTCGGTGGCGCCGTGGCTGAACTCCACCCGTGCCTGGACGCCGTTCCGCTCCAGGTACTTCTGGGTGGTCCGGACCAGCTCCGTGGCGATCGTGCAGCCCTGGAGGTCCTTCACGGACTTCACGGGGGAGTCGTGGGGGACGCAGAGGACCCACCGGACGGGGGTCATCAGGTGCTTGCTGTAGACGAGGTCCGCCACCACGTGGACGTCCGCCCCGTTCTCGATCACCCAGTCCTTCCCGCAGATCCCGGCGTCGATCTTGCCGCGCTCGATGTAGCGGGGCATCTCCTGGGGGCGCAGGAGGATGCAGGAGATCTCCTCGTCGTCGATGCGGGGGTAGTAGCTGCGGGCGCTGGTGGTGACCTTCCAGCCCGCCTTGCCCAGGAGCTCGATCGTGGAAGCCTCCAGACTGCCCTTGGGGAGGGCCAGCTTGAGCGTGCCCATGGTCGTCCGGTCCTCCGTCAGTCCTTGAGCCTCAACAGCTCGACCTTGCGGAACTCCACCGGGTGGCTCTCGGACTGGAGGGAGATCGTCCCGCCCTTGAGCATCCTGTCCTTCCCGGCCTTGAGGAGCTTCTGGGCGTCCCCGTCCTTCTCGTCGAGCTGGCAATCGGTGTATTCCAGCACCACCTGCCCCTCCACGATGTGCTTGACGGCCCCGCCGCGCGCCTCCACCTCCACGGTGACCCACTGGTCGCCGGGGTAGGTCTTGGACTTGGAGTTGAGGACGTGCGGGGTGTAGAGCTTCCCCTGGTAGACGACGTGGGTCCCCGGCGTGCAGAGGTTGGCCGTGGTGCGCTCCCCCGTGCCCTTGCCCCCGAGGAGTTGGACCTCGATCGAGGCCGGGAAGCTCTGGTCCTTGGCCATGCTCTCGGGCGCCTGGCCGTGGATCATGATGCCGCTGTTGCGGAAGGCCCAGCCAGGGCCGTCCGGGAGCTGGTCGCCCACGAAGCGGTATTCCACCCGGAGCCGGTAGTTGGAGAGCTCCTCCTTGTAGAAGAGGTGCCCGAACCGGTTCTGGAACTTGCCCCCGTACTTGTCGTAGCAGACCCGGAGCACCCCGTTCTCCACCCGGAAGGTGTCGGCGAAGTTGTCCCCCGGCTCGTACCCGGCGATCTTGGGCTTCCAGCCGTCGAGGTCCTTCCCGTTGAAGAGCGGGACCCACTCCTCCTTGTCCTGGCCCGCGCCGATCCCGGCGCCGGGGAACGCCATCAGGCCCGCCAGGGCCGCGGCCGCGATCCTTCCGATGCCCATCCTTCTTCCCTCCGGTTCGAGACCGGGGGTTGTACCATACGGACGCCCCCCGCTTCAATCCCGCCCGACTCCGGAATATTTTTGTACACAACAACCCGGATCCGGTGTATTAATAAAGGAAGTTAATTAACTAAAGGAAGGCCGGGCGATGGCCACCCCCTCCCAGCTCCGCCGGATCAACCAGCGCAAGATCCTCTCCGCGCTCCTCAAGCGGGGCGAGGCCTCGAGGGCGGAGCTGGCCGGCCTTACGGGGCTGAGCCGGCCCACCGCGGGGCACATCGCGGACGAGCTCCTGGGGTCCGGGCTCCTCGAGGAGGCGGGCGCGCCGGATGCCGCGCGCCCCGCCCCGCGCATGGGCCGCCCCGGACAGCTCCTCCGGCTCGACCGCGGCCGCCCGCGCATCCTGGCGATCGAGATCGGCGTCCGCCGCACCCGCCTGGCCCTCCTGCCGGCGGGCCTCTCCGGCCCCGACCTCTGGCCCGTGGAACTGCCCATGGAACGCTCCCCGGAGGCGTGGGTCCGCAGTCTCGCCGCCGCCGCCCGCCGGCTTCCCCCCCGCCGCGTGGAGGCCGTCCTCCTCAGCGTCCCGGGCGTGGTGGACGAGCGCCGCGGGCAGGTCCTCTTCTCCCCCAACCTGCACTGGACCGAGAAGGCCAACCTCCCGGACCTCGCGGGCGCCGTCTGGAAGGCCCCCGCGCGGATCGTCCAGGAGATCCGCGCCCTCGCCTTGGGCCACCTGGCGGTCGAGCCCAACGGCGGCGACTTCCTCCTGGTGGACTTCGAGGACGGCGTGGGCGGCGCGGCGGTGGTCGGGGGCTCGCTCTTCACGGGCCCCCTCCCCCTCAGCGGCGGGCTGGGGCACACGCCCGTCCTCGGGAACCGGCGGCCCTGCGGCTGCGGGGCCGAGGGATGCATGGAGACGCTGGCCTCCCGGCCGGGCCTCCTGGAGAGCTTCGTCGCCGACCGCAGGCGCGGCCCCCGCGACTGGACCGCGCTGGAGCAGGACGTCGCGGCCCGGGGACTGCGCCCGTGGCTCGCCGCGATCCTGGACGCCGCCGCTACTTCCATCGCCGGCGCCCTCAATGTCCTGGGACTGCGCCGCGTGATCGTCACCGGCTGTCTCGCCGAGCTCCCCGGCCCCGTCCTGGAGCGCCTTGGCCGGGCCGTGTCCGGCGGCTCCATGTGGGCCCGGTTCGGCGACGTCGTGTGCCAGGGCGCCCCGCGCCGCCGGATGGCCGGCCTCGTCTCGGCCGCCCTCGACCGCCTCCTCGTCCCGGGCGTCGACGAAACCGCCGCGGCCGCCGTCTCCACGGTCTGGAAGCACCCCCGAAACAGGGAACCGGTCATCCCCCGTCGTCCCAAATCCATGATGGAGGTCCAGCCATGAAGCAGATCCTCCCGCTCCTCGGCCTCATCCTCCTGGCGGGACAGGCTGCCCCCGCGCCGAAGGACTACCCCGTCCAGCCCGTCCCCTTCACCCAAGTCCGCTTCGCCGACGCCTTCTGGGCCCCCCGCATGGAGACCAACCGCACCGTCACCCTCCCCGCCTGCTTCAAGAAATGCGAGGAGACCGGGCGGATCGACAACTTCTCCAAGGCCGCCGGGCTCATGGAGGGGAAGTTCAAGGGCATCCCCTTCGACGACTCCGATGTCTACAAGGTGATGGAGGGCGCCGCCTACTCCCTGGCCCTCCGCCCCGATCCCGAGCTCGACAAGTACCTCGACGGCCTCATCGCCAAGATCGCCGCCGCCCAGGAATCCGACGGCTACCTCTACACCGCGCGCCGCCTCATGACCCCCGAGCAGTGCGCCAAGACCCTCGCCGGACCCGAGCGGTTTTATTATGATACGGCGACCCCCGAGCTCTACACCGTGGGCCACCTCTACGAGGCGGCCTCGGCCCACTTCCTGGCCAC
>CAYNDR010000337.1:0-7111 GCA_964395295.1 uncultured Planctomycetales bacterium
CCTTCGATTGCAACGGGGATGGCAGACTCGATCTGGTCGTGGGGGATCATTGGCACGAGAATATCGAGGGCCAGCCGGCACCTGAAGGGCCCGGATACAAGCGGTACGGCCGCGTGTGGCTGTACGAGAGGCTTCCCGCGGGAGAAGTGAAGCGGTAGGGGTGCGCGCGTGGCCGGCCTCGTCTTCTCGCGGGAGTGACAGGATGAAGTACTCGTTGCCGCTGGTGGCCTGCTGGGCGGTTCTGGGTTGCTCCTCGCCGCCTTCCCTATCGACTACCTTCGAGGAAGCCAAGAGAGGCGACGAGGCTCGGAAACTCGAATTCCTCGACCAGTTCCTGGGAAAGCTGGTCTACGACAAGGACAGGAATCCCGCCGGCTTCATCAAGGCCTGGTACTACGTCCCCGCCACTTCCCACAAGGGGGCCGGTTGCCACTGCGGGGCGTGCGCCCGGGAGGTCCTTAAAGAAGAGTGCCAGAGGGACGTCCGCGAGATGTCCATCGAAAATGAGCGCATTTGAGAAGAGGTTCCCCGCGATCCTCAAGGCCCTGGAGAGCCCCGCCGGAAGGCTCACTCCCTACTACCGCTGGGGCGCTCGCCTCGTCCAGGAGAAGTACGAGGGCATTCTACTCGTAGGAGATCTTTTCAGCCTCGCGGAAGAAGGAGTTCCGAAGCGCCTATGAGGAATTCCTTCTTACGTACGTCATTGTTTGCGAGGAAGGGATGGTGTTCAAGGACGGGGACGACGAGTATGAGCTGGTTTTAATTATCCCAGACCTGAAGGAAGTCGCCCAAACAAGCCTGATCAATCTTCTTGCCCGGTCGGAACAGATCGAGAAGATCGCCTCCAGGGATCGAATGGCCACTGTGGAGTACAAGCAGGCCGTAGTTGGGAACTACCTGGAAAGTTACCGGCTATTTTCAAAGCAATACGCCAATTGGAAGGAATTATATGATGGCGGTAATTGGCAGGGTGGGCTCGTTAAGGAAATCATGGATTTCCTGGTGTTTGTGAAGAAATACATTCATGGGAAACTGAAAAAGGTAGGATTGGAGCACCGGGAGGTTAATAGGGAAACGCACGAGTACGCACTCGACGGATTCTAGTCAGACGGCGGGCCAAGCCAAGTTCGATCTGGCCGAGTCCCTGAGGTGGGTCCCCCCGAGAGCGCGGCTGCAAGGCCCCCTCAGGTGAAAGGCGGCGGCAAGGCGCTCAAAGGCCGACAAGTCCAGGACAACGCGGGGAAGTGAATCCATACGACTGTTTTTCTTTGCACCGGCGGCCTTTTATGATTCACCTATTCCTATGCGATCTTTAGACCGGATCTGCCTGATCCTCATCATGGCCGGATGCGCGACCCCCGCACCGGCCCCCCGGCGCGGCCCGGACAGGGTTCCCACCGGCGTCACCATCCATTGGGACACGCTTCAGCGCAAGGGATGCCGCGGCGACAACTGGTGCATGGCCTGGGCCGCCGATGACAACATCTACACCATGATGGACGACGGCGGCGGATTCCATGCCTACAAGCCGGAGTGGGGAACCCGCCTCTGGCGCATCCGGGGGGACGAGAACTTCACCGCGGAGCAGGCGGAGGCCGTCCCCGGCTGGCCCTTCACCGGCCTGAGCAGCCCTTTCTACGGATACGGCACCTGTTCCGTCCAGGGGCGCATCTACACCTGGCTGTGGAAGAGCGAAACCGACAAAGGCTACCAGCGCCCCGTTGCCAACCGCCTGCTGTACACCGACGATTTCGGAAAGACCTTTTTCCGCTGGGACGGCACGGAGGTGACGGAGGCCAATTTCAGCGACACCCGCAAGGAATCCTTCTTCTTCTGCAAGGAGGACCCCAAGCCCAAGGCGGGGCGGGAAGCCTACGCCTTCAACTGGATTGCCTTCTGCCAGAACGGGAAGGACAACTCGGCCGCCCGGGACGGCTACGTGTACATGTACGCCGTCGAACAGCACGACGTCACCCGGCTGAGCATGATCCGTGTGCCCGAAAACAGGGTCACGGATCGTTCGGCCTACGAGTTCCTGCGGGAAGTGGTCGGAGAGCAGGCGATCTGGACTTCGGATATGGCCAAACGCGGCCCCACCATCATTTTCCCGGCCCGGAACTGCAACGGGGACGACTGGCTATGGTGCAGCTGGCATCCCGATGTGGTCTATAACCCCGGCCTGGATCGCTACATCATGGTGTCCTACGGCATCAGCGACGGGAAGAAACCCTTCTTTTCGGGATGGTGCAACAACGGCCGGAACTCGGCGACGGTCGGCATGTGGCACGCCCGGCATCCGTGGGGGCCGTGGACCCGGTTCTACTACCAGACCGAGTGGAAGACCCCCGGCGACCCGCCTCCGCCGTGGGGATTCTCCGGCGCGGCCAGCCGCACGTACCAGTTCAAACTGAGCCCGAAATGGATCTATGACGGCGGACGCACCATGGTCCTGATCTGGTCGGATGCGGGCGGCCGATGGGACCGCCCGCACTATGGCCACAGCGACTACTGGTACAAGTGGAACCAGGTGAACATCACCCTGGACTTTCAACCTCCGGGCGCCGAGCCGTACAAACCCTGACCGGGACGCCCTCCTCCGACCGCAGGTGCGATAAGGGAATGCCGGTTCCTTCAGGGAGCGGCCCACCCGGGCGACTCTGGTGGAATCGTAGCCGCGCCATATGCAGGACCTCCTTCCTTGACAACGGGGCCTCCGTGATAATCTGATCCTCCTCGATTGTTTCGGGGAAGGGAATCCGATCCCTGGGAGGATATATTCCAGGACGGGAAATCGATGGGGACGATCATTGGAATGTGTCGAGCGGCCTGGACTGGCGCCTTCCTGCTGCCGGCCATCTCGCTTTCCGCGGCGGACCTATACGGGACACCCGGCGGGGCAGGTGCTAAAGACGGCTCGTCGTGGGAAAATGCGTTCGATGCCGCGGCGCTGGAGAAGGCGATCAACGAGGTCCTGAAGCCCGGTGAGATTCTGCGCCTCGGGGGTGGCGACTACCGCGACCTGTCGCTGCGAATCGCCGCGGGCGGGCAACCCGGTCGATCGAAGAGGCTGGCCGGGGTTGAGCGCGATGGCCGGAGGCCCACGTTCTCCTCCTCCTGGAGCATCGACCGGCCCTCCAAGGGCGAGACGGCTATCGAGATTGCGCCGGGCGTCTCGCACCTGGAGATCGTCGGGATCCGCCTGCGCGGCTATCGCTACGGCGTCCGCGCCCCCAGGGACCGCGAGGCCGGCCGTGCGGGACTGCTCTTCGACGACGTGGATATGGAGCAGTTCGAGCACGGATTCTACCTGTCGCATTGTGACGACGTCATGGTCCAGCGATGCGACCTGAAACGCTACTCAAAGCATGGCTTTCGCCTCGAGGAGGGATGCGATCGAGCCTCCTTCCTTCAATGCACGGCCGACTGCTCGGAAGGCGACGCGGAGTGGGAAACCAAAACCGAGATGCTCCCGTTCGGCTTCGTGGTCAACGACGGTGGCGATCCGAACACGGGGATCTCGTTCTATGATTGTCGCTCCACGAACAACATGAAGTCGAACCAGAGACAGAGGTATGTGAACGGGGACGGCTTTGTCGTGGAGGGCAACACCCGCGAAGTAATGTTCCAACGCTGCGTCTCGATCCGCAACCAGGACGGCGGTTTCGACCTGAAGCCGGCCGTGAAGCTGCTCGACTGCCTGGCGCTGCGCAACAAGCGAGGCTTCCGCATCTGGAGCCGGGGGCAGTTGGAGAACTGCGCGGCCGGATATTCGGTCGACTGCTCTCTCTGGGCCCAGGAAAAGGCGGAGGTGACGGCGACGCACTGCACCTTCGCCGAGGACGGATCGACCTGCGTGCGGGCCGAGCGGGATTCAACCGTAACGCTGGCGCGCTGCCTCCTCTCGATGACCGGAGCGACGAAAGATCGTCAGCCGCTGGCCGGCCAGGCGAAGCTGGAGGCGACCGAGGTCGTTACGCCGGGCGGCGGCAAAGCCGATCCCGCGCTCGCCGCCAGGGCGGACTGGGACGGCCGCGGCACGGCGATGGACAGCCCTGCCTATCCCGAGCACGGATACCGCTCGACGCAGGTGAAACCGGAGCCGGTCCAAAAGAAGTGATGGGGCGCCCGCTGCCAGACGCGATGATAATAACTCAAGTAGAGGCATCGGGCCTCCGTTCCCCCCGAGACCACGTTGAGGAAACGTCACCCCCCGGGGTGAAAGGCATTCGCAGCCGGGGGCCGGGTGCGGGGCCCAGCCCTACTTCGCAATTACTACGGCTGCATCACCCTCGCTCAAGCCGTCGCCGAGGCGCTGTCACGGTTCATTGCCAAAGCGAACCACACAAAATCCGGAAATGATCCGCCGAAGCTTTTCGCCAATCTTCACCGCAAGGGACTAATCAGCCAAACAGCACGAACCGCCTTCGAAAATAGTCTGGGGAAAGGACATAAACGACTTCCATCATTTGAATCCCGCCTTGGAGCGAGATCAGATAAAGCTCGAGACCCGTGCCGAAACATGCCTGGCGGCACTTGAGTCAATCCAGTCCGAAGTCTTCGCTTTCACGTCAGGGATCGGCCGTATCGTCCCGGCGCATCCCAAGTACTGGCCATCCGCATCTCCTGGAACTACTGCGGCCTACGTTGACTTCGAGGGTGGTCCACGGCTCTTCAAGAGTGGGTTGTAGCGGGAAGGCTACGCCTCGGCAGACCTCAGCCGTGCCAGCCGGCGGATGTCGATGTCCGTCACTCGACCCCCTGGGCCATCTCTGCGACCACGGCAAAGGCGCGGTCCAGGTCGAACTCGTCGAAATCGCGCTTTCGGAGCACGGGCTTCAGTTGGGCCTCCAACTGGCCCCGGAGCTCGGCCTGGCGGTCGGGACCCACGTTGACAGGTTCGTTGCCGGGGACCGCCAGCTTCCGCCGCACGAGACCCACGATCTCTGCGCCCCGTGTGGTCAAGCCCGGCTTCCTCACCGCGTAGTCGATGTCGAAGAAGTCGCGGATGGCGGCCTCGCGCCTCGTCAGGGCCGCGCGGAACTTCTCCGCGAAGGCCTCGATCCTGGAAATGCAGACGATCCGCACCGGAGCCACAAGCGGGCCCCCGGACACGGGATCGAGGAGGATCGTCCGCGCCGCGCCGCGCCGCGCCGCTTAGGGTCTTCTCCAGCAGGGGCTCCCGGAGGCTGACCTCCACCTTGATCGACTCCTCCTGCCCGTTCAGGACGGAGACGTAGCCGGCCTTGCCGACGTATTGCGTCGAGCGGTTCGCCCCACGAAGCGGTTCCATCCTGCGGAAGCAGGGGGACTCCCGCGGGAGCGCGTCGAAGGCTTCCTTCACGGCGTCGGCCCGACCGCTTCGCTCGGATCGCGAGGCCGTCGCCGGCAGCGGAATCGCGAAATCCAGATCCTCGCTCAGCCGGTAGAAGTCGGCGTGGACCTTGGCCAGGCAGGTCCCGCCCTTGAAGACGAGGCTTTCTACCCCGGCCAGTCGGGACAACATCACGGAGGCGAAGTAGTCCTTCTCGACCAGACGAGGCGGGAAGCCGGTCCCGGCCGCCGTGAAGCCCACTGCTTCGCGGAACAGGACGGCGTCTTCATGGAATCGGATGAACGGCAGGTCATTCGCGCTCATTGAGGATCACCCCCCATCTCGAATCGACCTTTCCCTTAGCGGCGCGTCCGGGGACCCAGGGGATCAGGGACTTCGACCGGCCCAGGGTCCGCTCCAGCCTCCGGAGCAGCCGTTCCGGCACGCCCTCGCGGTCGAGGAGCGCCCCGATCCGCCGCGCCGTCCCGAGGTTCCCGTATCGGATCGCGGCGTCGACGAGCTCACCGGCGCGGACGCGCCTGGCCGAGAGTTCCCGGCGGATCCATGCGTACGCCCTGGGGAGGCTCCGGAAACGGGACCAGTCGTAGACGGCGTCCACGAGCGTCCGCGCGCGGGAGGAGTAGACGAGCGGAGGGCCTTCCCGCGAAGAGACTTCCTCGATGCCCCCGAGACGGTCGTCGGCCACCCGGATGAGCGTCAGGGCCACGGCCCCGATCGTGCGCTCACCGGAGAGGCGGTTGTTGTAGGCGAAAACGCGGGCCGGCACCTGCTCGTCGAAGCCGTAGCGGTTGAAGGCATTCGGACCGCAGACCTGGTAGCGCCCGCGGAGGTCCTTTATCAGGGTATTCAGGGCGAGGGCCTCGTCGGGACTCCACCGCCCACCCAGGGGCAGGCGGGGGGGCAGGACGTAGAGGCCGCGCCTGACGCGGGCGATCATCCCGGCGCGGGCCAGGCGGCTCAGGATCCAATACTGCTGGGGAATCGAGAGCCGGAGGGGCTCCGAGAGATCTCCGAGACGGATCGTCTGGAGACCCCGCATCTGGCCGTAGGCCAGGAGACGCATCTCCAGGTTTCCCAAGGCCATCTTCATACATTTATTCTATTTCCCACATTTTGATTTACAAGCAAAATACGAGATATATCCTAAAACTGCCCGGACGCGAGGCAACTCCCCTAGATCCATGGCCCTCAGCCGCTCCGTCACGGAGACGCTACGACCCGCCGTTTCGAGTTGGAGACGGGCGGCGAGAGGATAGGCCCGTTCCTCCCCCGTCCGATTGAAATGGTGGGCATCCCAGGCCTTCAGGAAAGCGATCGCGCGCTCCAGGACATCCCGGCCGGGGGTGGCCCGAGTGGGCGTAGCCAGCTTCCCCAGCTTGGCCAACTGGAGGATCTTCCAGCCATACTTCTCCGAGAGGGCCGCGAACGATTCGGTCTGCCCGGTCACGGCCGAGCCGAACTTGGCCAGGGCGCTCCGGTAGAGGTTCAGGGTCTTGACCGCCAGCCCCTGGGCGATGGCCCGGTCCATGTAGGCCCGGAACTCCTTCTTCCCGATGTCCCCAAGCCGGGTCGCCCCGTGCTCGGTCCGGGCGAACTCGACAAAGTCCCGGAGCACCCGTTCGTACGTCCTCAAGGTGTTCCCCGCGAAGATGAGGTTCCTAGTGTATCGGTTCGGGTCCCCGCACTCGCGGAGGCCCCTCAGCATGAGGTCCCTCTTCGTGATGCCCGTCTGGCGAAGCTCCAGCCAGCGCTGGAACGCCCCCCACAGCCGGTCATGCA
>CAYNDR010000338.1:0-7105 GCA_964395295.1 uncultured Planctomycetales bacterium
GGCGGCCCCGCTGGTTTCCTTGCCGTCGAGTTTCTCCTTGAGCTCCCGGCCCACACCGCGTTCCGAGGCCAGGGCGCCTTCGGCGGCGGCCATGCTCGCGCGCGCCCGTTCCGCCAGGGAGCTTGCCTCGGCCAGCGACTTCTCCAGGGCCGCGATGCGGGCCTGGGCCGCTTCCGCCGCCGCGCGCGCCTCGCCCAGGCGCTCCCCCAGCCGGCGGCCCTCCTCCGCGAGCCGCTCCCGCTCGGCCTGAAGCCTCTCGGCCTCGGTCTTCGAACGGTCGCCCTCCGTGCGGGTCCCCGACAGTTCCGCCTCAAGCGCGTCCAGGCGCCCCAACTGGACCCGCCCCTCGCCTTCAAGCTCGGAGATGCGGGCGAGGGAGGCCTCCAAAGCCCCGCGCGCCTCGCCCAGGCCGCCCTCGGCGGCCGCGAGGCGCTCCTGGAACCGGCGGCACTCGTCGGCCAGCCGGTCCCGCTCGCCCTTGAGGCCCTCCGCCGCGGCCATCGAGCGCCCGCCTTCGGAACGGGCCTTCTCCAGATCCGCCATGAGGGCGGCGATCCGCTCGGACTGGGAGCGGCCTTCGCCTTCGAGACCGGTGATCCGGGCGAGGGAAGATTCCATGTTCCCCCGGGCCCCGGCCAGCGCGGCCTCGGCGGCCGCGAGGCGCTCCTGGAACCGGCGGCACTCTTCGGCCAGGCGATCCCGCTCGCCCTTGAGGCCCCCGGCCTCGGCCCGGGCCTGGTCGCTCCCCGCGCGGGCGGCCGCCAGCGCGGCTTCGAGACCGGCCGCCCGGGCCCGCGCCTCCTGGAGCCCGCTCCGAAGTGCTTCCACCTCGCCCTGAGTAATGGCCGCCCGGCGCGCCAGCTCCTGCCCGGCCTGCGCCGCGCGCGCCTCCGCCTCGGCCAGCTTCCCCTCCAGCTCCGCCCGCCCGGCGGCCTGGGCCCGGAGGGCCTCGAGTTCCGCCTTGAGCCGCGCCTCCCGGTCCACGGACTGCTGGCGGCCGAATTCCAGCTCCGTGATCTTGGCGATCAGATCTTTGCTCTCGAGCTTCCCGAACTTCTCGATCATGGACCGGATGAGATCGAGGAGCTGCCCTTTGCCGACGACCTTGATCCCCTTCTCCCCGATCTCGTCGGGCCTCAACCGGCGGGCCTTGGCGGCGATCTCCTTGTCGAGTTCCTTCTCGAACTCGCGGGACGGATCGGGCATGGGCTTCGTTCTCCTTTCGCGGCGGCCGGCCTTCCGGGGGCGTTTCCGCCGGAGGGAATTATACCCCCCCGGATGCCGGTTCAACGGTTTCAGATCGTGATTTCAGTCGTGTCGTCCTCGTCCGGCGACCCGTACCACGTGTCGTCCGCCGGCTTGCCGCGGTCCATCCCCTGGGCGCGGCGCAGGTCCTCCGTCAGCTTCGGCAGAACGGCCGCCAGCTGGTCCGGCGCCGCCGACTTGGCCTCCTCGATGCGGTTCCGGACCGCCTCCGCCCGTGCGGGCCAGACGATGGCGGCCATCCGCTCGATGACTTCCCCCGCGGCCACCCCCACGGCCCGGGCCAGATGGAGACAATCCGCCTGGACGAAGCGGGGGATGGCCTCCGCCGCCTCGAGGCATTTCGCCCGGATGGCTATGCCTCCGTCGTCCTGGAAAATATCCCGGCAGGACCGGAACGCCTCCACCAGATCGAGGTAGCCCAGCGCCGCGAAGGTCCGATCGGGCTCGTGGCGCTCCAGGGCCGCGGCCAGGCGGAACGCGTCGGCCGCGCGGTCGGGGGACCGCAAGGACTCAATGACAAAATCCGAATAGGCGTTCCGCTCGGGATCGTTGGCGGACTGGAACCGCTCGAAGTCCACGAAGATCTGATCGTGGACCGCGGTCCGGACGGCCGCGAACTGGAGGCGGAACCCCGCGGGCGCCGGGCTGGGACCCCGGGAGAGGAAGGTCAGGGCGCGCCGGACGGAAGGGGGCAGAGCGTACGCGAGGACCGCGGCGATGTCGAAGGCCTCGTCGCGGGGATCGAAGACGGTCGCCGCGCGTTTCGTCTCCAGGAGGATCGGGACGAGCATCTCCAGCGTTCCGGGCCGGATCTTCCCGGCCGATTGCTTCCAGAGGGCGATGGGAGAAGGGTCCGCGGGAGGGTCCCAGGAACGCCGGACGTCGCCCCCCAAGTCCTGGGGATCTTCCACCTCGCGCAGGAAGAGGTCCTCCGGGATCGCCAGCGGGTTGAACATCGGGATGGCCCGCGCGGCCTCGTCCCGGAGGAGGACCGTGTGCACGCAGGTGCGGGGGCGGCCGGCGTGGTCGGTCCCGCAGGGGAAGGCGCGCAGGGCCGCGGACGTCCCCGGCGCCGGCCTGTAGAAACCCCGCTGGGGCCGCGTCCCCACGGAGTGGTACAGGGCCCGCGCCGTTTCCTCGGCGCGCGCCGCGACTTCGGGGGAAAGCCGGGGAGAGGCGTAGAGCGTGCGGTATCCCTGGAGCGAGGAGTAGACGTGGTGCTCCAGTTCGACGCGCATTTCTCTCACCCCGAGATCTGAAGCATGTCGAAGAGGGGCTGGAGGACGTTGATCGGGGTCTGGGTATGGGCGGGGCCCGGCCGGTGCGTCCCGCCGTCGAGGAGCGTGTATCCGGAAGCCGAGGCGTTGTAGCAGCGGACCTGGCCCCCGCAGAGCTTCAGGTAGTCCTGGATGTCGCGGAGGTGGAGGTCGCAGGAAGGAAGTTTGCGCCGGGCGTACTGCTCGGGGGGATAGATGATCGGGTGCTTGTCCGACTTGGTCACGACCAGCGCCAGGTGCTTCAGGTCGGCGAAGCGGGTCACCTCGCGCTCCCGGAGGGAGCTCTCGTCCACCTCGACGCGGAAGGAATCGGACAGCTCGAAGCGTTTCTTGATCTCGAGGATGGCGGACTGCTCCTGGGGGGGCCGGCCGCGCTCCAGGCGCCGCCGGGAGAGCCGGTCCAGGTGGTCCGTGCAGGCGCGGACGAGGCCCTTGCAGTATTCGAGGGTGCGCTGCTTCACCTGCTCGGTCGTCAGCTTCGCGCCCGGAGGGATGAGCCGGTTCTTGGCGTTCTTCACCATCTCCGGTTCCAGTTCCGCCAGGCGCCCCTCCATCTCGTTGAGCCACTGGCCGTCCTCGCCCAGGGCGACCTCGTACCGGCCCTCCTCGAGCTTCCGGTAGACTTCGGAAAGCCTCGCGGAGGTCAGGCGCTTCTCGTCGGTGAACTGCTCCTCGAAGGCCTGCCGCCGGCGGTCGTCCTCGCGGATGAGCTGGAGGAGCCGGCGGAAGTCCGGCGGGCCTCCCGGCCGGGCCCCCGGCGGGATCTCGGCCCCCAGTCCGGCCCGAAGTTCCCGGTAGAACCGGTTCAGGGCCCGGGGCCGGAGCCCGTCCTTGAGCACCATGAAGAAGTTCTTGAAGATCGCGTCGTTGTCGCGGTTGTCGGGGTCCACGAGCACGATGAACCCTTCCGCCTGGTTCATGAGGTCCACGAGCACCCGCTGGGTGGGATTGGCCGGCTGGGCCCCCAGGGCGTACTTGGGGAAATTCGAAAGGACCTCCTTGTAGTGCTCCCCGGAGGTCTCCAGCGTGATCACGTGGGCCAGCGGCTTCAGGTTCCGGGCGACCT
The DNA here is from genome assembly GCA_964395295.1 of uncultured Planctomycetales bacterium. Lineage (GTDB taxonomy): Bacteria > Planctomycetota > MHYJ01 > MHYJ01 > JACPRB01 > CAYNDR01. The sequence goes on from CAYNDR010000338.1 coordinate 3,610, forward strand.
CGGAGACGAGGAAGTAGGTGGCGGGGGCGGCGTCGTCCTCGGTCAGGTGCGCCGTGGGCGGAGGCCATTGGCCGCGGGCGAGGTAGGCCTCGTGAAGCCCCAGGCCGAAGTCGAAGACGAGGTCGCGGATCCGGGCGCCGATCCGTTTCACGCGGCGGGGCTCCGCGATGCCGCCCATCCGGCTCAGGAGGGTTTCCACCTTCACCCAGTTGGTCTCCACGCCCTCGAAGGGGAAGCAGAACCGCTGGTTCCGGAGCCCCAGGATCGTGCCCAGCATGGCGAGGTAGACGGTTTTCCCGGACCCGGGCAGTCCGATGATGAGGTAGAGGGGGCTCGGCTTCCCGTTCACCTGCATGAGGGTGCGCCGCAGGAAATCGTATGCCTCCTCGATGGCCGAGGGCTGGGCGGGTCCAGGAGCGGGGGGGGGAAGGCGAGGGGGCGGAGGCGGGGCCGGGGCCGGCACGAATACGGGGCGCCCCGAGGGCGTCTCGCCCATGGAGGGAGGCAGGATGGGCTCGGGGACCGGCTTCGGAGGAGGGTACATGTTCAGGGTGAGGGCCGTATCCGGCGAAGGGAGGGTCCCGGGGACCTGCTGATCCGGGGCGGGGCCGGCGCATCCGTGGTTGAGGCAACGCGGCGTCCCGCGGGCGTCCTGGGCCAGCGTCTTCAGCCCGCACGCGGGACAGCGATCGACCACCTTCCCCGAGATGGCGCATTCGGGATTGCGGCACAGCTTCTCGTCCACGACGAACGATCGCCGGCGGCAGATGTCGCATTCCTCCACGCGCCGGAGGAGGTAGGCGCAGTCCCCCTTGGTGCAGAACATGACCTCGGGCGAGTTGAGGAACGACGGCTCGCCCTGGCGGGTATGGCAGAAGAAGCACTCCGCCACGATGCTCTTGTGGGAGGGACACTTCCGGTTGATGCACAGGGATTTCCCCTTGAAGGGGATGAGGGAGATCTTGTCGCAGGCGGGGCAGCGATCCCTCGCGATGCCGGTCATCCGGCAGTCCCGGTTGTGGCACTTCATCCCGCCGGGGACCTTGGAGAAGCTGACCTGGCGGCAGTAGCCGCACACGATGAAGCGGATGCCGCCGGGACAGGCGGTGTTTTCGCAGACGCCGGACTCCCCCTTGGGGGACAGGTTGAGCTTGGCACCGCAGGCGAAGCAGGCGGGCGAGGTCACGCGTCCTCCTGAAGGGCGACCCGGAAGCCCACGTTGGGATAGGCCCGGAGGGGATTCGCCGCGTAGCGCCGGGCGGTGAGTCCGGGGCCCCCGAGGACGTCCGGCGAGCCCTTGAGCACGAAACGCGGGGACCCCACGCCGGCGCTGGGCTGGAAATCGTAGATGCTCTGGACCCCGCCCCCGCCGCCCTTGAGCTGGCCCGTCCAACGGGAGCAGCGCGGATACTCGGGATCCTGGAACCTCATGTACTTGAACTCGTCCTCGGCATACCGGTCCCGCGTCCATTGCCAGCCGAAGCCCTCGAGCTGGAAGAGACGGGTCTGGCCATCGACGAGCCGGGACGTTTCCTGGAGGAGTTCCTGATACTTCCTGCGGCTGCGGAAGTATTCCCCGAGTTCCGCGCCTTCCTTCCCGAAGTAGTAGTTGAAATCGCGGGTGGGATTGTGGTCCTCCCAGGGGAAGGCGAGCTTGCGCGAGGGGTCGAGGACGAGGAGCCCGCCCTCGGGAGGGAGCTCCTCGACGGGCCAGCTCGAGGCGCGCTCGACCTGGGCCTCGACGGGAAGCATCACGGGGCGTCCCAAGGCCTTCCCGAGCCAGGCGGCGTAGGCCGCCGCCTCGTAGAGGGTGATGCCGTAGGCGGGCTGTTCCTCCCAGGGCCCGCCTCCCCCCATGAATTCGACCGTGCCGGTCTTGCCTTCGGGACCCTGCCAGTATCGGGGGTAGAGCACCTGGCGGAGGGAGACGGGCTCGTTGACGTCCTTCAGGCGGCGCACCTGCTCCCGCAGGCGCAGGAGGAAATCCACCGGTTCGATGCGGAAGTGCCCGGACTGGAAGGCCATCTGGTAGCGGACGTCCACGCGGTTCCGGTAGGCCTTCCGGAGCTCGGCCACGAGCTGGGTGAGGAGGTCGGCCGCCTTGGCGGGCGCGGCGCAGTCGCCGAGGATCTGCTGTTCGCGTTCGCTCAGGATCGTCGCGGGATCCTCCCCCGGGAGGAGGAGGGCCCCCCGGAGAAGGTAGCGGGCCAGCGCGAAGGCGGGGCGGACGAGTTCCTCCCGGGGGGGCGCCTCGGGCCGCGTCTCCGCGCCCTGCTGGCGGATCATCACGTGGGCGGACTGGTATGTCGAGTCTTCCGCGATGGAAGCCCCCGCGGTGAGGAGCGTGCGCTGGATCTCGAAGCGGAGGGAGGCAAGGTAGGCCTCCACGGCCCCCCGGGCCCCCGTGTAGTCTTCCTGGAACTCGACGATCTCCCCCGGGGCCCTTTCGAAGGGGACGGGGAATCTCTCGACGCGGAGGTTCAGGTCCTGCCAGACATGGCGCCAGACGGCGGCGGAATCGTAAAGGCGGGCCCCCGGCCCGGTCGAGGCGTCCAGGAACTGGAGGTACTCGCCGTTGGTGACCAGGGACTGGCCGATGGAGAAGGGCGCCAGCCGGATCCACACGGGGGGCGTGGCGTCGAGGATGTCCCGGAGGCTGAGGTGCTTCTGCCGGTCGATGGCGCGGACCGCCTCGCTGAGGAACTCGTACCGGCCGCCCAGCATGAAGACGGACTCGGGGAACGGGATAAAATCCATGCAACCCTCAAGGGGAAGTATACGCCGGGGGGCGGGGTCCCGCAAATGATCCTGGAAGGGGGGCCTCGTCCCGGGCGGCCGGCGCCCTATTCGACAGATGGCCTTATCCCCTGCCCCTTCTCGGGGAATCGTTCATCGCCAGGGCCGCGATCCCGTTCGTCGTTCGGGGGCGGCTCGAAGCTCGATGCGCAAGCCGCCGTCCCGCGCCGGGCCCGAGATTGGAGAGGATCGAAAGAGTTCATGGAGGGCTCCGACCGGAACGCGGGGGCGAAACCGTACCCGTCGAGGCTATGACGACTGGGTTCAGGAACTCATCTCCCGAGATAAATCCGGCGATGATCCCTTCGGTCACGGCTGTGGCCCAGCCGTTGGACGGCATCTCCGGCGGCCAGTTCGGCCGCCTCGGACGGTGAGACCCCCGAATTGACCGCCTCCTTGTACTGCCGGGCGTAGAAGTCCTGGATCGACCGGCGGCGGGCGCCGTGGGTGCCGGTCACGCGGCCGCCAGCGGCCTCGATCGCGCGTCTGTATGCGGTCTGGTACCCCCGCTGATCCGCCAGGGGGCCCGGACGATGGGTCAGGAGGAGTCGGAGCGTTCGATGGAGGTCGGGGGTGATCGTAAAGATCTGCTCCTTGCCCCCTTTCCCGATGGCCGCGATTTGGTTGCTGTCCCGGAGACACGCCGCCGTCAGCCGCTCCGTCACGGAAACGCTCCGAGCCGCCGTTTCGAGCTGGAGAC
>CAYNDR010000339.1:0-7085 GCA_964395295.1 uncultured Planctomycetales bacterium
CCGCCCCCGAGAGCACGATGAAATTGTCCTCCACGCGGGAGAGGGTCCCCAGGTACACGAACTGCGAGTCCGTGTCCATCACCACGGCCTGGTTGAGGTAGGGCGTCCAAGCCTCGCTATCCACCGACGATCAGCCTTGAAATGTCGTTGAAGGTCACGAAGACGACCAGGGCCAGGATGAACAGGAGGCCGGAGTACTGGAAGGCGGCCATGAACTTCTCGGAAGGCGGCCGGCCGCGCGCCTTCTCGATCGCCAGGAGCACCAGGTGGCCCCCGTCCAGGATCGGGATCGGCAGGAGGTTGAAGATCCCCAGGTTCACCGTGATCAGGCACAACAGCCACAGGAAGTTCCCGAAGGAGAGGTCCACGTACCTCATCGACGTGTGGAAGATCCCCACCGGTCCCGTCAGGCCCTTCACCGACTCCTGGAAGAACAGGAGCTTCCCGAGGATCTCGAAGGTCATGAACGCCACGTCGAGCGGCTCGTAGAGGCCCGCCGCCACCGCATCGCCGAACGGCCGGCGGCGGAAGGACCGGACGAGATCGATGCCCAGGGCGCCGTTCGGGGCGACCAGGCCAAGCCCATCGAGGTCCCCCTCCGTGCGCTTCTCGAGGGGCAGGTCGATCCGGACCTTCTCCGCGCCCCGCTTGACCTGGAGCCGGAGGGTGCGCGGCTCCTTCTCCCGGAAGCCGTACAGGTGCCCCAGCGGGAGGTCGTTGTCGCCCTTGCCGGTCACGTCCTCCTGCCAGTTCCCCTTCTTGTCCTTCCTGGGGGCGCTGTAGAGCACGTCCCCCGACCGGAGGCCCGCCTTCTCCCAGGAGGAACCGGGCGCCACGAAGGCGAAGACCCGGGTGTCCCCCCTCCCCACGCCGATCTGGCCCGCCCCCGAGTCGCCGTACGTGGGCGTGACCTCGACGGGCTTCTCGATCAGCTTGTCCTCCCGCCGGACGGTGAAGCGGACGGCGCGGCCCAGGGAGCCCTCCACGGCGTCCTTGAGGTCCTGCCAGCTGAGGACCTCCCGGTCGTCGATGCGCTCGACCCGGTCCTTGGGCTGGAGCTTCTCCCATGCGTGCAGGCCCTTGATGACCGCCCCCACCACGCACTCGAAGAGCCGCGCGTCCTCCGGCAGGGCGTAGACGTCCTTGGGAGGCGGCGTCACCACGACCTCCGAGAGCGAGGCGTTCCAATCCCCGTCGCGGCGGCGGACCTTGAGCCGGACCGCCCGGCCGGGGCTCTTCCGGAGGACCTCGTCGAGCTGTTTCCAGGACAGGACGAGCCGGCCTTCGGCCTCCACCACCTCGTCCATCTCGCGCAGGCCGGCCTCGTCCGCGGGCGACCCCTTCCGGACGTAGCTGACCATGAGGTTCGGCGGCCGCGTGTGGGAATGCCAGTGGGACCCCATCGTCTCCACCTGGAGGACGATCTCCTGGCCGCCCCGCCGGACCGTGACGGGGACGACACTGCGGTTGAAGCGCCGCACCATCTCGATGCGGTACTTGTCCATGTTCTCGATCTTCCGGCCGCCGGCCTTGACGATCACGTCGCCGGGCCTCATGCCGGCGTTGGCTTCGGGCACGCCCGGGACGCTGACCTGGTTGGAATGCTCGTACATCCCCACGAGGAAGGCGAGGATGGCCAGGGGCACGCCGAGGATCAGGTTCATCAGCGCCCCGGCGGTGAAGATCTGGAAGCGCTGCCAGGCGGTCTTGGAGGGCAGTTCCCAGGGCTCCCCCTTCCGGTCGTCGCTGGGCAGTTCCCCGGCCATCTTGACGTATCCGCCGAGGGGGACGACCGAGATGCGGTACTCCGTCTCGTCGCGCCTCCAGCGGAAGAGCGCCTTCCCGAACCCGAGCGAGAAGACCTCCACGCGGACCTTGTTCCTCTTGGCCAGGATGAAATGGCCCAGCTCGTGGAGGAAGATGAGGACGCCCAGCCCCACGATGACTTCGGCGAGCTTGACGAACCAGACCACCCGCTCCAGGATGCTCTCTAGCACGAACGCGCCTCCTCCCTGGCCCACGCGTCCGCCGCCAGCACGTCCTCCAGGGAGGGGCCGGGGACGACCGCGTGGCGGTCCATGACGGTCCGGACGATCTCGAAGATGCGGGGGAACGCGATCTTCCTCTGCACGAAGAGCTCCACGGCCACCTCGTTGGCCGCGTTGAGGACCGCGCCCATGGTGCCCCCCGCCTCCGCGGCCCGGTAGCCCAGACGGATCGAGGGGAACTTCTCGGGGTCGGGCGCCTCGAAGGAGAGCGTCCCCGCCGCCGCGAGGTCCAGGCGCTCCACGTTCCCCGGCGCCCGGGCGGGCCAGGTGAAGGCGTACTGGATGGGCGTGCGCATGTCGGGCACCCCCATCTGGGCGATCACGGAGCCGTCCACGAACTCCACCATCGAATGGACGATCGACTGGGGGTGGAGGATCACCTCGATCTGCGAGGGCTCCAGTCCGAAGAGCCACTTGGCCTCGACGATCTCGAGGGCCTTGTTGAACATGGTGGCCGAGTCGATGGTGATCTTCCCGCCCATGGTCCAGGTGGGATGTCGGAGCGCCTCCTCGGGGGTGATCCGGGCGAACTCCTCCTTCGGGGTGCGGGCGAAGGGCCCGCCGGAGGCCGTGAGGAAGACGCGGCGGACCTCCTCGCGCCGGCCGCCCTGGAGGGCCTGGAAGATGGCGCTGTGCTCGCTGTCCACGGGGAGGATCCTGGCGCCGGACCGGCGCGCGGCCTCCAGGAGGATCGGCCCCGCCATGACCATCGATTCCTTGTTGGCCAGGGCCAGCGTCTTCCCGCGGGCGGCCGCGTCGAGCACGGGCCCCAGGCAGGCCGCGCCGCTGATGGCGCAGAGGACGACGTCGGCGTCGTCCGCGGCGGCGATCCGGAGGACCCCTTCGGGGCCGCGGAGGACGGCGGTGCCCGAGCCGTTCAGGGCGGCCTGGAGGGCGTCCGCGGCGGCGGGATCGGCCAGGGCGGCGCGGGCGGGGCGGAAGCGGGCGGCCTGCTCCGCCAGGGCGCGCCAGTCGGCGCGCGCGGCCAGGCCGGTCACGGGGAGGCCCAGGTGGGCGGCCACGTCGAGGGCGCTGCGGCCCACGGACCCGGTGGAACCCAGGACGGCGACGCGCCTCATCGATCCGTCCCCTCAGGCCGAGATCTCGTAGGCGTGAAAGGGCTTCTCCTTTCCCTTCAGGGCCTGGACGCCCAGGTCCCGGGTTTTGAAGATGTCCTTGACGAGCCCGTACGTGCGCTCGCCGATGATGACGCGGTTGACCTGGGGCAGTTTGGAGAGGCGGGCGGCGGTGTTGACCGTGTCGCCCAGGGCCGTGTATTCCATGCGCGCGGGGGTGCCCACGTTCCCTACCACGGCCGGGCCGGTGTTGACGGCGCAGCGGACGTTGAACTTGCGGTCCGGGTGGGCCTTGTTGAACTTCTCCAGTTCCTGGAGCAGTTGGATGCAGGTGCGGACGGCGGCGACCGCGTGGTCGGGGATGTCGAGGGGGGCGTTGTAGATGGCCATCACCTCGTCGCCGATGAACTTGTTGAGGTTCCCCTTCTGGGCGAACACGGCGTCGGTGGCCATCAGGAAGAACTCGTTGAGGAGCCCGACGACCTCCTTGGCGGGCCGGGTCTCGGAGAGCTTGGTGAAGCCCTCGACGTCGATGAAGATCACGCTCACCTCGCGGTCGATGACCTCGAGGCTCACCTCCCCGCCGCGGGCCATCATCGCGTTGACCACGTCGGGGGAGTGGAACTTCATGAGGTTGGTGCGGGTCATCTCCTCCTGCCGGAGGCGGGCCTGGGTCTCGTCCTGCCGGATGCGGATGGCGATGAGGTTGGCGATGGCGGTGAGGAGCTCCAGGTCGTCCTTGGTGAAGGCGTAGGACTTGGCCAGGTTGTCCAGGTAGATGACGCCGTAGACCTGCTTGTCCTCCCAGAGGGGGACGCAGAGGGCCGAGCGGATGTTGTACTGGACGATGGAGAGGCCCTGCATGAACCGGGGGTCCTGGAGGGCGTCCGAGGTGATGATCGAGACCTTGTCGTTGATGACCTGGGAGGTGATGGTATGGGAGATGGGGATGTCCTTGCCGTCCATGATGCCGCGGGCCCGGTGGTAGCAGAGGCGGGGCTGGACCTCGGCCTGCCCGGGCTGGCGGAGGAGGATGACGCTGCGCTCGGCGTTGATGACCTCGAAGATGAGGCGCGTGGCGGTGAGGAGCATGTCGTCCAGGGTGGCGGCGTTGGAGAGGGCCTTGCCCACCTGGAACAGGATGAAGAACATCTTGGAGTCCTTGGCCGCCTTCTCCCCGGCGACTTCCTGGCGGATGTCCCGGAGGGAGAGGCCCTTCTGGAGGGCCTCCGTGATGTCCAGGCTGTAGTTCTGGCCCACCTCGTCGACGGACTGGATGAGCTGGGGGGAGCTGGGGGAATCGGCGAGGGGCCGCGGCGCCGTGGGGGGCTTGGCCGGATGCGCCTCGTCCACGAACTGGATCTCGGTGTCGCCGATGCGGATCACGTCGCCGTGGTCCAGGGGCTTCATCTCGATCCGTTCCCGGTTGACGAAGGTGCCGTTGGAACTGCCGAGGTCGTAGACCACGAACCGTTCGCCGCGGCGGATGATCGAGGAGTGGCGCCGGGAAATGAGGGAGTCGCGGACTTCGAGGTCGTTCTCCGGGGTGCGGCCGATGCTGAAGTTCTCCTTGGAGAGGACGACCTCCCTCGTCTGTCCTCCCTGCTTGATGATGATTTTAGGCACGGCGGCGCCCCGTAAAAAGGTGCTGGAGGCCCATTCAACCATATCGGCCGGACAGCGTCAAGGAGACCCCCGGGAGATTGAGGGATTGAGCGATTTAGTCATTGATTCATTGAGGGATCCCCCCCAGCCCCCGGGGGGAGAAACCGCAGATCCCTTGATCGCCTTTTGCATCTCCCCCGGGGTCTGGGGGATCCCCAAAATGGCTTAATCGCAAAATCCCATTGAGGGGTCCCCTTCCCCCCTTGGGGGGGATAAGGGGGGGAGGGATTATCAATCGCTCAATGGCTCGATCGCTCAATGACTCAATCCTCCTGGGTCGTATAAAGGCCGGTGATAATCATTGACTCCCGCAGGGGGCCGCATACGATGGGGACCGTCGCGTTTCCCGTTCGCGCCGTCCCAAGGAGGCCATGATGACCCGCACCGCCATCGGCATGGGGTTGCTGCTCCTCCTGGCGGCCCCCGTCCTGCCGGCGCCCCCCCAGGAAGAGCTCACCCGCGGCGGCGCCAAGCCGGCCGAAGACACGCTGATGCTCTACTACGCGAACGATCCCAACACGATCAATCCCATCACGTCCAGCGACACCGTCAGCGAGGCCTTCATGCGGTGGGTCGTGGAAGGCCTGGCCGACCGGAAGTTCGGGAATCCCGACGAGCTGGAACCGGTGCTGGCCGAGGGCTGGACATTCGACGAGAAGGACCTGGAATACACGATCCGCCTCCGCAAAGGCGTCCTATGGCACCCCGCGAAGTTCCCGGACGGCACCCCCATTCCCCCGAAGGAGTTCACGGCCGCCGACGTCAAGTTCACGTTCGACTGCATCGTCAATAGGCACGTCGACGCCGCCCACCTCCGCAGCTACTACGAGGATCCCGAGGCCAAGGAGGAATCGGAGAAGATCAAGATCCGCGTCACGGCCGTGGATCCCTGCACGGTCAAGATCAAGTGGACCAAGCCCTACTTCCTCTCCGACGAATTCACGCTGGGCATACCGATCATCCCCAAGCACATCTATTCGGTGGACGAAAAGGGCGAGCCCATATCGCTGGACGTCCTGAGCGAGGAGTTCGCCAAGGGCTTCAACAACCACTGGCACAACTCAAGGCTCTGCGGGACGGGACCGATGACGTTCGGCCAGTGGAAGAAGAACGACCGGCTGGAGGTCGCGAGGAATCCCCGGTACTGGGACAAGCCCTTCTACTTCAGCAAGGTAGTCTTCCGGAACATCCCGAACACGAACACCTCGCTCCAGATGCTCCTCAACGGCGAGCTCGATTCGGCCGCCATCCCGGAAAAGATGCTCTACATCCAGACCCTCCAGGAAAAGGCCGTCAAGGAGGGGAAGGTCAAGCCCATCGCCTACGACTACCCCGGCTACCGCTACCTGGGCTGGAACCAGAAGCGGGAGATCTTCAAGGACAAGGCCGTGCGCACCGCGCTGGCCCACGCCATCCCCCTGGACAAGATCATCGACAAGGTCCTCTACGGCCTCGCCGGCCGCATCACGGGCCCCTTCCTCCCCGGCAGCACGGCCTGCGACGCCTCCCTGGCCCCCCTCCCCTACGACCCGGAGAAGGCGAAGAAGATCCTCGACGAGGCCGGGTGGAAGGACACGAACAGCAACGGAGTGCGCGACAAGACGATCGGGGGCAAGCTCTACGAGCTCAGGTTCGACCTCATGATCTACGCCGACAGCCCGATGTACAAGACGATCGCCGAGGTCATCAAGGAGGAGTTCCGGCAGGTCGGCGCCGACGTCCAGATCTCCCCCCTCAAGTGGGCGCTCATGCTGGAGAAGCTCGACAAGAAGGAGTTCGACGCGTCGATGCTGGGATGGGCGATGAGCTGGAAGCAGGACCCCTTCCAGATCTTCCACGGCAGCCAGGCGGACGTGCCCAGCAGCTCCAATTCCATCGGCTACAGCAATCCCGAGATGGACAAGCTGATCGAGACCCTCCGCGTGACGTTCGACCCGGCGAAGCAGAAGGAGATGTACCACCGGATGCACCGGATCTTCTACGACGACCAGCCGTATGCCTTCCTGTTCTGCGACAAGCAGACCGGCGGACACCTCTCCCGGATCCGGAACGTGAAGTTCTACAAGATCCGCCCCTGCCTGGACCACCGCGAATGGATCTCGACGCCCGAGGAAGCGCGCCGTTAGCCGCGGGCAGCGCGGGGGGACCGGCCCTCTGATGCGCGCCTACATCGTCCGCCGCCTGCTCCTGATGATCCCCACGCTCTTCGGGATCACCCTCGTCACCTTCCTCATCCTCAAGCTCGCCCCCGGCGACCCGCTCCGCAGCCAGCTCTCCCAGACGGGCGCCCAGGGGG
>CAYNDR010000340.1:0-7052 GCA_964395295.1 uncultured Planctomycetales bacterium
CCGCATCCGGATAACGGAGACAGCTGTCTGATATGCCATTAGGAACGAAGCGAAGCCCGCGGCCGGGCGTGCCGGCCGGGAGATGGATAAGGGTATGAACCGTGTTCGTGTCCCATATTTCGGAGTGGAGAGCCATGGGTAAGCGCAGAATGCAGTGGCTGGGTCTGTCGTTGCTCGCGGTGGCGACCGTGTCCGTCATGGCCTGCGACAGGAGCAGTAGTGACAGCGCCGTCGCCCCGCCTGCCGCCTCTCCGTCGGCGCCGGCGGCCTTGATCACGGTGGCGGCCATCGACGCCGAGGACGCCAAACAGTGGAACAACACCTCCGAATTCCTGGCGGGCTCGTTCCCCTACAAGGGCTACCACTCCAACGGCCATTCCACGGTTCCCACGAACCGTCCCGTGTGGCTCTGGGGCGGAGCGACGCCGCCCGCCGGCGCCACGGTGACGGGCTATTCCTGGTCGGGGCCCACGCTCTCCTACCTCGCCGGCGACGCCCTCCAGCAGAAGCCGTACTTCACCCCGGCGAGCCCCGGCACCTATACCGTCGAGATGACGGCCTCCTTCTCCGACGGCACCAGCGCCGACTGCAGCCTGAACGTGACGGCGGCGAACTACGTCGGGCAGACCTTCTGCGCCGGCTGCCACGCGGAGATCTACAAGGATTTCCAGAGGACCGAATCCGCGGACTTCATGAACCACGCCGCCGCCTGGTCCGAGAAGACCACCGGCTTCAGGGCCAACATCGGCACCACCTGCATCAGGTGCCACACGGCGGGCTACGACTACCAGATGCTCGGCGGGACGAACAACCCCTCCAACTCCGGCTGGGACGACCCGTCCCGGCACGTTCTGTCCGCCCCCGGGACATCCTGGTACGCCGTGGCGGACGCGTCCCTCAGCGGCACCAATGAATTGCCCCGGGGCAGCGGCATCCGGTACACGAACGCCAGCCTGCTCAACCAGCCCGCGGCCCAGTCCGACCTCAACGGCATCCAGTGCGAGAACTGCCACGGCCCCGGCGGCGAGCACTTCGGGGACACCTCTAAGATCGGGAGGGGCTACAGCGAGAAGACCTGCACCTCCCTCTGCCACGGGCGCGGGCACGGCGGCCCCTACGACTACGAGCAGTCCGGCCACTTCAAGTCCATATCCATGGGCATGCATCTCGGGACTTCCTGCAACAAGTGCCACACCGCCAAGGGGTTCATCGATGTCCAGGCGAAAGGCAGCGCGGCCGAGGGCTACGCCGCCGCCTCCCCGGTGACCTGCGCCGCGTGCCACGATCCCCACACCCCCGAGCACCATTACATGCTCAGGTTCCAGGGGGAGGCCGAAGTGAGCGGAGTGGCCGTGGAGGCCGAAGTCTCCGCCGCGTGCGTCAAGTGCCACACGGACGAGGAAGCGGAGGTCGGCCACGAGCCCCATCACCCCCAGGCCGAGATGTTCTACGGCACGACGCTCGCCGGGGGCAAGGGATCCAACTACCCCGGCAAGACGTACGCCAACATGGCGCACACCCTCGAGGTCGAAGAGGGCTGCGCCGAGTGCCACATGGCGAAGACCCTGACTTCGACGGGCAAAAGCGATCCGGGCACGGCCCGGACGTCTCTGGTGCAGGACATCACGGCGACAACCATGAGTTTCCTCATCGGATCCAACTCGAACCTCCCGCTGGCCAACAGCACGCTCCGGATCGACCACGAGCAGGTCAACTACAGCTCGATCACCGCCTCGAACGGCGCCTACACGGTCGTCGTGGCGGCCCGGGGCGCCAACGGCACCACGGCGGCGGCGCACTCGAACGGCGCCTACGTCACGTGGGGCTCCAACTCGAGGGATCGCATGGGCGGCCACTCCTGGAAGGTCCGCGACGACGTGAACGGCGACGACGAGGCGTCCGTCTCCGACCCGGCCGCATGGCTGAGCACGAGAGCGGACAACCACTACAATGTCACCGCCTGCAACTCCTGCCACCGCCAGTTCAACGCCCCGGAGACCTCGTTCAGCGGCACCCCCCTCAGGACGAACCTGACCAACGGGCTGGCGCTGGCGGATACGACCATCACGGTCAGCGATAACACGGGATTCCCGGCGGCCGGGACCATCCAGGTAGGGGGCGAGCTGATCTCCTACACCGCGACCCCGACGACGACGACGTTCACGGGCGCCACTCGCGGCGCACTCTACGGCACCGGCGCAACCTTCCAGAAGGCCACCGGCAGCCCGGTCCCGTCCTCGAAGTTCGCCGTGGTCGTTCCGAACTCCATCCCCGCCGACACGACGGGATTCCCCAACTCGGGAGTCCTCCTCATCGAGTACACGGCCGGCAACCGGGCGAAGCTGACGGAAAAGATCGCCTATTCCAGCAAGACGGCGGCCAGCTTCGACGCCTGCCTCCGCGGCATCGACGGCACCAGCGGAGGCACGGTCCAGCATCCCAGCGGCACCAAGGTCACGCTCCTGAAGGGCGTCCAGGTCGTGCTGGCGCCCTCCGGCGTCGCCGACCACACGACTACCCTGGGCACGGCCATGACCGCGACGACCCCGGCCCTTCCGGCCAACATCACCGTCGGGAACGCGACCGGCTGGGCGGCGAGCGGCGCGGTGAAGATCGAGAGCGAGTTCATGAGCTACACCTACGTCGACCCCGCCACCATCAGCATTACGGCGAGGGCGCTGTACGGGACGGCGGCCGCGGACCACACCGTCGACGCCACCCAGCCGAAGGTCTACCTGGCGGCTTTCGGGGACTCCGCGAGCGACACGATCCTCGTCGGCGACACGGGCGGCCCCCTGCCGTTCCCGGTTTCCGGCGTGGTGAAGGTGAACGGCGAGATCATCAGGTACACGGACAAGACGGCCACGACCCTGACCGGGCTCACCCGGGGGCTGGCCGGGACGATGGCGGTGCCCCACATGCAGGGCGAGGTCGCCGAACTGCAGATCTTCTCCCCGTACGTCGAGGCAACCGGTTCTCCCGTCTCCACCCAGATCCCGACGTTCCAGGCGCAGGTCGTCTCGATGCTGGAAACCCTGGAGGGCCTGCTCCCGAAGGACGACGGCGGCGAAGTGGCGGTCGACGGGGCGGGCATGACCGACGCGGAGAAGAAGGCCGCCTTCAACTTCTACTTCGTGAAGAACGACGGCAGCCACGGCATCCACAACTTCAAGTACGCGATGCAGATTCTGTACGACTCGATCATCAGCATGGGAGGGGCTCCGCCTTATTCGAGGCCGTGAGGCTGCCCGAAGTTCTTTGAAGTGCCAGGCCGGCGGATCCGGCAGAAGGGCCGCCTGTCGATCCCGGGGACCGGACGCGGGCATGCCGGGAGTCCCCTTTGCGGGCCGCGGTCGGCTCCCTCCCCGCCCCGAGGCACGGGGACGGGCCGGAGGGGACTGCGGCGGGCAATTAGGGCTTGCCGATTGAGGAAGTATCGTGATACATGTAGGCGTTAGACCTTGGAGGAAGAATGCCATGGGCACGGCATTGCTGCGGATCGTCTATTGGGGGACGCCGCTTGCCGCTTTAGCCCTCTCGGTCTTCGGCCATGTCCCGGCCAGGGAGGCGGAGGGGAAGGCCGCGGACTCCAAGTACATCGGCGCCGCCAAGTGCAAGAACTGCCACCGCGCGGAGAGGGCCGGCAACCAGTTCGGCGCCTGGCAGAAGATGGAACACACCAAGGCCTTCGAGGCCCTGGCTTCCGACGAGGCGAAGAAGATCGCCAAGGAAAAGGGGATCGACGATCCCCAGAAGAGCGAGAAATGCTTGAAGTGCCACATGACGGCCTTCGGCGAGCCGGCGGACCACGTCACCAGGAAGTTCGATCCCAAGCTCGGCATCCAGTGCGAGTCCTGCCACGGCCCCGGGGAGAAACACTTCAAGGACCGCCTGGCGGCGGCGGGGGGCGAGGAGGAAGGCCAGGGAGACCCCGGGGAGAGGGTTTACGTCAAGATCCCCGCGGAGGAGATCCACCTGGCGCCGTTCGACGCCTGCCTGAGGTGCCACAACCAGGAGAGCCCCACCTTCCAGCCAATCTGCATCGACAAGGCCTTCAAGGAAGTCATGCACCTCGATCCCAGGAAGAAGCGGTCGGAGGCGGACTTGGCCGCCTTGAGGAAGAAGATCACCGACGAGCTGGCGGCCAAGAACGCCGGCTGTGGAGGCCCCGAGAAGTGCGGCCGGTGCAGGAAGGCAGCCGGGAAATAGCATCGTGAACGGAGTTACGGCCGGCCCGCAGGCGGAGCCCCGCGCGCTCGGCGTGGCCGCCTGCGCCGCGGGGCTCGCGGGATTCGCCGTCGTCGTCGGCATCGCGGGCCGGTTCGTCGGCCTGGACGCCCTCCTGCACGGCGGATGGCCCGCCAAGGCGGCCACGGTGTTCGCGGCGGCCGTCCTCGCCACCGCGATCTTCTCGGCCCGGCGCTTCCTCTCCAGGACGCTCACCTCCCTCCCGTTCGGCGCCGCCCTCCTGGCGATGGTCCTGCTGGCGACGATGCTGGGGACCTTCGTCCTCCAGGGCTCGGCGCCGGAGGAGTACGCGAGGAAGTACGGGAGCGCCCTGGCCCCGATCCTGCTCTGGCTCGGCCTCGACGACATCTTCCACTCGGGCTGGTTCACCGGCTGGCTGGTGCTCCTGGGCCACGGCCTGGGCCTCGTCATGATCCGGAAGCGGGCCTGGCGTCCCGCCCTGTGGGGCCACGGCCTCTCCCACCTGGGCATCCTCCTGATCCTCGTCGGCGGCTTCATCGGGAGCCGGTGGGGGATGAAGGGACACATCGACCTCCATGAAGGGCGGAGCGCCGACGCGGTCGTCCCGACGGCCAAGGCGGGCCCTCCGCCCAAGCCCCGGCCGCTCGGCTTCGAGATCCGCCTGGAGGACTTCGACATCGAACGCCATCCCCCCGAGTACCGCGTCTACGTCTACGAGCGGACGGGCGAGGAAGGGTATCGAGCCCTCCGTTCCTACAAGCTGAAGGAGGCCGCGGACTGGAGGCCGGCCGGGGCGTCGGGCGCGGAGTTCCGCGTCGTCCGGGAGTTCCCCGACCTCCTGCTCCGGACCGAGATGGAGGAAGCTCCTCCCGGAATGGGCCGGCCGGCCCTGCAGGTCGAGACGGAGGCGGCGGGACATGCGAAGCGGGTGCACCTCTTCGCGGGGGTCGCCGGCCGCGACGCGGTCAACCTCGCGCCGTGGGGCGGGCCCCTCCTGCGCCTCGCCTGGGAGCCTCCCGGGGACGCGGAGGCCGCGCGGTGGGCGGAGTCCAGGCCGGAGCGCCATCTCCTCTCGGCGGAGGCCGGGGAGGTCGAGGTCGCGCCCGGACGCCCGGACGCGGTCGCCCTGGGGGACTGGCGCATCCGGGTCCTCGCGTATCATCCCGACTTCATCTTCGATTCGGAGACGCGGCAGGCCTCCACCCGTTCCAACAACCCGAACAATCCGGCCCTCCAGGTGTCGATCGCGCCGGCCGGCGGCGGCCCCGAGGAGAGGCGCTGGCTCTTCGCCAAGATGCCCGACTTCGGCCACGCGGGCCAGGCGCAGAAACCCGGGACGCGGCTGGTCTACCGCCACGAACGGGCCTACGTCCCCGCCCCGAAGGAGATCCTGGTCGTCGGGAAGGCCGCGGAAGCGTGGGAGATCGAGAACGGGCGCGTCCTCCGCAAGGCCCCGCTCGCGCCCGGGGGCGCGCTGGGAGGCCTCCCGGGATCGAGGGCCCGCCTCTTCGCGTCGGCCCGGGAATCGTTCGTCCCGGAGAACCGCTCCGCGGAATGGCGGAACCCCGCGGCGGAGGTCGAGGTGCGGAGCGGGAAGGAAATCCGCACACAGCTCCTGAAGGCCGTCCACGGCGATCCGCTCCATCTCCCGGACGGGAAGACCGTCCTCGTCTTCGAGCCCAAGCCCGACGACGTGAAGGCCTACCGCAGTCGGCTGGCCGTCCTCGAGGGGGGGCGCAAGGTCCTGGAGAAGACGATCGAGGTGAACGACCCGCTCTCGTACGGCGGCTACGCCTTCTACCAGTCGAACTACCGCAAGGAGGACCCGACGTACTCGGGGATCCTCGTGGTGAGGGACCCCGGCCTTCCCCTGGTCTGGGCCGGCTTCGTCATGATCGGCCTCGGCGTGATCTACCTCTACTACGTGCGGCCGCGCCTGTGGAGGCGCGCGCCGGACGGGGGGGCACGGTGATGGAAAGCCTGTTCGGAAGCCACCCCGGCGTCGGCGGGGTCGCGGTCCTGTACGCGATCGCGATGCTCGTCTCCGCGGCGGGGGCCCTCCTGCGGCGGCGGGGCCTCGCCTGGGCGGGGGTCGCCCTCCTCGCCGCGGCCTTCCTGGCGAATTCGGCCGTGGTCGTGGGACGCTGGATCGAGGCCGGCCGCCCCCCCTTCAAGACCCTCTTCGAGACGATGGTCTTCTACCCGTGGTGCGTGGCGCTCGTGACGCTCGTCCTGGTGGGCCTCCACCGGCTGTTCGTGCTCGTGCCTTTCTCGGCGGGGGTCTCCCTCGCGGGGCTGGCCTACGCGCTGGCCCGGCCGGACGTGGAACTGGTGAACCTCCCGCCGGCCCTGCAGAGCGTCTGGTTCGTGCCCCACGTGGTGACCTACTTCGTGGCCTACGCGGGGCTGTTCGCCTCGTTCGTGCTGGCGGGACTGGCGCTGATCGCGCCGCCGAGGCGGGAGGGCCCGACGGAGGCCCGCGCAGGTTCCATGGAGGAGTACGCCCACCACGCCGCGGTCTTCGGGGCGGTGGCCCTCACCCTCGGGCTCGTCATGGGGGCGGTGTGGGGGAAGTTCGCCTGGGGCGACTACTGGTCGTGGGACCCGAAGGAGAACTGGGCGCTGGTGACGTGGCTGTCGTACATGGCGTATCTTCACCTGCGGCACGTCCCGGGGTGGCAGGGGCGCCGGGCGATGTGGATCCTCGTCGCTTCCTTCGGGGCCGTCGTCTTCACGTACCTGGGCGTGAACCTGCTCCCGGCCGCGGACAAGAGCCTTCACGTGTACCAGTAGGGATCCCCTATCCGGGATCGACGGATCGTATGGCGAACGAGCAACCGGCG
>CAYNDR010000341.1:0-7031 GCA_964395295.1 uncultured Planctomycetales bacterium
GCGCGCGGCGTTCGAGTTCGGCCGGCTCGTCGCGCGGCGGGGGTGGGTCCTGCGCACGGGCGCGGGGCGGGGGACCTCGCTCATGGGCGCGGCGACCGACGGGGCGCTCTCCGAGGGAGGCCGGGTGGAGGGGGTCATCCTGCGGAAGTTCTGGCGGGTCCGCCACCGGGGGCTCCACTCCCTGAGGGTCTGCGGGACCTTCGACCGGAGGAAGGCGGGGCTCTTCCGGAAGGTGGACGCGGCGGCCTTCTTCCCGGGTGGCTATGGGACTCTGGACGAGTTGGGGGACATCCTGGCCCTCAAGCAGAACGGCTTCACGGACATGCCGATCGTCATGGTGAACGTCGGCGGTTTCTTCGATCCGCTCCTGGGGTGGTTCCGTCGGGCGGGCCGGGAGGGTTTTCTCTACGGGGGGCGGCCCTTCGTGGTGGCCCGCACCCCCTCCGCCGCCCTCCGCAAGCTCGAACTGCTAACTCTGTCGAGTCGCGACGGGGTTAGCAGTTCGAGGTGTTAACCCCGTCGAGTCGCGACAGAGTTAACAGCTAGAGGCGGAAGGAGAGGGAGAGGGAGAAACTGCGGAGGCGGAGGTGGACCACGTCCTCCTCCAAGGTGTCGGCGTTCTCCTCCAGGTGGACGTGGTAGAGCTCGTAGCCCAGCCCCAGGGACCACCGGCCCCACCGGCCGGACACGCCGAAGCGGTACTGGACCGGGTCGAGGATGTCGGTGTCGCCGTTCACGAAGGGGAGGTAGACCCCCCCGAGGCCCGCCTCCAGCTCCAGCCAGGGGAGGGGGCGGAATCCCAACGCGACCTGGGGGGTGGGGAAGGCCCCGTCCAGCCGCGTCCGGCCGAATCCCAGATCGGCGTCCACGACCAGGTACTCGACGGCAAGACCCGGGTCCACCCAGAGGCGGAGCTCGTCTCCCTCCGGCTCCCAGAGGGCGAACCGGTGGCGCCAACCCAGCTCCACGTGGCGGAAGAGCACGTCCGCGTCGGCCCTCGTCCCGGCGGGGACGACTACCCCTCCGAAGTTCTTCGGCTCATCCAGGGTGCCGTCGCCCTTCGCCCGCACGTTCCAGAATCCGAAGGAGAACCGCTCGTCCCCCGCCAGCGCGCGGAGGGTCCCGCCGGGGCTGAACTCCGAGGCCTCGGCGTCCAGCTCCCGGGAGAAGACGCTCGACGGGGCCAGCCACGCCTCGCCGTCGCGGACCCGGAACTTGGGGGCGGTCCAGGCGGCGCGCGCCTCGACCTCGACCTGGACGTCCTGCGCGAGGAGGAACGCCAGGATCAGTCTCATGGGTAGTACCTCTCCTGGTAGGCCTGCGCCTTCCGGAGGAGCGCCGCGTCCGCGCCGTAGGTCCGGGCGAAGCGCATCCGCTCGGTACGGCCGAGGAGCCGCCTCGCCGCCCGCATCAGGATCGCCAGGTCGCGCACCCGCCCCCCCTCCCGGAAGATCCGCCAGCGCCAGATCCCGGCGAAGGGGACGTCGATGACGTAGAGCCGGTACTCCCCTTCCTCCCGTGCCAGCAGGAGGTTCTTGCCCTTGAGGGTGTGGATGAAGAATCCCTCGTCGTGGGCGCGCCGGAGGGTCCGGGCGAACTCGTCCACGAGGCGGCGGCGCTCGGCCGCTGAGGGGAGCGGCCAGGGGGCCGAGGAGGGGCTGTCGATAAGGGAGCGGAGGCTGGCGGCGTTCTCCACGGCCCGGGTCATGACGAAGCTCGTACTCACGAATCCCAGGGTCCGCTCCTGGCCGTAGGCGGCGGGCGGGGGGACCCGGAACCCCAACTCCGCCATCCGCAGGAGGTTCAGGTACTCCCGGCGGGCGCGGGAGATGATGAAGAGGGTCCGGAGGCGCCAGAGGCCCGTGTAGGTATATATTTTAAAGTAGAAGTGTCCCTGGGGGAGGCGGAGCTCCCGGACGGCACTGCGGGCGCCGGCCCCCGGCGCGGGCGGCCCCCAGCGTCCGATAACATCGCGCGGCCGGGCCAGATCCTCGAAAAGCGCGCGGCAATCGGGGTGGACCACCAGTTCCGCGCCGTGGATCAGCATCGGCGCAGGACGGCGTAATGGTGGCCGGAGGCCAGGCGGAAGAGGGGGATCGTGGCGACGACCTCGTAGCCGGCCGCCCCGGCCACCTCCCGCAGCTCCCCCGTCGTCATGGTCACCTTGGGCTTCTTCCGGTTGAAGGGCCGGCGGACGATCCGGAGGATGTTCTTGAGCGACCAGGTGTGGAAGAAGGTCATGATGACCCACTTCCGGGAGACCCGGCAGAGCTCGCGGATGTACTGGTGGCGTTCCTTCCGGTCGGGGACGTGGTGGAAGAGGCGGGCCGAGAAGGCCAGGTCCACGGCGCCGTCCCGCAGGGGGATGTGTAAGGCGGAGGCCTCGGCCAGCCCGGGCTTCCACTCGGAGAGGTTCCGCCGGGCGAACTTGAGCATCTCCAGCGAGACGTCCATCTCCACGTGGCGTTGGGCGTGGGGCTTGAGGGCCCGGAAGAGCCGGCCACAGCCGCAGGGGAGATCGAGGACGAGGTCCTGGGGCCCGGCGATCCGGAGGCACTTCTCGATGACCTTGTACTCCCGCCGGGTGGTAAGGCGCTTGTGCCACTCGCGCTCGTACTTGGTGTTGTACGAGGCGGCGCCCTCGTAGCTCTTGTAGTGGGCGAGGACCTTCTCTTCCACGGGGCGGGATTATATCAGCTTCCGCCCTCCCTGACAAACCTCCTTCGGGGCCCGGCCGGCGGAGGTTCATAAGCGACAAACCATAGGTTGTAAATTCCTTCAAGTCCCTCCCTCCTTCCGGCCGATACAGAACCTTGCCGACCCGTTGTCGGCCGGTCCGGGCCCGGGAAGGGAGCGGACGGGACGGCCGGGGCGGCCACGGCCCCTTTGTGGGGCCCGCACTCGGGCCTCGTGGCCTGGAGTGGCGAGATCTTTGAATCTCGGGCGGACGTCTTGAGAAAGCTTGAGGCAGGCTCAAGACCTTCCTTTCGGCGAAAGGAGGTGCTCTGGCGAGAGAGAGGAAAGGAAGTGCCCGCGGGGGCCGCAGGGGCCGCCGCGGGGCGTGCTGTAGGGAATCGGAAGGTGATTCAAGGAGGAAATAGGATGAAGAAGTCACTCATGGCGGCGGCGGCCGCGCTGGCTGTCTGCGCGATGGCCCTCGCCGCGGCCGCTCAGCAGGAGCGGAACGTGACCACGTCCAAGGACAAGGGCGACACGGTGAAGATCAACGTGTCCGGCCGGATCGTCCTGGACTACGTCTGGCGCAGCAAGGCGCTTGCCTACTGGACCGACAGCTTCTCCGGGGGCGGCGCGGTCAGCGACGCGGACGGCGAGAACACCTTCGAAGGGTACGCGGCCGTCCGGCTGGACGCCGAGCTCTCCGACAAGGTGGGCGCGGTGATCGAGATCGGGACCCTGCGCGTGGCCCCCGTGAGCGCCACCGGGATCAACTACATGGCGACTCCGTTCGGCGGGATCGTAGGGATCCGCGAGGCGCACATCGCCCTCAAGGAATTCCTCATGCCCGAGCTGAGCGTCAAGGCCGGCATCCCGGACTGGAGCTTCGACGTCCGGGGTCGGGGCAATGCGTTCGCCTTCGATCCGCGCCATTCCCAGTCGATCACCCGGAACCTCGTCAACGGCACTACTTGGGAGGCTGCGGATGAACCCCTCGCCCGCGGCAGCGAGCCCTCGGAGCAGTATCCCGTGGGCGGCGTCGTGACCTACGCCCGCGAGGCCATCAAGCTTGACCTGGTGCTCCTGCCTGGGGTCATCGAGTTCGGCGCCCCCAGCCAGGACGAGGCCCTCTATGCCCTGGACTTCTGGTACGCCTTGGACCAGGTGGGCAAGGGGAGCAAGGCGGGCGTGATCGTGGCGGTCACGGGCATCGGAGCTCAGGGCGGCCTGGCCACGACCGAGAACCACACGCTCATGTACACCATCGGCGGCGGCGTCGACCTCAAGAACGTCGGCGTCGACGGCCTGGAGATCTACGGCGAGTTCTATAAGCAGTTGGGCAAGATCGCCGAGTCCGTCGGGCCGGCCAACGATGATGATGCGGACGCGGAGGGCATGGCCTTCCAGGTCGGCGCCCAGTACAACCTGCCCAACAACGAGATGGGCATCTGGTTCGGGATCAACTACACCTTCGTGTCGGGCGACGGCGACGACGATCCCACCGACATGGAGGTCAACCGGTTCCTGAGCTACGAGAACGTCAGCGACCTGCTGATCGTCGAGGACATGTACTTCGGGCTCGACATCGACTCGAACTACACCGCCCTCAAGATCAGCGCCGGCGCGGCGTTCTCCGTGGGCTCCGGCAAGAACAACCTGGAGCTCTCCGCCATCGTCGGCCTCCTCAAGATGCAGGAGGACGTCATTGATACGACGGGCCAGGGAGAGGACGGGCTGGGGACGGAAATCGACGTCCGCGCCCGCTGGCACCTCTCCAAGCAGGCCTCCCTCACCGCGGCCGTGGCCTTCCTCACGGGTTCAGACGTGCTCGAGGAAGGGATGGGCGGCAGTGCGGTCGATGACGCCGAGGATCAGTGCTCGCTGTACACCCTCGGGCTCGACGTGAAGTTCTAGTCTTCAAGACGAAGACAGCCCCGAAGGGCCCCGGATCCAACCCGGGGCCCTTCTTTTTTTATTGGCAACGCGCGGCCCCTTCCTCTAAGGTGGCCCCATGCTCGCCCTCGCGGCCTTCCTGGTCCTCCAGGAGCCGCCCCAGGACGGCCGCGTGGCCGCCGGGCAGGATCGCCACAGCGCCGTCCTCATCCAGGTCTCCGGCCGCATCGACGCCCATTACCTCCTCCGCGACGGGCGGCTCAACGAGGCGGGCGCCGCCCTCGACGGCCTCCCCCCCGAGCGCTCCTCCACCAGCGCCTGGGCCGGCCGCGCCTCCCTCCGCGCGGACGTCTCCCTCAAGGACGCCGTCACCGGCGTGCTCGAGCTCGAAAACCGCAGTTTCGACGACGGCCTCAACCGCCCCTTTGCCAGCGACCCCGAGCGGGACGAGTTTGCCCTCAAGCAGGCCTACATCGAGGCCGGCTCCTTCCTCACGCCCGCCCTCGCCCTTCGCGTGGGCGTCCAGGACCTCACCTACCGCAACCGGCCCCACGACGAGCCCTTCTTCATGGACCTCGGGGAGTCCGAGGGCTTCCACGAGGGCTTCGCCGCCGCCGGACGGCACGTCCGCAACACCGTGGACCGCGACGTCCAGGAGGCCGCCGGCGCGCGCCTGACCTGGAGCCCCGTGGACTTCGCCATGGCCCAGGCCTTCTGGACCGTTTACCAGGAGAACGGTCCCTCCTCGGACGACGAGTCCGTGGCGGCGGTCTTCCTGAACGCCCAGACCTCCGAGACCTTCGCCTTCTGGCTCATGGGCGCCCTCGTCTCCGGCGGGGGGGACCCGGACCTGGGCCGGATCTGGACGGTCGGCGCGGGCGCGGACGGCTACCTGGCGGGCCGGGCCCTGGAGCTCTTCGGCGAGGCCTACCTCCAGCGCGGCGAGCTCCTGGACGCGGACCGGGACGTCCGCCGGCGGGCCTGGGCGGGGACCGCGGGGTTCCGGTTCTTCGCCGATCCCCTCTGGGTCGAGGGGGCGGCGGCCCTCCGCGGCGGGAACGACCATGCGGGCGACGGCGTGGACGAGTCCTTCGAGTCCTACGAGAACGAGAACCGCTTCCTGGTGATGCAATCCGCCGAGTTCGGGCTGGACGTGGACACGAACGTGCGCCTTTTCCGCGCGGCGGCGGGGTGGTCGCCGGCCGATCCCTCGGTGCGGCTCCAGGTGGACGTGGGCCACTTCCGCTCCGACGCCCCCCTCCGGGACGCCTCCGGCCTCGCGCTTACCCGCGAACGGCAGTGGGGGACGGAGACGGACGTCTCCGTCCGCTGGGCCTACAACGAGTCGCTCCTCTTCTGGGTCCAGGGGGCGTGGCTGGCGGGTTCCTCGATCCTGGAGGACCTCACGCGCGGCCGGGACGACGGCGCGGGGGCGGTCGTGGCGGGGGCGGACCTGAAGTTCTAAAGTGACTCCGCCCGCCGGGAATATTATTCGCGCCCGTCGAATTGCCTGAAGTTCCCCCCCCTTCGCCTCCGATCTACTTAATGCAAACCCATTTACCCCTCTCCTATCGATGGGCCCCCGAAAGGGGGCCCAAATTATTTTAAAGCCGGAAGATCAGAAGTCCGCGGAGGCGCCGAAGGCGAAGTAGTGCTCCCGGTCGCCCTTGAACTGGGTCTGCTGGTCGTGGCCCCGGTAGTACTCCAGGAAGAAGCGCAGGCCGCCCCCTCCCTCCTCGGAGCGGAAGTGGAGGCCGCCCTGGACGGCCAGGTTCCAGTCCCAGTCGACCTCCTTGCGCGTGGAGAGGTCCAGGGCCGCGTAGGGGACGGCCTTGCCCTTCCAGGGATCCCCGGTGACCTCCGCCCCGGCCTGGACGCGGCCCTTCTCGGTGGCGGGCCCCGCGTAGAAGCTGTATCCCAGCTCCCCGTAGACGCGGAGCTTGGGGGTGGCCTGCCACGAGAGGCCCAGGGCGGCCTCGTCGTTGTGGTAGCTGTCGCGCTTGGCCTCCGGATTCCGGGTCATGTACTCGTCGCCCAGGTGGGAGGTCAGGTGCCAGACGTGGAACTTCATCGCCACGTCCCCATAGCGGTAGGCGAAGGGGAAGCCGAAGCGGTAGTCGGCCCCGTCCATGTCCCAGTCCTGGGAAAGGTCGAAGCGGGAGAAGACCGCGGCCTCGATGAAGAGCTCCGCCTCCTCGTCCGGGTCGGCGGGGTTCTTCCAGAGCGCCAGCGGGCGGGTGCTCCCCAGGACGCTCTCGATCTTGAGGTTGCCCCTGTCGGTCTTGACGGGGAACGTCACCTTCGTGCTCGTGCGCGACTGGCGCGGATCGGCGAGGTAGGGGGCGTAGATGACCCTGGCCGGCAGGAGCTCGAGTTCCCAGGAGGTCTCCTCAAGTTCGGGCGGGGGCTCGGCCGGCTCCTGCCCGGCCTGGAGGAGCTGGAACGCCAGGAGCGCGAGCGTC
>CAYNDR010000342.1:0-7002 GCA_964395295.1 uncultured Planctomycetales bacterium
GCTCTGCCTTCATCTCATCGAACGCGACCGGGCGAAGTTCCTCCGGTTCCTCAGGGAGTACTACCGGGGGAACGGCACGGCGGCCGTCTTTGCGAAGACGCTGGGGGCCACGCCCGAGGAGGTCGAAAAGGGCTGCCGGGAGTGGCTGAGGCCCGGGCCCACGGGATATCGCCAGGCGGTTGAGTGGGGCGTGACCCTGCCGCCGCGGGCCGAGCTCTATGAGGCCCGCCGCAAAGGGGGCGCGCCGGTGGCGGTGGCCGAGCTCGTCGCCGACCGCGCCGTCTGGGCGCGGGCCCTGGAGTCCATCCACGAGAGGACGGGGCTTTTCGAGGGGACGGTCGAGGTCGGCGTCCGGTTCGGCGCGCTCGAGGGGCGTCAGGCGGAGGGGCAGGGGGAGGGCGGGAAGGGGCGGGTCACGCTCGACCTCAATCAGCTCTCGGAGTACTGGAAGAAGATCGAGGAGTACCGCGCGGCCGTGCGGGACGGCCGGACGTTCGCGGTGCCGCCGGCGAGGCTGGAGGGGGTCCTGGCCCACGAGCTGACGCACTGTTTCCAGGGGGGCGCAGGGCCGGCGTGGTACCGGGAGGGCCTGGCGGCCTTTGCCGCGCAGGACCCGCACTCCGTATATGTGTTCCGTCACGCGCGGCAGGAGGTCGGGGATATCGAGGAGGAAGTGAAGGCGAAATACGTCTACGCCCGGTCGTGGGCCTTCTTCGAGTATTTCCGGGAGAAGCACGGGGCCGACAAGTTGCGGAGGTTCGTCGCGCTGGTGACCCGCGAGGGGCGGCCGCCGGCCGAGGCGGCCCGCGAGGCGACGGGCCTCGAGTGGGCGAACCTCAAGCGTGAGGAGCGGGCATGGTCCGCCGAGTGGATCGCCAACCGACGGTGACGGTCACTTTGTTGCGGCGATCTCCCTGGCTATCGCGGCGCGGGCGCGGAGGAGCGCCGCGGGGTCGGCGTCCCAGTCGGTCCAGCTCCGGGCGACCTCCATGACTTTCGCGAGGGCCTTCTCCGGCCCATGCCGCTCCGCGAGGAGCCTGAAGTATTCGTAGTCCTCCATCCCGTCCCGCAGAGCCTTGAGCCGCATCGAGGCCACCGGCCCCTCGGGGCCCGGGTAGAAGAGGGCGCCCTCCGTGTTGTAGGCGTCCTTATAGGTCAGGGGATTCGTCCAGATCTCCTCGGGCTTTTCCCAGAAGACGGTCGTCCAGTAGAGGATCCCCTTCATGCCGTAGCGCCAGCTCGTCCAGGCGGGGACGCGGTAGTTGAGGAGCGGGAAGTCGAGCTGCCAGAAGGGCGTGTCCCTTCCCTTTCCGCCCTGGCAGAGGGCGGTGTAGGACCAGAGCTCCTCGCCCGCCGCCAGCCGCTCCGCGCCGGACTTCTCCTCGAAGAGCGGCCAGAGCGGCACCCAGAGGTCCACGCTCCCCACGAGCGTGCCCCACTCGGGCTTCGAGGGCGTGGGCTGTTCCGTGCAGAGGATCTTGATGCCGGGCTGGGCCTCGTGGATGAGCTTCGCGCGCCGCCGCACCTGCTCGTAGGCCGCGGCGTCGTTCGGCTCGTCGAGGACGTAGATGTAGGCCATCTTTTCCCAGCCGTTCTCCTTGAGGTAGGTCCACATCGACTGGAGGTGCCGGACGTTCCGCTCGCGGTCCTGGCCCGCGGGGTCTTTCCCCTGGAGGCGGAGCAGGATGCCGTTGACGTGAAGCGTCTCGATCCATTCCTTGAGCGCGGCGTGCGTCTCGGAGGGATCGACCGACCCGTCGGGCTTCGCGCGGGGGTAGAGGTAGCCCGGGATGGGCGGCGAGAGGCGGTGGGCGGCCATCGCCTCCGCATAGCGGCGCTCGAGGGCGCGGAACTCCGGGGCGTTGGGGTCCGTCTTGTGCCCCTTGGCCACGCGGCCGCCGAGCCCCCCGAAGTTGGAGCGGAAGGACGGCACGTCCGGCAGCGCGAAGTCCCAGACCGTCAGGCGGACCTCGACCGCGCCGAGCCTGCGTCCCGCGGCCGAGACCGTCACCGTGCCCGTGTACTCGCCGGGGGGGGCGTCCTTCGGGACGGCGACGTCCATCCAGAGGGGCTGGTTGGAGCGGGCGGGCACGTCGAAGGGCGCGGCCAGGGGGACGAGCGCGTCGGGATACCAGCCCGCGCCATCCTTGGATTTCGGGCTGGGCTTCTTGACCTCGATGTAGTGCTCGCGGAAGAGCGCGATGTGCCGGCGCGGGAGGACGCCGGGGCCCTTGAGGTCGCCCGCCTCGGCGGTGACGCCCTTCAGGGGCTCGACGCCGGCGCGCACGACCACCTGGAAGGACTCGACCTCGTTGCGCGCGGCCTGGATGGAGGCGACGGCGCCGGCCGGCGGCTTGTCCTGGGGCCGCACGCGGTCCAGGGGCCCGGCGGCGGTCACGGCCTCCTGGGCGAGCAGGGCCAGCAGGGCCAGGCATAAGGTCATCATCGTTCCCTCCCGGCTTCTTGAAATGAAACGGGCCGGGAGAGGCGGGGGTTTCCCCGGGCTCCCACGCTTGATGCTACTTCCCGGTGAACACGATGGGGTAACGGTAGTAGACTTCGAGGGTCAGGGCGTTGATCGCCGTGGCATAGACGCGCCCGCCCTCGGGACTCCAGCGGTCCACCGGCTCCCACGAGCCGGCCTTGCAGCCGGAGGCGGGGGCGTTCTGGTTCCCGACCAGCGCGTCCTTCACGTTCTGGTTCCAGGCCTTCCACTTCGGGCCGGCCGGGCCGTCGAACTGGAACATCGCGAGGCTCCCGAAGTACCAGTAGTAGAAATCGATGGAGTTGCCGTCCCACTTCGGCCTGTCCTTGAGCAGCAGGTCGCAGCCGCCGGCGAGGCGCGCGTCGCCCTTGTTCCTGTCGATGAGGATGCGAGACAGGACGCTGATGGCGGTCATGGTCTCGTGGTGCTCGAAGTCCTCGTTGAAGCCCGGGACGATGCGCCTGCCGATGTACTTGATGTACACCGCGCGGCCCGTGTCTTCCGTGACCTCCTCGTACCAGGCACGCGCCCCGTCATACGCCGTCTTGGGAATGGAGAGACCGGAGAGTTCGGCGGACTTGAGCGCCATCACCGCCCAGCCCGTCACCGAGGAGTCGCTGTCGCCGCACTTGGCGCTGTACCGCCATCCCTTTCCGGGATTCTGCGCGGCGATGATGAAGTCGATTCCCTTCTGGGCCTGGTCCTTGAAGAGGTTCGAGCCCGTCAGGCCGTAGGCCTCGGAGAGGGCCATGGCGCAGATGATGTGGTTATACATGTATTTATTGATGTCCCTGCGGCCGATGCAGCCCTCGGGGTCCTGGTGGGACATCATCCACTGGAGGCTCTTGCGGACGACGTCGCCGAAGCGGATGCCATCGTGGACATCCCTGGAGAAGTGGGTGTAGCCCGCGCCCAGGAACGCGAGGAGAGACAGGCCCGTGACTCCCGCATCGAATTCCTCGTTTCCGGGATTGGGAGCGCAGGCCTGCGTGCACTGCCGGGTGTAGGCCTTGACGGACCAGGACCCGTCGGCGTTCTGGTGGCGGGCGAGCCACTTGAGGGCGGCGAGCACCGCCTCTTCCGTGCCCTTGTCCCCGCCCCCCCGGCCGACCGTGTTAGGCCTGCCGCCGAAGCGCCATCCGTACCGGCTGCCGCCCCCGGCCCCCGCTCCGATGGCATCGTAGTGGCCCTGTCCCTTGAAGGGCTTGTCGCTGGTGAAGTCCTTGGAGTCCCTCTCGGCCTTCTGGAATTCCTCGTTGTCTTCCGTCTCGTCGTTGGCCGGGACGAAGATCTTGCCCGTTCCGGTCTGCGGCGGTGGCGCCGGGGCGTTGGCCACCGGCGCGGGAGGCTTGAAGTTCGCCCCCCGGCGCTCGATCCCGTGCTGGTCGTAGGCCGCCTCGGTCTCCAGCACCAGGAAGCTCGTGTAGGGCGTGGTGATGCGGTACTGCCGGGAGAGGGCGATCACCTGTTGGACGAGCTCCGGGTTCTCGCCGGACCGGCGGATGCCATCGAGGAGCGAGGTGACCTTGCGCATGGCCCAGAGGTAGGGGACGGCCTGCGAGTCGTCGCGCCGCTCGGGGAGGACGATCTTCTGCCGGATCTCCACGGGCGCGGGGCCCGCCTGGCCGCGGAGGGTGACTTCGAACGCCCCGGCTTGGGTGTATCGGCCCGCGAGCGTGAGCTGGGAGCCCGCGTAGAGGTCGCCGAGCCGCTGGGGATGGACCGCCGAGACCTCGGCCTGTCCCCAGTCGATCGAGAGGTTCGAGATCACGGGGGTGCCGATCTTCCGCTGGAGCCGCGAGACCTTCTCCTCGATGTTCTCCCTCTCGGCCACCCACTCGGAGACGGCGTGGGCGCCTTCGGAGAGGTCCTCGAGGAGCCCGCGGTTGATCTGGTCCCCCACGCCGAAGGTGAAGATCCGGGCGTTGGCGGAGTTGGCGCCGACCACGTTCCGGACGATCTGGTCGGGCCGCTTTTCGCCCGAGGTGGGCTCGCCGTCCGTGAGAAAGAGGACGAGGTGGGGCCGGCCCGCCTCCGGCTTGTGCTTGAGGGCTTCGAGGAGGGCCGCGTTGATGTCGGTGGAGCCAGAGGCGTCCAGGGCGTTCACGAAGCGGAGGGCCAGCTCCTTGTTCGCGTCGGTCGCGGGGACATGGGAGGAGAAGGGCCCTCTCACGAAGTCGCTGAAGGAAAGGATGTTGAAGCGGTCCTCCGGCGAGAGCTTGGAGAGGCAGAAGCGGAGCGCCGCGCGGGCCTGCCCGATGCGGTCGCCCTCCATGGAACCCGAGGTGTCGAAGACGAAGGTCATGTCCTTGGGGAGGCGGGGGGCGTCGGCCTGGGGCGTGATGAGGAGGAGGAAGGTCCCCTCCTGGCCCGACGGCCGGTGGGCCAAGAGGTCCATGCCGCTCTTCGGCCGCGTCAGGCGGTAGGCGACCTCCATGTCCTTGGAGAGGTCCACGTCGCGGCCTTCGTAGACGACTTCGGCGGCGCTCTCGGTTCGGCGGGTCACGCTGATCGGGTGTGTGGGACTGGCGACGTCGGCGATGGGGACAAGGCTTTCCAGCCGCCAGCGGAGGGAGAAGCGGTCCGTCTTCGCGCCGCCCGGGCTTCCCGGGACGAGGAGGGGATAGGTCCAGCGGCAAAGGCCGGCGTCGTAGTTCACGCGCTCCAGGTAGGTCAGCTCGATCTTCTGCTCGGAGCGGGGCAGGATCGGGAAGACGCGGACGCGGAAGATGTTGGCGCCCACGTGCTCCAGGAGCCCCGGGTCCTTGGACTGCCGCACGATGCCCTCGTAAATCGAGCGGGCACGCTGTTTCTCGAGGAGCTCGCCGCGCATGAGCTTGCCGTTCACGGTCATCGAGAAGTCGATGATCGAGGCGCCTTTGGGGACGGGGAAGACGTAATGGGCCTCGAGTTGCTCGGGGTGGTCGTTGGCGAAGACCTGCTCCACGCGGGTCATCGCGATCTGGTTGTCGATGGTCGTCTCGACCTTATGCGAGGCCACGCGCAGGGGGCCGAACCGGGGATTGGTGGGGATAAGGTCGCCGGCATAGGCGGCAACCTGGGCGGCCAGAAGGATGAGCGTGCCTAGGATGGGGCGCATGGGCACTCCTCCCCTGGCACGCGAAGCTATTAACGAAGCGAAGGCGTGAAAGTTCACCCGGGCCTACGACAAAACGGACGGTCTGTTTTGTCGTCACCTGGAGAGAAAAACCGCGATCTCCGAGAGCCCGATGTTCGGGCTCTTGTCCTTCACGCTGTCGACGGTGAAGGTCAGCCAGGAGACCTTCCGGGCGGGGAAGCGCACCTCCAGGCCCTTCTTCGCGTCGTCGGGGAGTTCGCCCGTCTTGATCGAGGTCCCGTCGCTGAAGGCGAGCGTGCCGGACTTGACCTGGTCGAGGTCGTTGGGCCGGTCGAAGAGCCACACGCGGTCGATCGTGACGGGCTCGGTCCAGGCGAGCCGCACCGTCGCGCCCGCGCCCTCGCCCTGCGTGCACCACTCGCGGCCGGTGTCGCCGGGGAAGCCGTCGATCACGCCGTCCATGAGGCCGGCGGTGGTGTAGTCCTTGTGAGTGGAACTCACGGTCACGGTAGCCCTGGGGGCCACGTTGTCCGCGGCCTCCAGCGGCCCCGCCGGCGGGAGCGGGTCGCCCGGCCCGAGGAGCCGCACCTCCTGGAGGCACATCGCGTAGCGGCTGCCGGGGGGGTTGCCGCGGAACTTGACGCCGCCCCAGCCGGAGCTGAAGTTGGCCGCGTAGCAGAGCCACATCGTGCGGCCGTCCGCGGAGATGAACTTCGAGGGGATGTTCACGAAGTAGGCCTGCTCCCCGAACCGCTTCATGTAGGTGACGAGCTTCCAGGGGCCGGTGGCCTTGTCGGACTCCAACATGTACGTATTGAAGTAATGCACCGTGTTGCCGCCGTCGGTGACGCACATGAGGTACTTCCGGAGCGGGGCGTTGTAGGTGATCGTGACGCAGCCCATGTTGTCGCGCCACGCGGCGATGGGCCGGATCTTCGAGAAGTCGCCGGACCAGGCGGCCTTCCCGTCCGTACCGTTCCCCGCGAAGAACTCGTACTTGGAGGCGTCGTTCATGTTTCCGGGGGAAGGGGCCGCGCGGGCGAGGTAGATCTCGTCGGCGGTGATCCAGCTGTTGTAGGCGAACCGGCGGTTCGCGCCGTCCGAGGCGCCCTGGCCCGCGAGGTAGGCCTTGCCGTCGGGCGAGTGCTCCAGGTTCTTCCCGAAGTCCACGAAGTGGGGCGCGCCGATCTTCACGGGCTCGCCGTTCAGGGCCTTCTCGCCGAAGAGCGGCTTCTCCGGCGTGCAGGGCGTCTCGGTCCACGTCTTGCCGTAGTCGGTAGAGGTGCGGAATCCCACGAAGGGTCCCAGCCACGGCCAGTTGTACTTGATGCCGTCGCGGGGCACGCTGCCGGCGGGATGCAGGCAGTAGGTGCCGTAGTACCACACGCCGTTGTGGACGAGGCTCCCGCAGGGATAGCGGCCGGCGTAGGGGAGGGGG
>CAYNDR010000343.1:0-6983 GCA_964395295.1 uncultured Planctomycetales bacterium
CGGCCCCCGGCGGCCTTTCGGCGTCGGCGGCCTCCTCCAGCCAGGTCACCCTCTCCTGGACGGACAACTCCTCGAACGAGACCGGCTTCAAGATCGAGCGCAAGACCGGCCCGACAGGCACGTGGGCCCAGATCGCCACGGTGGGAGCGGGCGTGACGGCGTATTCGAACACGGGCCTTTCGGCCTCGACGACCTACGCCTACCGCGTCCAGGCCGCCAACGCCGCGGGGGACTCGGCCTATTCCAACGAGGCCCAGGCCACCACGCCGGCGCCCGCCGGCGGGCCGGGGCTGACCGGCGATTACTACAACAACGCCGACTTCACGGGGCCTGCGCTGATCCGCACCGACGCCCGGGTGAACTTCAACTGGGGGACGGGCTCGCCGGACGCCGCGGTCGGCGCGGACTCCTTCAGCGTGCGGTGGACGGGCCGGGTGCAGGCGGAGTTCACCGAGGTCTACACGTTCACCGCCAACACCGACGACGGCGTGCGGCTGTGGGTCAACGGCGAACTGCTGGTGGACCAGTGGATCGACCAGGCCGCCACGGAGCACGGCGGGAGCCTGGCCCTGACGGCCGGGAGCTGGTATACGATCGAGATGGACTATTACGAGAACACGGGCAACGCGGTGGCGCAGTTGTCCTGGAGCAGCCCGTCCACGCCGAAGGAAACGGTTCCGCAGGACCGTCTGAATCCCGATACAGGCCCGGCTGATGCGCGCGACAACGACGCCGACGGCCTGGCCAACGACGCGGACCCGGACGACGACAACGACGGCATCCCGGACCTTCAGGACTCCGACCGGGACGGGGACGGGGTGGCGAACGCGGTGGAGGAGGCGTGCGGGACGGACCCCGACGACCGCGACTCCTTTCCCCCGGGCGGCGAAGATGATGGCGGCGGCAGCCGCTGCGGCGCCACGGGCCTGGAGATCTTCCTCCTGATGGGGATCGCCGCGCTGTTCAAGAGAAGGGCCGCCTGAGCACCTCGACCCGCAAGTCCTGTGCCAGTTCCCTCCGGGGCCTGGTACAGGACTTCTGCGGCTCGGCACTGAGGGCGGCCCTGGTCGCTCGGGCCCGTCCCCCGGAATCCCGGCCAGGGCGGGGAACTCCGGCCGGATCCCGCCGGGGCCTCCGACGGCGGGATTCATGAACGAGGCTAGTGGTTCGACACGCTTGATCCCCTGGATTTCCCCCGAGCGGCGCAATCCAGGGGATCAAAGCTGACTCACCGCTAGTCCCTTATAGCCGCAGTTTGCCCGCCTTGGCGGACGCCCACGCCCTCTCGATTGCCGCATTGAGCGCGGCCCGCTCCTGGAGAGTCAGGTCATCGCCTTCGTCATCCAGCACGAGATCAAGTGTTGTCCCGTCCGGGAGGGTCGTGGATTCATCGAGGACCAGACGGCCCTCCTTTACCCGGGCGCTTCAATCATGTGTACATAGTGACTGCATATCCTTGCATTTATCAAGAACAGCGCCGCCAGGGATGCACAACAGCCTTCCTGCTTGACGCTTGGAGGGCAAGGCTTGTCGGGGGCTCCGATTGGGGCCTGGAGAAGGGCTCCGAAGGGGAGCGCGGCAACTCTGGCAAGGGAACGGGCGGGGGAGGACGCCTGGCTATGGCCATGACCAGAGGCTGAACGCATACGGCCGCCGTATGATATACTGCCGCCCGTTTGCCTATGATATCCGATGCGAGGCCGCGGGCCCGCGCCCGGCGGTACCTCTTCCTGGGCATCGACGCCTCCGGACTGCCCTGCCTCGTCGTGGGGGGCGGGGCCGTGGGCGCCCGCAAGGCCCGCACGCTCGCCGGCCACGGCGCGAAGGTCACCGTGCTGGCGCCCGAGGCGGGCGCGGACCTGCGCCGCATGGCCGCCGCGGGACGCGTGACGCTCCGGCGCGGGACCTACGCGCCCGCCCGCCTGCGCGGCTTCCGGCTCGCCGTGGCCGCCACGTCCGACCCGGAGCTCAATCGCCGCATCGGCCGCGACGCCGAGTCGCGCGGCCTCCTCGCGTGCGTCGCGTCGGAGGGGCGATCCGGGCGCGTGATCTTCCCCGCGACCCACCGGCAGGGGCGCGTCGAGGTGGCCGTCCATTCGGGCGGCCGCGACTGCACGCTCTCCCAGCGGATCCGCGACGCCGTCGCCGCCGCGCTGAAACGCCGGATCCCGGGAGGAAGCCCGTGAAGAAGAGGCCGGGACGGATCTGCCTCATCGGCGCCGGGCCCGGCGCCCCGGACCTCATCACGGTCCGCGGCCTCCGCGCGCTGGAGCGCGCCCGGACGATCCTCCTGGACAACCTCCTGCCGCCCACGTTCCTCGACGACCTCGGCGTCCGGACCGGCGGGAAGCGCGTGGTCCGGCGCGGCGAAGGCGCCCCCGCCCGGGGCCTGGGGCCGCTCCTCCGCCTGCTCGTGGAGGAGGCCCGCCGGGGGCACGACGTGGCGCACCTCAAGGGAGGGGACCCGTTCATCTTCGGCCGCAGTGAGGAGACGATCGACTACCTCACGGCGCAGGGGATCGCCTGGGAAGTCATCCCGGGCCCCAGCTCCGGCATCGCCGGCCCCACGCTGGCGGGACTGCCGCTCACGCGGCGGGGGGAGGCCCGCTCGTTCGCGGCGGCCACGGCACGCCTCGCCGAGGGCCATCTCAACGCGGACTTCCCCCGCGCGGACTCCCTGGTCGTCTACATGGGCGTGGAGGCGATCGACGCGGTGTCGGCCGCGCTCCTCCGGCAGGGCTGGCCGGCGGACGCGCCGGCGGCGCTCATCGAGCGCGCCTCGCTCCCGTGGGAACGGCGCGCGGCGGGGACCCTGAGCGGCATCGCGGCGGTCGCCGCCCGCGCGCACGTCGCTTCCCCCGCCATCCTCCTGGTGGGGAAGGCGGCCTCGCCGTGGTCCCGGCCGCGCCGGCGGCCGCTCCTCCTCTTCACGGGGCTCGACCCCGCGCCCTTCCGCGCGCTCGGCGACCTCCTCCACTGGCCGGCCCTCCGGCTCGCGCCCGACGCCGCCGGGCGCCGGAAGGCGAGGGCGGCCGCGAAGGCCCTCGGGAGGCGGGAGTACGGCGCCGCCGTCTTCTCCGGCCAGGCCGGGGTGGTCGCGTTCTTCGAGATCCTGGCTGGCGAGGGGCTCGACGCGCGGTCGCTGGCCGGGGCGTTCCTCGTGGCGGTGGGCGACGGGGCCGCCCAGCGGCTGGCCCACCACGGGCTCCGGCCGGACGCCGCCTCCAAGCTCCCGGCCGGCGCCGGGAGGAAGGCCCTCATCGTGGCGGGAACCCACGTCCCGCGCGACATCCGGGAGGCCCTCGTCCGGAAAGGCTGGCGGGCCGCGGAGCTGGTCCTGCACCGCGCGGTGCCGCACCCCGAGCTGGGGCGCCCCCTGCCGGAGCACGACGCGATCTATTTCACCAGCCCCGGCGGCGTGCGCGCCTACGCCGCGGCGTACGGCCGCGAGGCCTTCGCGCGCGGGGCGTGGTGCATGGGGGAGCAGTCGAAGGCCGAGGTGGAAAAGCGCGGGGGGACCGCCCGGGTGGTCGCCGCCGCGGGCGCCGACGAGCCGGCCAGTCCAGGCCGTTAGTGCGGCCCTGGTTATTCCGAGCAAGCCGGAGGCGGATCGAAAGACATCGACCCCTCGACTCGCTTCGCTCGCTCGGGGTAAGCGGCCCGTAATGTAAGGACTATGTCCGGGCCGCTTAGTGCATTTCCCAGCGGATGAAGGGCTCCTTGAGGCCGACCATCGCGTTCACGACGAGCTCGACCAGCCCCCCGTAGGTGATGCCGCTCCGCTCCAGGGCCCCGTAGTACCGCAGGATGTCCCGGATCTGGCCCTTGCAGTTGGAGCACGGCGCGCAGACGTACTTCCTGGCCTCCGGCCCCGGCTGGTCCTTGAAGGCGTCCAGGATCTGCCGGAACTTCTTCCGGCCGGCGACGCTCACCCGCCAGTCGCCGAAGTTGGTGCCCGACATCACCGCCAGGCCGCTGCCGCCGCCGCAGCAGTAGTTGTCCACGCCGTGCGGCTCCATCTCCCGGAACTTCGGGCAGAGGGCGCGGAGGATGCGGCGCTGGGGCTCCACGATGCCGAGGTTGCGCACGATGTTGCAGGGGTCGTGCAGGGTGACGGGGAAATCGTTCTTCGACGGGTCGAACTTGATCTTCCCGCCGAAGACGAGGTTCTCCAGGAACGTCATGCTGCTCTCGCGGGGGATGGCCAGGTCCCCCGTCAGGAGGCGGTCCCCGATCGTCATCATGACCTTGTGCTGGTGGCCGCACTCCCCCATGACGATCTTCTTGACCTTGAGCATTTTGGCGATCTGGACATGCTTGATCAGGATGCGCGCCAGCTGGACGTCGTCGTAGAAGAGGCCGTAGTTCACGCCGTCGTACCCGAGCTCCTCCGAGGAGAGGGTCCAGCTGATCCCGGCGGCGTTCATGAGGACCGCGAAGGCGGCGGGGTTCTCCGGCCACGAGAGGATCTCGCCCGCGTTGTGGATCAGCAGGACGTCGGCGCCCTCCTTGTCCCAGGGGGTCTTGGCGTCGAAGCCCGTCTGCTCCCGCGTCTCCTCGTCGATGAACTCCATGTTGTCCTTCACCACCAGCGGGGTCATGCCGGTGGAGGAGCCGGCCTTGAGCTGGAGGCAGGTCCCCTTCTCGTGGAGCTCGCGGGGCGCCCACTCCAGCTCCTGGCTGAAGAGCTTGCGCAGTTCGTGCGTGATGAGGCCGTTGTCCACGCCCATGGGGCAGGCCTGGGCGCAGCGCCGGCAGAGGGTGCACCGGTAGCAGAGCTCGTACAGCCTCGCGATGGTGTTCCAGTTCAGCTCGACGTCGCCGCCGCCGAGCCTGGCCAGGAGCTTCCCGCCGGGGCGGAGGTACTTCCTCACCAGCCGCCGCCAGACCTCGGGGCGGTAGGTGGGGCGGTAAATCTCGTGCCGTCCGCTCTCCGTGAAGACGGGGCAGGCGTCGTTGCAGGTCTGGCACTTCACGCAGTACTCCAGGGAGAGCAGGAGCGGCTGGAGGAAGGTCCAGTTGTTCTCCCGGCTGAGCATCTTCCGGAGGCCGGAGAGGAAGAGGGCGACGCACCGCTTCTCCTCGGCCTCGTCCTTGGGCCGGGGGAGGCCGGCGGCCGCCACGCCGTCCAGGGTGCAGACCAGGTTCTTCTTCTGGTCGGCCGTGAGCTCCTTCCACGGCGGCTTCGGCTCGGCCTTGTCGTAGGGAGGGGGCAGGGGGACGAGCTGGCCCGCCTCCAGGATCGAGAGCGCCTGGCCCCCGTCCCGCCCGATATCTCCGATCCGCACGGGTCCGTCCGCGGTCATTTCTTCGTCTCCTCGGTGGCGATGTCCACCCAGTTCTTCTTCCCGTCCGCCCCGATGTGGGGGGCGGCCCACGTGACGGGCTGGCGGAGGAGCGCCTGGACCTCCTTCTCCATGCGGCTCCCCGGCGTCATGGGCTCGTCGTTCCAGCGCACGTCGTGGTAGGTGAAATACTTGGCCAGGAAGTGGAGCATCGGGGTGAACGGGAGGACCGCCAGGAACAGGAAGGAGAGGAGCAGGTGGGCCGCCAGGGCGCCGGGGACGGCGGCCGAGAGGTCCGCCGTGAGCCACGCCCGGGCGAACGCGGCCGCCCGGGCCGCGAAGTCGCCCGAAAGGAAGGCGGCGCCGCCGCTGGCGAAGACGGCCAGGAGGAGGGCGAGGTTGAAGAACACGCCCCCCGTGCTGTAGGGCCGGAGCTTCGGGTCGGCGAGCCGGCGGGCGATCAGTCCCAGCGCGCCCAGGGTCCCCAGGGCGTAGCCCGCGGCCGCCAGGGCCCGCACCGCCGGCGCGAGGGCGGCCGTGGACAGGACGGCGCCGAGGGCCAGGAGGGCGCCCATGCCGGCCAGCAGGTAGAGGCCGAGGTGGAGGGGGAAGGAGAACCACCATAGGCCCCGGTGGTGCTCCCAGACGGCCTTGAGGAGGAAGATCTCCTGGGCCATGTAGACGATTTCGTTGGCGAGGGACTTCTCCCGGGGCTTCTTCCACCACTCGAACTCCTCGAAGTACGAGCCCCCGTACCGGTTCCGGCCCTTCTCGTGCGGGACCGGCGCCAGCTCCCAGCGGAGGTGGACCGGCAGGCGCGCCAGCTTCAGGGCCTTCCAGGCGAAGGCCGCCGCCGCCACGGCCGCGGCCGCGTACGTCAGGACGATCAGCACCGAGCCCGTCATCGCTCCCTCGCTTTTTCCAGCCTGTCCCCGAGGATCGCCTCCGCGCGCTTCCAGCGGAACCGGGTGCGCATGAGGGGACGGATCTCCTCCGTGCACAGCGTGCCGAAGCGGTAGGCCAGGCAGTTGCGGCACTCGTTCCCCTTGGGGGCGCAGTCCACCCCCCGGACCGTCCAGCAGGGCCGGGCGGGCTCGCGGAAGGCCGCGCACCCGCGGGAGGCCTCCGCGCCGCACCGGATCAGGTCCCAGCAGGGCAGGAACGCCTGGAGCCGCCGGATCCCCTCGATGTTCAGGCCCAGGTCCCGGATCAGGCGGTGGATGTTCCGGACGCGGTCGGCGTCCTCCTGGGAGAACAGCCGGTGGCCCGAGGCCGTGCGGTGGGCCAGGAGGAGGCCCTCGTTCTCGTACTTCCGCAGGGCGGAGACGGACAGCCCCAGCTTTTCCGCCAGGGTGCCGATGGCCATCACGGGCTCCGACCGGCCGCGGTCGGCCGCCGCGGAGGCCCGCCCCGCCCTGCGCCTCGCCATATCTACATTTAAAAGTGTAGATTATCTACACCGCCTGGTCAAGACTTCCGGAAGGGGGCTGCCGCCATGAATTCCCGACAACATTCCCCTTTTCACCCCAAAGACGCGAAGGACACAAAGAAGAAATGGAATCAATCGTCCCCCCCCGCCCCCCAAGGGGGGGAGGGGGTAGCCCCCATTCAGGATTTTCTTGTGGGTCCTTTATACTACGAACGATGGACTTCTTGTTTTCGCGAGAAGATTTCACTCAAGGCGGCCCATCTCCGGTG
>CAYNDR010000344.1:0-6964 GCA_964395295.1 uncultured Planctomycetales bacterium
TGAAACACGGAGGACACGGAGGTCGCGGAGATACGGAGAAGGCCTTGAAGATGCCGTGGAACCGCCGAGGGCGGGCATCCGCGCGATTCATGCTGGGGCCCCTCCGTGAACTCCGTGCACTCTGTGTTTGATTCTTCTCCGTTGCCTCCGTGGTCTCCTTCGCGCCCTTGCGCGCCGCCCCCCCCCGTGCTATAAACCCCCTCCATGACGCGCCACCCGGACGCGGTCGTGGTGGGCGGCGGCATCGTGGGGTGCGCCGCGGCCTGGCGGCTCGCCAAGGAGGGCCTCTCGGTGGTCCTCGTGGAGAGGGGCGAGGTCGGCCGCGAGGCCTCCTGGGCCGCGGGGGGCATCCTCACCCCCGTCCACCTGGCGGAATACCCGACGCCGCTGGCCTCCCTGTGCGCCGCCGCCATGAGGCTCTACGAGCCCCTCGTGCGCGAGCTCAAGCCCCTCTCCTCGATCGACCCCGAGTTCCGCGTCACCGGGATGCTCGTGGCCGCGGTGGACGACGCGGGCCAGGCCGCCGGGCGGACCCTCGAGGAGTGGAAGCGCCGCAACGGCCAGCCCGTGGAGCGCCTCTCGCGCGAGGAGACCCTCGCCCGCGAGCCCCGCCTCACCCCGGCCGTCCGCGAGGCGATCCTCCTGCCGGACATCGCCCAGGTCCGCAACCACCGGATGACCGCGGCCCTCCGCGATGCGGCCGTCCGCCTCGGCGTGGAGGTCCGCGCCCAGACCCCGGTCACCGGCTTCCTCCGCGTCCCCGGCCGCGTCACCGGCGTCAAGACCCCCCGCGGCGACGTCTACGCGGGCACGACCGTCCTCGCCGCGGGCGCCTGGTCGGCGGAGCTGGCGCGGTCGGTCGGGATCGACCTGAAGGTCAAGCCCATCAAGGGGCAGATCCTCCTGACCGAGGCCGCCCCCGGCTTCTGCCGCCACGTGGTCCTGGAGACGGGCACCTACTTCGTCCCGCGCGCCGACGGCAAGCTCCTCATCGGGAGCACCGTGGAGGACGTCGGGTTCGACAAGGACGTGACGCTCGAAGGCGTCCACGCGCTCTCGGGGCGCGCGGCCGCGATCATCCCCGAGTCGCCGAGACTGCCCCTGCTGGGGTCCTGGGCGGGCCTGCGGCCCGCCACGCCGGACCGCCTCCCCTTCCTCGGCCGCGCCGGGATGGAGGGGCTCGTCCTCGCCGCGGGCCACTTCCGCAACGGGATCCTGCTGGCCCCGATCACCGCCGAGATCGTGGCCGACCTCATCCTGGGCCGCC
The DNA here is from genome assembly GCA_964395295.1 of uncultured Planctomycetales bacterium. Lineage (GTDB taxonomy): Bacteria > Planctomycetota > MHYJ01 > MHYJ01 > JACPRB01 > CAYNDR01. Next base: position 1,268 of record CAYNDR010000344.1, read on the forward strand.
CGCCGTCGGTCCCCCTGGAGCCCTTCGACCCCCTGCGGACGTTCCCCTAGGTTTATTCCGCCGCCGCGCGCCGGCCTTCGGCCACGTCCACCCTCCAGAGCAGGAGGCCCCCGGCGACGAAGAACGCGCCGATGACCAGGATCCCCCGGCGGGGGTCCGGGTCCTTCCCGGCCCAGAGCACGCTCAGCAGGAGCGGCCCCGCGATCCCGGCGAACTTCTCCATGGTGCTGAAGAATCCGAAGAACTCGCCCGACCGGGCCTTCGGGATCATGGAGGCGAAGAGCGACCGGCTCAGGGCCTGCGTCCCGCCCTGCACCAGCCCGACCCCGATCGCCAGGGCGTAGAAGTGCCACGTCCGGCTCATGAACGCCGCGCCGACGCAGATGGCGGCGTACGCCCCGAGGCCCAGGAGGATGCCCGCCTTCGGCCCGACGCGCCGGGCCAGCCTCCCGAAGCCCAGCGCGCAGGGGACGCCCACGACCTGCGTGACGATGAGCGCCAGCATCAGGTCCCCCTCCGGCACGCCCATGCTGTAGCCGAAGGCGGAGGCCATCTTGATGATCGTGCCGATCCCGTCGCCGTAGATCCAGAAGGCCACAAGGAACAGGGCCAGCTCGCGGTAGCGCCCGGCCTCGCGGAGGGTGCGGCCGAGCTGGCGGAAACCGGCCAGGACGGCGTTCCCCTCCGGCGCGGCCCGGGTCGCGGCGGGCTCCGGCACCCGGAGCAGGAGCGGGATCGTGAAGAGGGCCCACCAGACGCCGACGCTCGCGAACGAGAGCCGCGCCGCCTGTCCCGCGTCGGAGAGGCCGAACCACCCCGGGCGCTTGATCCAGAGCATGTTCAGGACCAGGAGGAGCACGCTCCCCAGGTATCCCATCGCGTATCCGATGCTGGAGAGGCGGTCCACGTCCCCTTCGCGGGCCACGCCCGGCAGGAGGGCGTCGTAGAAGACGATGCTCCCCGCCACCCCGATCGTCCCCAGGGCGTAGAGCACGGAGGCGAATCCCACGCCGTCGGGGGGGATGAAGGCCATGAGGACGCTCGCGGCGGCCCCCAGCCCCATGAAGGCGGCCAGGAAGCGCTTCTTGGCCGCCGTGCGGTCGGCGATCGTGCCCAGGATGGGGCCGAGGACCGCCACGACCGCCATGGCGAGGCCCGCCGTGAGGGCCAGGGCGGACCCGCCATGGGCGCGGGCGTCCTTGCCCGCGGACGCGTGGGCGCGGGCGTAGAGGTCCAGGTAGAAGAACGGGAAGATCGTCCCCACGACGGTGAGGTAGAAGGCGGAGTTCCCCACGTCGTAGAGGGCCCAGGAGATCCACCTCCTCCGATAGGCCCTGGGATTCTCGGCGGGGAGATCCATGCCGCGGCCAGCCTGCCAGATGGGGTCGGCCGGGACAAGCTATTTCGGGAGAGCGGGGGGAGATTTTACTGTTATAAAGTCCCCGGCCGCCTTTCCCGTGTTATATTAGAGTGCATGTTTTATGAGCCCGCGGGAAGGCTTGCCAGGGGCCTTCCGGAATCATAAGATTTATTGACCGCGATGAGTTTGACGGCCGTCCCATCGAGACCCCTCCCGCGACGCGCCCCGACGGGCCCGCCCGCGATCCCCTTTCCCGTCCCCGGGGGCGCCGTCACGCGGCTCCGCAGACTGCGCGACCGCTTCTTCCGCGAGGGCCGGCTCGACCTGGCGCTCCAGGCCGCCATCGAGGTCGCCCGGCGCGATCCGGACCGCGAGAGTTATCTGAAGCTCGGATTCCTCCAGCGGGAGGCGGGGCATTACCGGAAGGCCCTCAAGGCGCTCCGCGACGCCCTCCGCTTCCGCGAAGGGGCGCGCTATCTCGTCCCCGAGATATACCTCCACCTCGCCCACACGTGGTTCCTCCTGGGGAACCGGAAGAAGATGCTCCGGGCGCACCGTCGCGCCTACGCCTGCCGCCCCAAGCCCCGCTCGGACGGCAAGTTCAATCTCGTGTTCGGGAACGACCTCTTCGGCCGCGGGCGCTTCCGCGAGGCCGCCGAGGAGTACGCCCGGGCGGAGGCCTCGTTCAGGAAGTCCGAGGAGAAAGGCGGGGCGGCCGTCAACCGGGGATTGGCGCTCGTCCGCCTGGGAGAATTGGAGGAAGCCCGGATCTGCATGGGCCGGGCGATCCGGGTCTTCAAGCGCGGGGGCCACGAGGCCAAACTGGCCGAGGCGCGTTCATTTGTGGCTTCCATCCGTTTCGACCAGGGACAGCCCCGCCGCGCCCTGGGGATCCTCCTCCGGGCCGCTCAGGCCTTCAGGAAGTGCGGGAAGCGGGACCGGGAGGCGGAGGCCTACGCGAACGCGGGGTACGCGGCCGGTGAAATCGGTCTCTGGCCACGGAGCCAGGCCCTCCTCAACCGGGCCATCCGCCTGTCCAAGGCCACGGGCGATCGGGAGGCCTTAGCCCGGGCCCATGCCTGTAGAGCCACGGCGTGCGCCCATCTGGGGGATCTCGAAAGGGCCGCGGACGATCTGGGCCATTCCCGGACATTCCTGCGGGGACGGCGGTACTGGGTGGGGACGCTCCACCTCTGCCGCGCCGTGGCGCGGATCGCCGCCCTGCGGGGGGACTGGGCCGGGGTCCGCCGCGCGGCCCGTCAAGCCGAGCGCGTGGCCTCCAGGGCGGGGGACGCCCCGCGCGTGGAGGAATTCCGCCGCCTGCGCGCCCGGGCCGAGGCGGAGCTGGGCCGCCCCAGGGCCTCTTCCTGCGCGCGGGCGTCGGCGGACCGGCTGGCCGGAATCCGGGGCGGCCCCTCGGCCGGCCGGCGCGAGGCCGAGAGCCAGGCGTCGCGCCCCGCCGCCGCGGCCCTCCCGGTCCTCATCCTCGGCGACGGCCCGACCGGGCGGCTCGACTTCGCCCCGCGGCGCCACACGCACAGCCGACACTCGCGGGGCCCCCTCGTCGTGGCCCCCTGCGAGCAGTTCGTCTTCCCCGCCGCCGAGATCGGGGGCCATGCCCGGGGGGCGTGGAGCGGCGCGGACGGCGAGTCCCCGGGGCTCGCGCGGCGGGCCCGCGGCGGCACCCTCGTCCTCGACCGCGTGGACGAGCTCCCCGCGGAGGCCCAGCGGGTCCTCGTGCCCGTAGTCGATCGCAAGGTCCGCAGAGTGGGCGAGGCGGGGGAGGAACTGCTGGACGCGCGGATCGTGGCGACCTGCCGCGACCCGGGGAAGCTCATCCCCGCCCTGAGGGAGCGGCTCTCCGCGGCGGTCCTCCGGCTCCCCGCGCTCCAGGAAGACCGGGGAGGCCTCTCGAAGATCGTGAAGCAGTCCCTCCGCGGCCGCCGGGAGATCACGCTGGACGCCCTGGCGGAGCTGGTCCGCAGGCCTTGGGACGGGGACTCTGCGGAGGTGCGCGCCGCGGTCGAGCGGCTCGTGGCCTTCTCGGACGGCACGATCGGGAGGAGGCTCGTCCGGCGGGTCCTCACGGGGCCCGAATCGTGTCGACCCGGGCCGCGTGTCCACAAAAAGCGCCCTTCGCGCCAAATGGCTTCCGCGATGGCCTAGAACGCGCCCAAATCCGTCGCTCCCCCCCGCAAGACGCCCCCTTGTGACCCCCTGAAACAGGGTCCCCCCTTCGCGGGGAGATATCCCATTTTTCCCGCCGCTCCCCCCGTTTCGGGCCCCTCCCGGCGGTTTCGAAAAAAGTGGAGGGGATATTGCGTGGCTCTCCCATGCGACCGGGGGATGAGGGCGATGTCCGCCCGCTCCGACGCGGTCGCAAAAGGGGGTTGTAATGCGACGTATCGTGATCGGGGCGGCGTCGGGGATCGTCATCTGGCTGGGGGCGGCGCTGGCGGCCGAGGCGCAGATCGACATCAAGCCCACGGGTCCCCAGGCTGTCGTCAGCGGCCAGACCAGCTCAACCTACACGGCGGTCGTGACCTGCAACAGGAATTTCTACCTTAACCTCAAGGTCTTCCTGAACGGGGTCCAGAAATACTACAGCACCACCTACACCGTGAACTCCGGCCCCTCCTACAATTACTCGAAAGTTGTCAACATGACCGGCTGGGGGCACCAGGCGGGCGACACCCTGATCTACCGGGGGAAGGCCTACTATGGCGGCACCGTCGATCAAGAGGACTGGACCGTGATCGTGAGCGGCACGACCTACCTGGTCCCCAGCCGCATCCATTGCGTGGAACTCGACCGGGACCGGGAGGAATGGGCGTGAATCGCGCGATCGCGGCCGGGGCGGTCCTCCTGCTGGGGGCGGCGGCGTTCGCCATGCGCCCCCCCAAGGAGAGGATCATCGTCCGCGAGCGGCGCGTCGAGGTGCCGGTGAGGATCGAGGTGCCGGTGGAGAGGCTCGTCCCGGTGTTCGTGGAGCGGGAACGGGCGGAGGCGCCCGTGCCGGAGCGGCGCGCGGACCCGGCGCCGGCGGCCCAGGATGACGCCGCGCTCCCGCGGGAGAAGGTCGTCTTCCTCTTCGAGCGCGAGCTTTCCCTGGAGCCCTGGCAGAGGGCGCACGCGGAGCAGGTGCTCCGGGAGCGCGGGCGGGAGGTCGAGGCGTACCACCGGGAGGTGCGGGCCTCGGGCGTCTTCGTCGCGCGCGAATACGAGCGGCGGGTCGCCGCCATCCAGTCGGCCTCCTACGCGAGGATCGGGGAGGTCCTTGACGGGCCCCAGTACCGGCGGTTCGCGGAACTGCTGGCGCAGGGGCGGCTGGGCGACGCGGTCGTGTTCGAGATCGATACCGGAATGGCCGTCGTGGAATAACGCTGGAAATCGACAACCCCGGTCGCACGCGGGGCGGGGGCCCGCCCAGCACGGGGCGGGCCCCCCCCGCGTTTTTAACCGGACCGGACCCATGGACAGGACCTTCGACAGGCTGATGGACCGGCTCACGGTTATCCGGGGGTTCACGGAACTGCTCCTGGAAGGCGCGTTCGGGCCGGTCACCCCGGACCAGAAGCGGGTCCTCTTCGAGACGCTCCTGGAGGCGGACGAGCTGAACGCGCTCCTGCACCAGCCCGGGCTCCCCTTCACAGACCCAAGCGCCACGCCTCGTTGTTGAGCGTCCCCGCGCCGTCCCAGCCGCCGAAGAGGATCATGGCCTGGAGGCCGGGATCGTAGACCGCGCTGTGGCCGATGCGCGGCGAGGGGAGCGCGCCCGCGGCGAAGGCGGGGCGCCACTCGATCGGGCCGGAGAGGGTCAGCACCCAGAGGTCGTTCATGAGGGGGTTGGTCAAGTTGCCGTTCTCGCCCCCGAAGACGAACATCCGCGCCTGGGCCTCGTCGTAGACGGCGGAGTGCCCGCTCCTAGCGGAGGGGGGGATGCCCGAGGGGACCAGCCTCGTCCAGGTCGGGGCCCCGGAGAGGCTGAGGGCCCAGAGGTCGTTCGACTGGGAGCCGCCCCCGTCGCTGCCTCCGAAGAGGATCATGCGCTGGTTGGCGCCGTCGTAGATGAGGGAATGATCAAGGCGTGAAGGGGGGGTGGCCGGCGAGGAATCGGGGGGGAGAAGCTGGCTCCAGGCGGGCGTGCCCGAGAGGTCGAGGGCCAGGACGCCGTTGCTGTCGGGGTAGTTCTCGTCGATCCCCCCGAAGACGATCATGCGCTGGTTGGGGCTGTCGTAGACGGCGGCGTGCGCCTCCCTCCCGGTCGGGCGGGGGACAGGCGCGACGTCCGTCCAGGCGGGGGTGGAGAGGTCGAGATCCCAGGTGTCGTTGAGACC
>CAYNDR010000345.1:0-6111 GCA_964395295.1 uncultured Planctomycetales bacterium
GGCGTCGATCATCACGGTCCCCGGGTGCATGTTCCCGTAGAAGATGGTCGCGCCGGAGCCGTCGGGGTACATGGCCCAGAGGGCGTGGTAGTCCACCTGGCTGCGGTCCACGTACTCCCAGCGCATGTAGAGGACGCGGCCGTCGGAGTGGACCCAGGGGGTGTTGTCGTGCTCGGTGTTGGCCGAGACGAGGCGGAGGTCCTTGCCGTCGGGGCCGCAGCGGTACATGACCCCGACCTGGGTGTACCAGCAGTTGACCCAGCGGCGGCAGCGGGTGGAGACGAAGAGGATGTCGCCGTCGGGGAGGTAGGTGGGCTCGTAGTCGTCCCAGGGGCCGTCGGTGATCGGCCGCAGGCCGGTGCCGTCGGCGTTGATCTCGTGGAGGTGGTAGAAGTCGGTGCCCGCCTTGCGGAGGGAGAAGAGGATGCGGCGGCCGTCGTAGTGGACCTGGGGGTCGCGGACGGAGCCGCCCTGGGCGTCGAAGATCGTGGAGACGGCGCCGGTGCGGAGGTCTATCTTGAGGAGCTTGCCGACGTCGGGCCGGCCGTTCCCGGCGTAGGCCTTCTTGTTCGCGTCGTCGCAGTAGTAGCCGATGTTGGCGTACCAGTGGCCGTCGTCGTAGGTGAGCCGGGGGACGAAGACCACCTCGCGGACGTCCTTCATGGGGCCGGCGAGGGCCTCGTCGAGGAGGGGCGTCTTCAGGAAGCCGACCTTCGGGGGGGGCGGCTTGGGGGGCGCGGGCTTGGGCTTGTTGTCCGCCTGGCCGGCGGCGAGCCCCAGCAGGAGGAACGCCGGGAGAACGGCTCTCATGCGGTGTCGGCCCCCACTGAATAATACTACACCGCGTCCGCGGGGGCGTCGGCGGGGGGCGGAAAACCGCGCCGGCTCACTCCGTGTCCATCACGACCACCACCTTCTGCGGGTGGGCCTGGGCCTCCTCCCGGGCGGCGTACTCGAGGCGGAGGGTCATGTGGTAGTTGGTCGCCTTGTAGCCTCTCTTCTTCAGGACCAGGTCGCCCCACCCCGTCTTGGCGTTGTTCGACCAGACGCGGCTCACCGGCTGGGACTCGCTCGTCTCTCCCCAGTACTCGCCGCCGTTGTAGACGTGCGCCCCGGGGGGATCGGAGAAGATGTTGACGACCCCGTACCAGGTCTGGGCCTGGGCCCGGACGTGCTTCGCCTCCCCCTCGGGCAACGCGCACCCGGAGAGGGCCAGGACGGCGGCGGCCAGCGGAACCATGAACTTCATCAGCGGTCCTCCTGAAGAATGGGCCCCCCGGGGGCGCGGATGCCCGTCTCGTTGGCGAACCACTCCCCCATGAGGTGCGCTTCCTTGAAATCCTTGGCCCGGAGCTCGTAAAGAACCTGCTTTCGCCGGTCCTCTCCGGCGTTCCCGGCCTGCTCGATCTGCCGGAGTTCCCCCTTGAGCTCGTTGACCTTGTCCGTCATCCGGACGATCGTCCGTCCGATCCGGTCCGTCACGAGGCGCTGCTGCTGCGCCTGGTGGAGGATCAGGTCCACGTTGCTCCAGGCCTCGTAGAACCGGTACCCCTGGTAGCTGTAGTCGATGACGAACGTGGCGACGCGCCCCGCCTTCGCGGCGGTCTCGTAGCCCATCTTCTTCAGCTTGACCAGCCCCATCTCCTTGAGGATGTCCACCACGGTGTCCTGGATGAGCTTCGCCGCCAGTTCGAGGTCCTGCTTGACGATCATGTCGTCCATCAGTTCGAGGGTGACCGCGGCGTCCATGGCCCGGTCGCCGAACTTCGCCAGGGCCTTGCAGAACGAAACGAGCCCGTTCTCGCTCTTCATCGCCTGGACCAGTTCGTCGTGGAGGCGGACCAGCTTCTCGAGGGCCTCCCGCTCCCTCTTTCCCAGGCGGGGGTTGCGGCCCGCCTTGTCCAGGATGGCCTTGGCCTGCTTCACCCTCTCCCGGTCCTTGTCGAGCCTGGAGAAGAGGAGGGCCGCGTTCCCCCGGTGCGTCTCGACGGCGGCCTCCACCGCCCCGGACACCCCGATGAGAAGGGACAGGGAGGCCATGATGGCCCCCACGGAGGCGGCCTGGCCCTCCTCGGCGTAGTACATGAGGTCCTTCTGCCAGTCCTGGTTTTTCTGGATCTTCTCGAGGGCCGCCGACCAGCGGTCGCGGCCGAGGGCCAGCCGGGAGATCCGCTTCTCCGTCGCGGCCTTCCTTTCGTCCAGGGCCTTCTGGCCGGGCGTCTTGGGGAGCTCCGCCGTGAAGCTGGGGCCCTGGACGGGATTCCACGTGGGCTCGTTCCAGCTCCCGGAGGAGTTCCGGAAGCTGTGCGCGAGGCTGCGCGCCTTGTTGTAGGCGTCGCTCAGGTCGCTCATGTCTCCCAGGTTCTGCGCCCACAGCGCCGCCGCGAGTGCGGTGATCATGGCCTTGCCTCTGTTCAACGTCGGATCAGGCGGTTGATCCCTGATGCTCCAGGACGAACGGTCCACTTCCATCCATTTCCTATGGGAACGGCCTGCGGGGCGTCCTTATTCCGGGAAACGCCAAGAACCTGGGGAGGGGGCCCGCACCGATTCAATCCCGGCCCCCCGGGGTGGGGTGTGCTCCAGCCGCGCCTCCGCCGGGCGGGCTCAGACCTCCATCACTTCCCTGGTCTTGCGGTCCACGTGCTCCTGGACCTTGGCCTCGTACTGCTTGATGAGGGTGTCGATCTCCTCCTTGGTGCGTTTCTGGTCGTCCTCGGAGAGCTTGCCGTCCTTCTCCTCGGCGTCGGCCTGGCCGTTGGCCTCGCGGCGGATGTTGCGGAGGGCGACCTTGGCCTTCTCGCCGAAGTCCTTGACGACCTTGGAGAGCTGGCGGCGCCGCTCCTCGGAGAGGGCGGGGACCGCGAGGCGGATGATCTTGCCGTCCGACTGCGGGGTGAGCCCCACGTCGGACTTCTGGATGGCCTTGACGATCCCCTCGGAGGAGCCGGGGTCGAAGGGCTTGACCATGATCAGGCGGGGCTCGGGGACGGTGATCGAGGCGAGCGCCTTCAGGGGCGTGGGGGCGCCGTAGTAGTCGATCCGGATCCCGTCCACGAGGGCGGCGGAGGCCCGGCCGGTGCGGACGCCGCGGAGCTCGTCGGACAGGACGTTGACGGCCTTCTCCATCTTGTCCTCGGCCTCCAGGACGATGTCGTCGTAGGGCATGGGCTACCTCCTCGATTTCGGGGGCCGGGGGGGGCCGCCGTCGATGATCGTCCCGATCGGGGCGCCGCGCACGGCCCGGACGATGTTCCCGTCCTCCCGGAGGTTGAAGACGATGATGGGGAGCCGGTGCTCCATGCACATCGAGATGGCGGTCACGTCCATCACCCCCAGGCCGCGGTTGAGGACTTCGAGGTACGTGAGGCGGTCGATCCTCCTGGCCTTGGGATTCCTGTGGGGGTCGTCGGTGTAGACGCCGTCGACCTTGGAGGCTTTGAGGAGGACCTCGCACCCCAGCTCGGCGGCGCGGAGCGCGGCGGCGGTGTCGGTGGTGAAGTGGGGGTTGCCGGTGCCGGCGGCCAGGACGATGACGCGCCCCTTCTCCATGTGGTGGATGGCGCGGCGGCGGATCCAGGGCTCGGCCACGGAGTGGACCCCGAGGGCGGTCAGCACGCGCGTGGTCATGCCCTCGTGCTCCAGGACGTCCTGGAGGGCCAGCGCGTTGATCACGGTGGCCGCCGTGCCCTTGAAATAGCCGGTGACCTCGTTGATGCCGTGGCGGGCGATCTGACTGCCGCGGATGATGTTCCCGCCGCCGACCACGATGGCGACCTGGGTGCCGATCGAGGCGGCTTCCTTGATCTGGCGGGCGACGGAGAGGGCCTCGTCGACGTCGATGCCGCGCGCCCCCTCCTTGCAAAACGCCTCGCCGCTGAGCTTGAGCAGTACGCGCTTGTACTTGGGCGCCGGCATAGCCCCCTGAATCCTCCCCCGGGGCCGCCCCTTCAGGCGGCCGCGCGGTCGGTCACTTGCACGCCTCCATCCGGCAGAAGCGGCGGACGACGATGTTCTCCTTCAGGACGGCGATCTTCGACTTGATGAAGTCCCCGTACGTCCCCTTGAACTTCTCCTCCTTGGGGAACGGCATGTGCAGGAGGCATTTCTGGGAGAAGAGGTTCTTCTCGAGCTTGCCCTCGACGATCTTCTCGGCGATCGCCGGGGGCTTCCCCTGGATGTCGGCCTCGTACCTCTTCTTCTCCTCCTCCACCAGCTCCTTGGGCAGGTCCTCCTTGGCGAGGGCCGCCGGGCTGAAGCCGTAGACGGCCATGGCGAGTTCCTTGAGGAGGTCCTGGAACTCCTCGTTCTTGGCCACGAAGTCGGTCTCGCAGGTGAGCTCGACCAGGGACGCGCCGACGCCGCCGCCGTGGACGTAGACGCCGATCCGGCCGGCCTTGGTGGCCTTGCCCGCCTTGCCCGCGGCGGACTCGAGGCCCTTCTTCCGGATGGCCTCCTTGGCCTTCTCGTAGTCGCCCTTGGTCTCCTCGAGGGAGCGCTTGCAGTCCATGACGCCGGCCCCGGTCTCCTGCCGGAGCTTGTTGACGAGTTCCGCGCTGATCGGCATGGGTGTCCTCTGCTATGAACCGGGAATCCGCACGGCCCCGCCCCCTCAGGCGCCCGCCGGCGCCGTGGGCGGCGGCGCGGAGGTCCGCTCGGCCGGGGGCCTCGGGCCCGGCCGGCCGGGCATGGAGGGCCGCCGGGGGCGGCCGCCCTTGCCCACGTTGATCGCGCCCTGCTTCTCGGGCACCGAGATGCTCACCGCGCCGGCCTTCTCGATCTCCTCCGGCTTGGGGACGCCCACCGGGTGGGCCTTGCCCTCCAGGATCGCGTCGGCGATCCTCGACATCACGATCTGGATCACCTTCATCGAGTCGTCGTTGCCGGGGATGGGGATGTCGATCTTCGCGGGGTCGCCGTCGGTGTCGATGAGCGCCGCGGTGGCGGCGCCCACCTTGCTGGCCTCGGTGACCGCGATCTCCTCGTGGCGCGGGTCCACGACCACCAGGCACGCGGGCACGCGGTCCATGGTCCTCAGCCCGTCGAGGTTCCTCAGGAGCTTCCGCTTCTCGCGCTGGATGGAGGACTGCTCCTTCTTGGAGTACCGGTTGATCGTCCCGTCCTGCTCCCACTGCTCGATCTCCTTGAGGCGGGAGAGGCGGGTGCGGATGGTCTCGTAGTTCGTCAGCGTGCCGCCGAGCCAGCGCTCGGACACGTAGGGCATGCCGCAGCGCAGGCCCTCGGCCTTCACCACCGCGCCCGCCTGGCGCTTGGTTCCCACCAGCAGGACCAGCTCCCCCCGGGACGCCAGGTTCCGCAGGAAGTGCCAGGCCCGGACCAGGCCCCGGACCGTCTGGCGGACGTCGATGATGTGGATGAGGTTGCGCTTGGCGTGGATGTAGGGCCGCATCTTGGGGTTCCAGCGGCTCACGCGGTGCCCGTAGTGCACGCCCGATTCCAGGAGTTCCCGAGCGGAAATCGACAAGGACGGCATCCGACCCTCCAAAAGCCCTCTAGGATCCTGACGAACCCCGAAGAGACGGCGAGCCCCGGAGATTGCCGATCTCCAGGGCCGAAACGCGAGAAAAGACTCTAGCGGAAGCCCCGGACGGAGTCAACAGGTTTGTTCCAAGGCCGTGGGCCATGGGCCGTGGCGGCCCCCCCCGGGGGGAAGGGGGGAACTCCCTGCTGCCTACGGCCCGGGACGGTGGCGGCGGAGGAGCTCCAGCGCCAGGCCCATGTCCGCCGCCAGCGGCGCCGAGAACTCCACCCGCTCCCCGGTCGCCGGGTGCGTGAAGGCGATCCTGTAGGCGTGGAGCGCCTGCCGCATCAGGACCGGCTCCTTCGGGTCCGGGACCGCGGGGTCCGCCTCCGCCCCCAGGTCCCTGAGGAACAGCGCGTCCCGCCGCCCGTACGTCGAGTCCGCCACGCAGGGGTGGCCGATCGACGCCAGGTGCACCCGGATCTGGTGCGTCCGCCCCGTCTTCGGCGCCACCTCCAGGAACGTGAATCCCCGGAACCGCTCCAGCACCCGGTAGAAGCTCGTGGCCGACTTCCCGCTCCCCTTCCGCACCACCGCCATCTTCTCGAAGTCCTTCCGGTGGCGGGCGA
>CAYNDR010000345.1:6121-6945 GCA_964395295.1 uncultured Planctomycetales bacterium
GGCGGTTGCGCCCAGCTTGCGCACCGCCACCGTCTTCTCGAACGCCTGGCGGATCACGTCCTCGTCCAGCTCCCCCTCCCCCTCCACGAGCGCGCGGTAGGACTTCTCGACCGGGCGCTCCTGGAACTGGCGGGTCAGCTCCGCGTGGGCGCGGAGGGTCTTGGCGGCGATGATGATCCCGCTGGTGTCCTTGTCGATCCGGTGGACGATCCCGGGCTTGTAGACCTCGTCCGACTCGGGCAGGACGCCGCAGTGGTGCAGGAGCGCGTTCACCAGCGTGTCGTCCCAGTGCCCCGCCGCGGGGTGCACCACGAACTGCGGCGGCTTGTTGATCGCGATCAGGTGGTCGTCCTCGTGGACGATCTCGATCGGGATGTCCGAAGGCACCACGTGGGGCTCGATGAGCCGGGGCAGGTCGCAGGCGATGAGGTCGCCCAGGTTGATCTCGTAGGCGGGCATCTCGGGCAGCTGGGGAGCCCCGGGCGAGACCAGCGCCTTGACCCGCTCGATCCGCGGTATCAGCTTCTGCTCCAGCAGTAGCTCGAGAGCCGCCTCGACCTCGGCCTCCATCGTCGAGGCAGCAAGGTGCAAGATGCGCAGGTAGTCCATATCGGCGTCCCAGCCGGTCAGTGCCGCGCAGAGCGCATCGTAGCTCTTGCGGAAGACCAGCGTCGGAAACAGCTCCTCCCGATACTTGTAACGGGCGAAGGCACCAGCCTTCTGCACCAACGACCAGATGATGTGTCGATAGTCGATGCGATGCTTGTTGCGGCCCAGGAGTCGTTCCACAGTCAGCTGCCGATCGCCGCCGTACCAGACCTCCA
>CAYNDR010000346.1:0-5228 GCA_964395295.1 uncultured Planctomycetales bacterium
ATGAGGGAGATGTGCGCGAGGCGGATCAACCGGCGGCGCAGGGAGACATACCCTCCGAGCCAATCCTCGCGATGGAAACCGAGGCCTAGGCCCAAGCCGACGAGCAATCCCAGCAGGATCGTGGTCCAGCCGAACGCCTGGTTTGCCGTCACCACACCTCCCGGTCGAGAGGATCCTCGTTCGCGTCGAGCGTCGCCGCGGGAAGCGGCGTCCCGTGTCGCTTCAGCCCACCCCCGTATGGCTCCCCTCCGCGCGGCCGGGCGAGCGCATCCGCGGGAGCGCCTTCGCCATGGCCCACCAGCGCGGCTGGGCGAAGCTGGGCCCCCTGACGGTCGTCTCGGAGTTCACCCCCGGCCTCTTCACCTACCGGGCCGTCCTCCCCGTGGAGGATCCGATCCTCGTCTTCCCGCGCCCCGGCTTCCTGAACCGCCGCATCGTCAACACCTGCATGGCCCGGACCGACTATTCCGACGCCCTCCCCACCGCCTACCTGCGGGGCGACGAGGAGTTCGCCGGCCTCCGCGAGTACCGCCCGGGGGACAGCCTCCGGCGCGTCCACTGGAAGATGTCCTCCCGCCTCCAGCGGAAGCTCCTGGTGCGCGAGTTCGAGGACGCCCAGGTGCGCGACGCCGTGGTCCTCCTGGAGACCTTCATCCCGAACCCGAACGACCAGCGCCGGCGGATGCGACTGGAGCGGGCGATCACGTTCGCCGCCACGCTCGCCGACGCCCTCCTCTCCGAGAACTACCGGATCCGCTTCCGGGCCTTCGCGCCGGACCCCGTGACGCTCCGGCTGGAGCCGCGCCGCGGAGCGGCCGACGAGCTCCTCTACGCGCTGGCCGTGCTCAAGCCCACGCGCGTTCGCCCCCTGGAAGACCTGCTGGCCGCCGAGGAGGGCGGCGGCCGCGACGTCTACTTCATCCTCCGGATCGGGAACGAGCCCCTCCCCCCCTGGGAGCCGATCCGGCGCGCCGTGGTCGTGGACACGTCCGACATGAGGTCCCTCATGCACGTTCCTTCCTAGGGAAGGCCATGACGGAGAACCCCCTGGCCGAGGCCACGCCCCTCTCGCGCGACGTGCGCACGCGGGCCGCGGCGTACGCGGGGGTGCTGGCCGCCTACCTGGCGGCCGTGAAGGGCGATCCCTTCACGCCCTTCCAGCTGGGCCTCTTCGCGCTCGCCGCCTCGTGGAGCCTGGGGTACGAGGTCCGCTTCCGGAGGCTCTTCTTCTCCAATCCCATCAAGATCGGGCTCATCGTCCTGGGCTCGGTCGTCTTCGTCACGTTCGTCACGGGGGGCGCCCGCGGGACCGGCGAGCAGTTCGCCAACTCGATCGCGCGATTCCTCTTCTGGAACGCGATCGTGTTCGTCCTCTCCCGCAACAAGTCGGAGTACGACCTGTGGACCCTGGCGATCATCGAGCTGTCGCTCTTCATGATCTCCGGGGCCTTCGTCCAGCCGCCGGAGTTCCTGCCGCTCCTCCTGGCGAGCCTGGCCTGCTTCCTCTACGCCTTCCAGCGCGCCGCGACCCTGCGGTGCGGGCCCCCGGGAGAGAAGGAGCGGGGCGGGCTCGGCCTGACGCTCTGGACGCTCCTGTTCGTCCTCGAGGCGGGCGCGTCCGCCTTCCTCCTCTTCCCCCGCCAGGCGTTCCGGGCGGACCGGGCGCGGGAGGCCGCGCGCAAGCCCAAGCCCCCGCCGGGGGACCCCGTGGCCACCGGATCGGACCGGACGGGGATCCCGCGCCACGCGGAGTTCATGACCCTCGCCCATTTCGAGCGGCTCAAGGCCGATCCCCGCCCCGTCCTGCGCGTCCGCATCACCGATCCCCAGGGCCGCCTCGTGCCCCCCGAACAGACGCTCTACCTCCGCGGCGCCGTCCTGGATACCTACGCGGACGGGCGGTGGAGGACGCGGTTCCAGAGGCAGGAGCGCCGCGACGCCGACGACGGCCAGGCCGACGGCTGGACGACCCTGGAGCGGTCCCCGCCTCCGGGCCGCCCGACCGTCCGCCAGCACTTCCGCGCGACCCCCCTGGCCGGCGACCTGAGCTTTTGCCTGCCCGATCCCGTGCGCGTCCGGTGGCGGGAGGCGCGCTACGATCCCGCCGGGATCCTCTTCTTCCCCGCCCCGCCCCGCGAGATGGTGGAGTACGACGTGGAAAGCGCCCTCGCGCCGATGGACGTCATCCGCGACCTCCGGCCGGACCCGGCGGCCCCGGAACGCTGCCTCCAGCTGCCCCCCGGCATCGAGAAACTGCGCGGGCTGTCACGGACGCTGGCGCAGAGGCACGGGTCCGGCTCCATGGCCCTGGTCAACCACTTCGTCCATTACCTCATGCGGAACGGATTCACCTACAGGCTGGGGCCCTTCGTCCCGGCCGAAGGGACGGACCCGGTGGAGCATTTCCTGGAGAAGCGCGAGGGCTACTGCGTCCACTACGCCACGGCCCTGGCCCTCCTCTGCCGCGCCGCCGGGATCGCCGCGCGCGTGGCCACGGGATTCCAGCTCCACGACCCGCAGGAGGACGGCGCGTTCCTCGTGAGGAACTCCGACGCGCACGCCTGGGTGGAGGTCTGGTTCGGCCCCCGGCACGGCTGGCGCGCCTACGACGCCACGCCGCCCGAGAGCCTTTCCCCCGCGGCGCCCGCCGAGGGCGATCCCGTGGCCACCACCGACGCGAAGAAGCCGGGGGAGGCGCCCAAGGGGCCGCCCCCGCGCTGGGACCGCTTCATCGTGGACTTCGACACCGGCCTCCAGGGGAAGACCGCGCGCGAGGTCGCGGGGGCGGTCGCGGGCTCGATCGCCGCCGCGGGCCGGTTCCTCGCCTCCCCGGCCGTGCTGGCGGCGCTGGCGGCCCTGGCCGCGGCGGCCCTCGCGGCCTTCCTCCTCCTGCCGAGCCGCCAGCGGAACCGCCTTCGCCAGCTCGCGGCGGGCTTCCGCGAGCGCACGACGGTCGACTTCTACCGGGACTTCCTCTGGGCCCTCTCCCGGCGGGGCCTCCGCAAGCCGCCGGCCCTCACCGCCTGGGAGTTCGCCTCCCAGGCGCGCCTGCGGATCGACGACCCCGGCATCGACTTCGTGACCGAGAAGTTCTGCCAGGCGCGCTTCCGCGGCACGCCCCCGAGCCCCCAGGAACGCCTCCGGATCGACGAGGCCATCGAGCGCCTCCGCCAAAGCCAAACTGCCAAGAGTCCCTGACAGGATTCACCACAAAGACCACAGCGCGGCCGAGCCGCGACCAAAGGGATTGTTGCGGCGGTTGCCGCGCATTGAGTGATTGCCCCCCCGCGAATCCACGCAAGCCATTGGAATCACCGGAGATGGGCCGCCTTGGAGGAAATCTTCTCGCGAAAACAAGAAGTCTATCGCTGGTTGAACAAAGGACCACGAATCGCAACCGTTCATCCCCTGACCCAGCCCCAGGCCACGGAGGAGACGAAGATCGCAGAGATCATTGAAACACGGAGTGCACGGAGGACACGGAGGAAGAATTTCCAGGCCATGGGCCATGGAAGGCCCAACGAGGATCCCCCCGTGGCCCCCCCCGGGGGGGGATCCAGGGGGGATGAATAATGATGCATGCCATCTTTGCGGTTCTCCGTGTCCTCCGTGTCTTTGTGGTGAGAAAAGACCATTGGATCGGGTGCTCCAAGGAAATCGCGCCATCCGCCCCGCCGTGAGGTAAAATTCATCGTATCCGTTCGGGCTTTGGCCCAGGGACTGAACGCATGCACTTAATGGACACGCGCCGACCATGGGAGCGCCTTCAGACAACGACCTGAAGAAAGCGGGGGTCCTGCTCGGCAAGCTGGCCCTGGACCGGGGCCTCATCACCCCCGAACAGCTCCGGGAGGCCCTCGCGGAGCAGGCCCGCGACCTCCAGGGCGGGAGGCCCACCCCCCGGAAGATCGGCAACATCCTGCTCGCCAAGGGACACATCACCGACCGCCAGCTGGAGATGCTCCTCGACCAGCAGAAGGCGCGGACCCGGCCCCCGGCATCGCCCAAGCCCCCGGAGCCCCCCAAGCCCCCCGCGCCCGAGACGCCGACGATCGGGAAGTACAAGGTCCTCCGCGAGGTCGGCCGCGGCGGCATGGGAGTGGTCTACGAGGCGATCGACACGGGACTCAACCGCAAGGTCGCCCTCAAGATGCTGATCCCCGTCCCCGGCGAGGACCCCGACGTGACGGCCCTGGAGGAGGAGCGGTTCCTGAAGGAGGCCCGCCTGAGCGCCAGCGTCGCCAAGCATCCCCACATCGTCACCGTTTACGAGACCGGCACGATCGAGGGCCGCCGCTACATCGCCATGGAGTACGTCGAGGGCCGCCAGCTTTCGGAATGGAGGAAGTCGGTCCCGGCCTCCTTCCGCCAGCAGGTGCGGCTCCTCCGGGACGTGGCGCTCGCCGTCCACCACGCCCACAAGGAAGGCCTCGTCCACCGCGACCTCAAGCCCGCCAACGTCCTGGTGGACGGGAAGAACGAGCCCCACATCACCGACTTCGGCCTGGCCAAAAGCGCGGTGCGGGACGTCCTGTCCGCAGGCCAGGTGGCGGGGACGCCCGCCTACATGAGCCCCGAGCAGGCTCGGGGCGCGAAGGACGCGGACCGGCGCGCCGACATCTACCCTCTCGGAGTCATGCTCTACGAGACGCTCACCGGCCGTACGCCCTTCCGCGGGGAGACTCGCCAGGAAATCATCATGAAGGTGCTGAGGGAACCGGTACCCGCGCCATCGAGCGTCCTCCGGTCGGAAGGCCAGCCGCCCCCGGACGCCGCCCTTGAGAAGATCTGCCTCAAGGCCCTGGAGAAGGATCCCCGGCACCGCTGTCCCACCGCGCAGGCCTTCGCCGAGGAACTCTCCAAGTGGCTGGAAGGCAAGGCGACCGTGATCGTGCCGCCCCGCCGCGACCGGACGCGGATCATCATCGGGGCCGGGGCGGCGGGCGCGGCCGCCCTTGTCTTCCTCGTCCTCCTCCTCGCCCGCCCCTCGGGCGGGTCCCAGGCCGGCCGGCTCGGCCAGGCCGCGAGGCTGATGGAGATCAACGACTACGGAGGGGCCTGGGAATTGTATCACCGGGCCCTCCGGGAGGACCCCTCCAATCCGCAGGCAATCGAGGGGAAGATGGCCGCCGAGGGGCACTACCTGGACTTCCTCGACGCGCAGTCCGCGCGGAAGGCCGCCGAGGGCCGGTTCCAGGAAGCGGAGGACGTCTACGAGCCCGTCCTCA
>CAYNDR010000346.1:5238-6933 GCA_964395295.1 uncultured Planctomycetales bacterium
GAGAGCCTCGGAATCCCAGGGCGACGGCGGGACTCGCGAGGGCCCTGGAGAAGAGGCTCGGCGCCGCCGTCTCCCGGGCGGAGCGCCTGCTGGAGGAGGGAAAGGACGCGGAAGGATGGATCTGCCTCTTCAACGGGCGCGACCTGGCGGGATGGAAGGTGATCGACGGCAAGCCCCGCGTGGAAGAAGGGGCCCTGGTCCTGGAGGACGGGGCGGAAGTCATGCGGCGGGTCGCCTCGGCGGATTTCGAACTCAGGGGGAGCCTGAAGATCCTCGGCGCCGAAAAGCCCGCCGCCTGCATCGCCTTCAGGAGACCCGACGCCGGCCGGGCCGGCCTTTCCCGCCTGCTCTTCCACTACGACGGCGACGTCCACCTGCGGGACGCCGAACTCCGCGTCAAGTGCGGTCCGAACAGGTTCCTCTCCACGGCGTGGAGCCCCTTCCTGCTGGGCGTGCGGGGCGGCGAAATCACCCTGCAGATCAACGGGAGGCCGGTCCTGAAGGGCCCCGCCTCGCACCTCGATCCCGGGAATCTCGCCCTCTACCCCTCGACCAAGGGCATGTCGGCGGCGTTCAAGGACCTCCGTCTGCGCGAGATCCGCTAGAGCCGCAGTCGGACCTCTCCCACGATGCGCCCGGCGTGGTTGCGGAGGACCGGGTCCGCGAGCTTCTCCACGCGCGCCAGGTCCGCCTTCCCGAGGTGTCCGAGCTCCCGCAGGAGCGCCGCCAGCACGTGCGGCTAGGCGCGAAAACCGCCGTCGGCCACCTTGAGGGCGATCCCCGCGCCCCGCCCCGGCAGGCCCAGGAGGTAGGCCCCCTCGGCGCCCCCCTTGGCCACGATCCGGCCGCGTCCGGCGATCATGAGGTCGGCGCAGAAGCGCCCCACCATCCGGGGGTGGCCCGTCATCGCGCTGCGGATGCGGGCGGGCGCGCCGCCCTCCGAACAGAAGCCCGCGATCGCCCGGGCCATCGCGCGGATCGCAAGGGCGAAGTTCGGCGCACTGCACCCGTCGATCCCGACGGGGATCCTCCATTCCGGGATCCCCGCGAAGCGCGCCACGTTGGCCAGGTTCATCCTCTGGACGGGATGCGCCGGATCGAGGTAGGTCCTCACGGACGCCCCCAGGCGACGCGCCGCCGCGAGCATCCCCGCGTGCTTGCCGGAGCAGTTGTTGTGGAGGGCCGAAAGCGCCCCTCGCGCGCCGTAAAGTTCCTTCAGCCCCTTCGCGGAGATCGGAGGATGGACCCCGCACCGGAGCGCCGCCGGGGCCAGCCCCGCCTTCCGCAGGATCGAGCGCACCGCCTCCACGTGGACCTTCTCCCCGCTGTGCGAGCCGCAGACCACGGCCAGCTCCGCTTCGGAAAGGCCGAAGGCGTCCGCCGCCCCGCTCTCCACGACCGCGAGGGCCTGGAACGGCTTGGCGCAGGAACGGATGAAGACGGGGACGCCCACGTCGCCGCGCGCGAAGACGACGCGGCCCTCCCTCGCCACGGCCGCCCAGACGCGGTGGACGGCCTCGATCCGCCCCGCGCGCCGGAACTCGCAGAGAATGTCGCTCATCGCGATAGCTCTCCGGAAATCCTTAATGTTTCTTCACCACAAAGGCACCAAGGACACGAAGCACCACAAATAAGAAATGGAGTAAGCGTTCAGGGGCATCTGGGAATCAAGAATGGAGAATCGAGAATCAAGGA
>CAYNDR010000347.1:0-6910 GCA_964395295.1 uncultured Planctomycetales bacterium
CTCCTTGATTCTCGATTCTCCATTCTTGATTCCCAGATGCCCCTGAACGCTTACCTCCGTGTCTTCTCTTCTCTGCGTTCTCTGCGGACTCTGCGGTGAGTCGTTCTCTGTCTCCTCCGTTCCCTCTGACAGGAGGCAACCATGAACCGACGCCAGTTCGTCCGGGGAGCGCTCGGCGCCGCCGCGGCCGCGGCCCTCGGGGGCCCCGGCGCCTCCGCCCGGACCCGCCCCGCGGGCGCGATCCGCCTGGGCGCCCCGGTCTTCGCCAAGACCCAGGACCCCGAGGAGCTCGCCCAGGCCCACCGCAAGTCCGGCTACCGCGCCGCCTACTGCCCCGGCGTATCCCTGAACGACGCCGACCGCGTCAAGGCCTTCCGCGAGGCCTTCGCGAAGAACGACGTCGTCATCGCCGAGGTCGGGCGGTGGTGCAACCTCATGGACGCCGACCCGGAGAAGCGCCGGAAGAACCTGGACACCGTGACCCAGGGCCTCGCCCTGGCGGAGGCGATCGGCGCCCGCTGCTGCGTGGACATCGCGGGCTCCTTCCACCCCACCGTCTGGTACGGCCCCCATCCGGACAACTTCACCCCGAAGTTCTTCGACGCGGCCGTCGAGAACGCCCGGAAGATCATCGACGCCGTGAAGCCCAGGTCCGCGAAGTTCTGCTACGAGATGATGGGCTGGGCCATGCCGGACAGCGCGGAGAGCCAGCTCAAGCTCCTCAAGGCGGTGGACCGCGAGGCCTTCGGCGTCCACCTCGACCCGTGCAACCTCATCAACTGCCCCGAGCGCTTCTACCGGAACTCCGACCTCCTCAACGAGTGCTTCGACAAGCTGGGGAAATGGATCGCGAGCTGCCACGCCAAGGACCTCGCCTGGAACGTGGAGATGAACGTCCACTTCCGCGAGGTCCGGCCCGGGCAGGGATCGCTCGACTACGCGGCCTTCCTCAAGCGCCTGGCCGCGCTCCCGCAGGAGGCGCCGCTGATGATCGAGCACCTCAACGGGCAGGCCGAGTACGAGCTGGCGAGGGACCACATCCTCCAGGTCGGGAAGACGGCCGGGCTCCAGTTCTGACCGGGCGCTATTTCCCCAGGAGCTTCCTCGCCACGCCCACGGCGCTGGCGGCGCTCTCTCCGTAGCCGTCCGCCCCGATCTCCTGGGCGAACTGCGGGGTCACCGGCGCCCCGCCGACCATGACCTTCACCCGGTCGCGGAGGCCCGCCTGCTTCAGCGCCTCGATGGCGTTCCTCATCTCCGGCATCGTGGTGGTCAGCAGGGCCGAGAGCCCCACCACCCCCGCGTTCTTCTCCTTCACGGCGCTCACGATCTTCTCGGGGGCGACGTTCACCCCGAGGTCCACGACCTCGAACCCGCCGCCTTCCAGCATCGCGGCCACGAGGTTCTTCCCGATGTCGTGGAGGTCGCCTTTCACCGTGCCGATCACCACGCGCCCCTCGGGCTGGGCCCCCTGCTGGGCCATCGCGGGCCGGATCAGCTCGAAGACCGCCTTCGTCGCGCGGGCGGCGATCAGGAGCTCGGGGACGAAATACTCGCCCGCCTCGAACCGCCGGCCCACCTCGCCCATCGCGGGCGAGATCCCCTGAGTCACGATATCCAGGGCGACGACGCCGGCCGCGAGCGCCTCCTTCGCGGCCGCCACGGCGCCCGCCGCGTCCCCGTTGAGAATCGCGTCGCCCAGCTTGGACAGGTCCGCCATGATATCCTCCGATGAAGATTGGCGGGCATTGTAGCATGGCCCCCGCCCGCTGTTAAGGAAGCTGCGCCCCGCGCCCGCGGCGCTCAGGCCCACCGCCGGACCAGCCCGATGGCCAGGGCGGCCGCCAGAGACAGGGTCGACGCCAGGATCCCCTTCCCCAGCCACGGGGGACGGTACCGGAACTCCACGGCGTGCTTCCCGGCGCGCAGGACGACCGCGCGGAACGCCAGGTCGGCGCGGAGGATCTCCGCGGGGCTCCCGTCGACCTCGGCCTGCCAGCCGGGATAGTCCGTCTCCGAGAGGACCAGGACCGCGTCCCGGTCCGCCTCGACCTCGAGCCGGACGCGGTCCGTCCCGCGCTCCAGCCATTCCACCCGCCCGCCCACCGGCCCGCCCTCCCGCGCCAATTCCGCGGGGGCTTCCAGGACGACGGTCGTGGCATGATCGAAGCCCGGACGGCGGAGGATCCCGGCCGCCTCCTCCCCGTCCCGCGCCGCCAGGACGCGCCCGACGAGGCGCGCGCGCGGGAGCGCCGCCGGATTCTCGTAGAGCCGGAGCGCCCCCCACTCGCCCACCTTCCGGCAACGGCCCCCCGGCTCGAAGGCGTGCGGCATGAAAACGTACTTCACGCCCGCCGCGTCCAGCAGGCGCGACTCCAGGTCCCCGAAGGCGAGCACCCGCCCGCTCCCCATGACGGCGCCGCCCGCCTCCTTGCAGTACCGCACGAAGGCCGCCGGCGGCGCCGCCTCGTAGCCCGCCGCCGCCTCCACTCCGTGCAGCGCCAGAAGGTTGTTCCCGATGGAGACCGTCCAGCCGTCCGGGACGGCGGGCCCGGCGGCCGGGTCCCGCAGGCCCCCCGTGGCGCGCCATGGACCCTTCCCTTTTTCCCGTTCCGCCGCGAAGCGCACCGCCTCGGGCGTCTCGAGGAGGGGCGCCGGGTCCGAGCGGGCGTTGACGACCAGGAAGCCCGGGAGGAGTTCCACGAGGAGCGCGGCGAGACCCAGGGCCCTCCCCGCCGCCGCCGACCGCGGGAGCGCGCAGGCCGCCGCGGCAACCAGGACGAACCCGGCCAGCGTCTCCACCGCCGCGCCGTTGGAGAACCGGAAGGGCCCCGCGCCCACCGCGCAGAAGGCGGCGAAGAAGCACGTCCCCGCCACGAGGAGATGCGGGACGCGCCCGGCCTCCTTCGCCAGGGCGTCATAGCCGTACGCCGCGAGGGCCGCCAGGCACAGCCCCGCCACGAAGATCCACCGCGAGGGCATGCTGAGGTTCATGACCGGGACCCGGAGCAGGGCCTGGACCGGCGCGCGGGCGGCGGCCGCCAGGAGCGCCGCGTCCGCGAACAGGACGAAGAAGCGGGCCGCCGGATCCCGGAAACAGCGGACCGCCCCCGCCGCCGCCAGCGACGTCCCCGCCAGCCCGATGAAGATGGTCAGCTCCGACCGGACGAGCGGGTTGGGCGAGACGTGGACCTTCCCGAGGAACAAGCCGGCCAGGTGGGCAAGCACCGCGAAGGGACGGTCGTAGATCAGTTCGAGGTCGCGTCCCGGCGCCCGGAAGCCGTGGGCCACGGTGTCGAGGTGGGCCAGGATCGCGGCGAATCCCACGCCCACGGCGAAGGCCCCGAAGACCGTGCCGGCCCGGATCGCCCGGAGGCGTCCCTCGCGGCCGCCCACGGCGGCCGCCAGGAGCCACGTTCAGAGGAAGACGAGGACGAACAGGGCGTGCTGAGGGTGGCTCCCCAGGATCGCCATCCCCATCGCCGCCCCTCCGAGCGCCGCGTCCCGCGCCCCCTTCCCTTCCAGCGCCCTCACGATCCCGAGGAGGGCCAGCGGCCCGAAGACCAGCGTCCCGGCCAGGAACCCGGTGGAGACCCAGAGCGCGTTGTATCCCCCGAGCATCCACAGGACGCCCCCCGCGGTGGCCGCCGGCGCGCTCCGCTTCAGGGCCCGCAGGGCCCAGAACATCGCCGCGCCCGAGAAGAACAGGTGCAGGAGGAAACTCACCTCGAAGGCCGGACCGGGCGGCAGAAGCCGGTGGAGCAGGAGGTTCGGCGGGTAGAACGGCTGGATGATGGGATCGGACGTGATCGGATATCCGCAGAAGAGATAAGGATTCCAGAGCCGCAGTTCCCCCGCCTTGAGGCCCTCGTTGTAGATCCTCAGCGGCACGGGGAGCAGGAGCACCGTGTCCCCCCGCTCCACGGGGGGCCGGTGCCGCGCGAACCAGCCCGGCGCCTCCCTCCGCGGCCGGCCCAGGCAGGACTCGTAATACCGGGTGTCGACCAGTGTCCGGCCCAGGAGGAGGAACTCCCAGGAGGCGGCCAGCGTGACGGCCGCGAAGACGGCGTACGGGAGGGCGCGCTTCACCGGGCCATGATACCACGGAGGCGGCCCGCCGGTTCACGCCGCTTCCCTTTCCCGGGGGGAATCACTATCCTGCAACCCGGGAGGCGTCCGGCCCAATTAATCAGCAGGACAGGCCATGACCGATCCCGCGGACCCTTCCGACCTCATCCGTCGCGCCCGCGGCGGCGACACCGACGCCTTCGGCGAGCTGGTCCTGGCCCACGCGCCGGCCGTCCTGAAATTCATCGCCGGCCTGGCCTGGCTGAGCGCCGAGGAGCGCGAGGACGCGGCGCAGGAGGCCTTCGTCCGGGCCTTCGAGAAGTTCGACCAGTTCCAGCCCGGCAGGAGCTTCCCGGCGTGGGTCGCGGGCTTCGCCCGCAACATCGTCTGCGAGCACCTCGCCCGGGCCAGGCGCCAGGCGGAGGCCCGGAAGCGCCTGGTCGAGGCCGCCGCGGCCGAGGCCGCGCTCCGCCGGGCCCGGGCCGCCGACGCCGAACGCCTCCAGGACCGCATGGAGGCCCTGAGGCACTGCATCCGCTCCCTCCCCGATCCCATGCGCTCCGTCCTCCGGAAGCACTACGACCAGGGCCTGAGCCTGGCCGAGATCGCCTCCTCGCTGTCGCGTCCCGTGGGGACGATCAAGTCGATGCTCCACCGCTCCCGCCAGGAGGTGCGCGCCTGCGTGGAGCACCAGGGCGCCGCCCTGGGGGAGACTTCCCCGTGACGCCGGACGAGACCCTCGATCCGCTCCTCCAGGCGCACCTCGACGGCGCCCTGGACGAGGCCGGGGAGGCCGAACTCCTCCGGGCCCTGTCCGCCGATCCCGCCGCGTCCGCCCGGCTGGAGGAGTACGTCTGGCTCCACCATCACTTCCGCGAGGCTTTCTCGGACCGGCCCGCCGAGGCGCACGGCCTGGCCGACCGCGTAGTCCGCCGGATCCAACGGCGGCAGGCGGAACGCGTGCGCGACAAGGCGGTGGGGACCATCACCGCCCGGGCGCGGCGGGACCGGCTCCTCGTCCGGGCCCTCTTCGTGCTGGCGGCCGCGGCCCTGCTGGCCGCCCTCGGGCCCCTCCTCCTCTCCTCGCGGAAGGACGGGGCGCGGCCCGCCGGATCGAGCGCCTCCCCGCCCGAGGACGTCGACCGGACCCGCGAGGAGCTGGCCCTCGCGGAGGCCGAGCGGAAGAGGATCGAGAAGCGCCTCGCCGGGACCGAGCGCGGCCGGCGCGAGCTGTCCGAGCCCCCGCCGCGGGCGCCCGAGGGGCCCGATCCCTCCCTGGAGGAGGAGCGGCAGGGCGAGCTCGCCCGGCTCGACGAAAGCCGCCGCGCCATCGAGGCCGAGATGAGGGAGGCGGCCGAACGGGAACGCCGGGCCCGCGAGGAGGCGGCGCGCCCTTCCCCTCCGCGCCCCACCGTGGCCGAGATCGCCTCCCTCGAGCGCGCGGAAGGCCGGGTCTATCTCGTGTCGGGCGCGGAGGAGGCGCGCGCCCGGGCGGGGCTCCGGCTCGTCGCGGGACAGGGCCTCCGGACGGAAGGACCGGGGAGCGCGGCGGTGGTGAAGTACCCGGACGGGACGCGTCTCGAACTGGGGAGCGACGCGGCGCTCCGCGAGGTCGCCGTGCGCGCCGGAGGGGCCAAGGCCGTCCTCCTGGAGCGGGGCTCCCTCGCCGCCCTCGTGGCCCGCCAGCCGGCCGGCCGGCCGATGGTCCTGGCCACGCCCCACGCCGAGGCCACGATCCTGGGGACGAGGGTGATCCTCTCGGTGGCCGGGGACTCCACGCGGCTGGAGGTGAAGGAGGGCCGCGTCCGGCTCCGGCGGCCGGGCGACGGGGCCGCGGTGGACGTGACTTCGGCCCGTTGCTGCGTGGCGTCCGCGAAGGGCGAGCTGAGGCCGAGGCCCCTCTACCTGTCCGCCCGCGTGAGCCCGGCCCCCGAGAACGTCGACCTGACCTCCGAGGGCACGGCCGACTGGGCGCACTGGGGCCTGGAGACCGTCCGCAGTTTCACCCGCAAGCACAACGTCCCCCCGCAGATCGGCGGCTTCCTGAAGGTGGGGACGGGGAGCCTCCACCGGTACACCAACAGCCCCACTTCGTACAGCTGGGCCGACGGCTCGCCCTTCCCGAAGGCCGCGGAGTCGTCCACGGGGATCTACATCACCGGCCTCGGGGACGGATTCCAGCTCGCCGTCCCGGCCGACCCGGTCCCGCGGACCCTGAGGCTGTACGTGGGGGTGTGGCGGTCCCAGGGAAGGTTCGAGGCGATCCTCAACGAGCCGGGCGTGCCCCCCTTCGTGGACGAGAGCTTCGGCCACCCCTCGTCCGAGGGCAACGCCGTCTGCGCGATCGACTACCAGGCCCCTTCGCCCGGGCGGACGCTGGTGGTGCGGTTCACGATGGCCCGGAACCTGGCCGTCTCGGGCCCCATGGGCAACGTGACCCTCCAGGCGGCGACGCTGAGCGTCCACCGCGGCGGGAGATAGCCCCGGCATATCCGGGGGATACCCGGAAATCAGGGATACCGCATGCTATTGGCCACCCGCGAGGACTGAACTCCGCCGGCTCGAATCACGGCGCCCCGGACGGACCCGTCCCCCTTGTGCCCCGCCGGGGCCGTGGCACGGGGGTTGCTGGAAAGACGCCCGTGGATGCGTTGCTGGAGGCGGTCCGAAGGACGTGGGGGTACACGGAACTGCGTCCGCTCCAGCGGGAGGCGATGCAGGCGTCGCTCGAAGGGCGGGACGCGCTCGTGGTCCTCCCCACGGGTGGCGGGAAGTCGCTCTGCTACCTGGCGCCCGCGCTCGTGGCCGGCGGTCTCACCGTCGTCGTTTCCCCCCTCATCTC
>CAYNDR010000348.1:0-6859 GCA_964395295.1 uncultured Planctomycetales bacterium
CCCGACCGCCCGCTCCGGCACCGGCCAGCGCACGAGCCTGGAAGGACCCGTCGCCTTCGGCGACGACTACGGGACGCGGATCCGCGGATACCTCCACCCCCCCCAGACGGGGCTCTACGTCTTCTGGATCTCCAGCGACGACCAGTCGGAGCTCTGGCTGAGCCCGGACGACAATCCTGCCAACAAGAAGAAGATCGCATGGCTGGAAGGGGCGAATGGGGGACCTCGGACGTGGGAGGGCAATCAGACCCAGAAGTCGACGCCGATCCCGCTGGCGGCGGGGCGGCGGTATTTCATCGAGGCGCTCCACAAGGAGGGCGGCGGCGGGGACCACATGGCGGTGGGCTGGCGGCTCCCGGACGGGACGGACGAGCGCCCGATCCCCGGCACGCGGCTCCCCGTGGGGGGCCACCCCGGCGGCGGCCGCGCCGGCGCCGCCGAAACGCGGGAAGCCCGGCTTCTACCGCGCGATCAACTTCAACGGCCCGCCCCTGGACATCGATGGCCGCCGGTGGGAGGGCCAGGACGCCCCGAACTTCTCCTTCAGCGGAGAGAAGTTCGAGAACCAGAACGTCACGCTCCACCCCTCCACGGACGCCAACCGGACCCGGATGATCCGCAGTTCGGTCTTCAACCGGGCGGGGAGCAGCGTGAAGCTTGCGGCGGTCCCGAACGGGACCTACCAGGTCTTCCTCTTCGTGTGGGAGGACACCGAGTCCCAGACCTTCGACCTCTCGGTCAACGGGAGGGTCGTCCACCAGAGATTCTCCAGCGGGAACGCGGGCCGCTGGGACAGGCTGGGCCCCTGGAGGGTCGACGTCGCCGACGGCACGATCGAGGTCCGGGCCACGAGGGGCGACGCCAACTTCTCGGGGATCGAGGTCTGGCGGGTGAAGTGAGATCACGAAGGAGACAGAGGATTAACCACAGAGGGCGCAGAGGGGGTGAGCCGCCGGGAAGCGGCCCGCCTGCGCGGCCGAAGCCCCGGCCCCCTCGGCGAGGCGAAGGCCCGGAGGGCCGCCCGGTCCCGACGGGGTCGGGACCCCGAACGGAAGGGGCCTTTTCAATCCTTCTTCCTCTCCGTGTTCTCTGCGCTCTCTGTGGTAAGCCCTCTGTCTCCTCCATTCCATCATGCATCCTGGCCCTCTCGATCCTCGCCGCCTGCGCGGGCCGGCCGCGCTCCCGCGAATCGTCCGAGCACCTCGAATCCCTGGAGTGGGTCCGGCGGTGCGGGGAGGGCGGCCCCGAGGCGGCTGGTTCCGCCACCATGCTCCTCTTGCTCATGGCACATCCCGATCCGGAGGTCCGCTGGCGCGCCGAGTTCGCCCTCGGGCGCGCGGGGGCCGGGGCCGTGCCCGCGCTCGTCGAGGCCCTCAAGGACAAGGACGTCGAACAGCGGCGCCACGCCGCCTACGTCCTCGGCCCGCTCGGGAAGAAGGCCCGCGCGGCCGCGCCCGCCCTCGTCCGGGCGCTCCAGGACGCCGACGCGGGCGTGCGGGTGTGGGCGTCGAAGTCGCTCGGCGACGTCGATCCCGAGTCGCCCGAGTCCGTGGCCGCCTTCGCCGCCGCGCTCGGCGACGCCGACGCGGACGTCCGCCGCGTGACGATCACGAACCTGATCAAGATCGGCCCCAAGGGCAAGGCCGCGATCCCGGCGCTGGTCGAGGTCCTCAAGGACCCCGACCCGGGGATCCGGTGGAGGGCGTGCATCGCCCTGCGCCAGAACGGCCCCGATGCCGCCCCCGCGGCCCCGGCGCTCGCGGCGCTCCTCAAGGACCCGGACCTCGACGTCCGCAGCCGGGCGGCCCAGGCCCTCGTGCGCATCGGGCCGGCCGCCGCCCCCGCGGTGAGGCCCGCGCTGGAGGACCCCGACGAGCATGTGCGCGGCGTGGCCGCCCGGATCCTCCAGCGGTTCGAGGAGACGGCCCGGCCCGCCGCCGTGGCCGGCCCGGCCGTCCAGGAACCGCCCGGCGCCGCCGCCGAGCGGGCCCGGTGGTACAACGAGGCCAAGTTCGGGATGTTCATCCACTGGGGGCTCTACGCCGTCCCCGCCCGCGCCCGCCCGGGGACCCTCTCCGAGTGGATCATGAACAACGAGAAGATCCCCGTCCCGGAGTACGAGAAGTTCGCGGGCGGCTTCACCGCGGAGCGGTTCGACGCGCGGGAATGGGCCCGCATCGCCCGCGACGCGGGGATGCGCTACCTGGTGCTCACGGCCAAGCACCACGACGGGTTCTGCCTGTGGGACACGAAGCTCACCGGCTTCAACGCCGCGCGGTTCGCGCCCGCCCGGCGCGACGTGGTCCGCGAACTCTCCGCCGCCTGCGAGGCGCTGGGCCTCAAGTTCTGCGCGTACTACTCGATGCTCGACTGGCACCACCCGGACTATGCGGCGGACTTCCCCCGGTACGTGGACTGGATGCTCCGGCACCTCGAGGAACTGCTCACCCGCTGCCCCGTCTGGGGGATGTGGTTCGACGGCGAGTGGGGCCACATGAAGGACGAATGGCGCGGCAACGAGATCATCGCCATGATCCGCCGGATCCGGCCTCTCGCCTTCATCAACGACCGGCTGGGGCGCGAGACGCGCGGCACGATCGCCGGGGTGGACTTCTACACCAAGGAGCAGGAGATCCCGCCCGCCGCCCTGCGGCTCCAGAACCGGCCGGTGGCGTGGGAGACGTGCCAGACGTTCGGGTACAGCTGGGGATACAACGAGAGCCCGGATCCCCTCAAGAGCGGCGAGCGCGTGATCGAACAGCTCGTGGACGTGGCCTCCAAGGGCGGCAACTTCCTCCTCAACGTGGGCCCGCGGCCGGACGGGACGATCCCGGAGCCGCTCGTCGAGCGGATGAAGGTCATCGGCCGCTGGATGAGGAAGAACGGCGAGGCGATCTACGGGACGGAGCGGAGCCCCTTCGGCGGGCCGATCCCGGCGGGCCGCGTGACGGCGAAGGGGAACACGCTCTACGTCTTCCTGGAGGATCTGCCCAGGGAAGGGATCGCCCTCCCCCGCCTGGCCACCAGGGTCGTCCGGGCGCGCGTGATCGAGGACGGCGCGCCCCTCGCGGTGGCGCGGAAGGACGGGACGTGGATTGTGGCCGCCCCGGCGAAGCTCCTCGATCCAACCTTCACCGTGGTGGCCGTGGAGCTCGACGGCCCGCCCGAGGTCCGCTGACCCGCGAGACCCCGGCCTCCGGAAAGGCGTTCATACCTAAGGGCGGCTGACGAGATGACTCTCACCACAAAGGCACCAAGAACACAAAGAAGAATAACAATTACTCGTCCCCCCTCTCCCCCTGGGGGGGCAGGGGGACACCCCTGATTAGGGTGCTTCGTGTCTTTGTGGTGAATATTCGTTAGGGACTCAGGGTGATCCAAGGGAGGTCTTCATGAAGCGCATCTCGCGTCGCCGCTTTCTCCGTCAAACGGGCATGGCCGCGGGCCTGCTCGTCGTCCCTTCCGGGACCTTCGGCGCGAGCCGGAAGCTGAACATCGCCTTCATCGGCGTGGGGGGGCGCGGCGCCTCGAACCTCGACGGCCTCAGCGGCGGCAACAACGTCGCGGCCCTCTGCGACGCCGACGACCGGCGCGCCGCCGACGCCTTCAAGAAGTTCCCGGACGCGAAGCGATACCGCGACTTCCGCAGGATGCTCGACGAGACGGAGAAGTCCATCGACGCGGTCTCCGTCTCCACGCCGGACCACACCCACGCGGCCGCGGCGATGGACGCGATCCGCCGCGGGAAGCACGTCTACTGCGAGAAGCCGCTGGCCCACTCGGTGCACGAGGTCCTCTCGCTCATGAAGGCGGCCCGGGAGAGGAAGGTGGTCACCCAGCTCGGCAACCAGGGCCATTCCTCCGGCAGCATCCGCCAGTTCGTCGAGTGGGTCCGCGACGGCGCGATCGGCAAGGTCCACACGGTGCACGCCAGCTGCGGCTCCGTCCACTGCCGGGTCCGGGACTTCCCCAAGCTCGCCGAGAAGCCCCCGGTCCCCCCGGAGCTCGACTGGGATCTCTGGCTCGGCCCGGCCCTCGAGCGCCCGTACAACCCGGTCTATCTGCCCGGCCGGTGGAGGGGCTGGAAGCCCTTCGGGAACGGGACGATCGGGGACTGGGTCTGCCACGTGGTCGATCCCTCGTTCTGGGCGCTGGAGCTGGGCGCCCCGCGGACCGTGGAAGCGGTGAGCCTCGAAGATTACGATCCCGTGGCGCACGCGGACACCTTCCCCTCGGGCGCCACCATCAAGTTCGAGTTCCCCGCCAAGGGGGACCGCGGCCCGGTGACGCTCTACTGGTACAGCGGGTCCCACCACAAGAAGAAGCCGCGCCCGCCGGAGATGGAGGAGAAGCGGGAAATCCCGGACACCGGGGCGGTCATCCTGGGGGACAAGGGCGCGATCATCCACGGGTCCCACGGCGCCGGGGGCGTGGCGATCGTCCCGGCGGAGAAGATGAAGGCCTACAAGCAGCCCGCCCCATCCATCCCGCGCGTGGGGGGGCACCACCAGGACTTCGTGGCCGCCATCCGCGACGGGCGCAAGGCCGGATCGGACTTCGCCGAGTACGGCGGGCCGCTCACGATGCTGGCGATGCTCGGGATCATCGCGATGAGCTTCCCCCAGCGCAAGCTCGCGTGGGACGCGGAGAAGGTCGAGTTCACGGACTGCAAGGAGGCGAACCGCCTCATCAATCCGCCCTGCCGCAAGGGCTGGCCGCTCTGACGCGGACACGACAAAACGCACCGTCTGTTTTGTCGTATCGAGCCCCGATCACTCCTCCGTCACGCGGAGGGACTGGGGCTTCCCGGTCCCTTCGTTCTGCGGCGAGTAGTATTCGTAGGCGTTCGAGCGCGGTGCCTGGGCGCGGATCGGGAACCTCGGCGTGAGGGCGTACTCGATCTCGACCGTCCGGCCCTTCTCCACGCGCCCGAAGTAGAGCGTGATCTGCCGCCCCGTGAACGAGAACTTGTCGATCACGCCCTGCTTCACGAGCGCCTCGAACGAGGCCGTGTCCGGCGTGAAGCCGGGGGGGATGCCGAGGTCGGCGATCACCATGAAGGTCCCGGGGCCGTGGTACCGGAGCGTGGTCACCGCCTTCAGCCGGTCGGCCAGCGTGAGCTCCGTCCTGTCGTAGCGGGTGGAGATGTCGAGGACCGGCTGTCCGGGCGCCGGCGCGAGCGCCCAGGGCAGGTAGCAGCGCCCGAAGAGCTGGTAGCTGAGGCGCGCCTCGCCCTCCAGGGAAAGCTCGATGACGTTCTCGCCTTCCTTGACGGGGATCTCCACCTGCTGGACGACGTCGTGGTTCTCCGCCGTGAGCGGCTTGAGGCCCGGGACCTCCCGGCCGTTCACCGAGAGCCGGATCGCCACCGGGCCGCGGGGCTTCGACGGCGTCTTCGTGGCCTCGAGGAGCGTCTTGATGCAGAGGATCGTGGCCTGGGTGGACTGCCAGGAGCCCGAGGCATCCTTGGAGCGCGCGATCGCGGTGAGGGCCTGGTCGATGAGCGGCGAGCGGCCCTCCTTGAAGAGCGCCAGCGTTGCGAGCGCCGTGGCCTCGATCGAGGCCGTTTCGCCCCGTGCGTGGTAGAGGCCTTCGCCGAGGGTCTCCCAGCGGGCCGTGTCGCCCTGCACCCGTGCGTCCTTCTCGACCGCCTCGAGCGAAGCGCGGTCCCCCACCGCCAGCGCCACGAGCGCCCGGACGTAGGGATCGGCCGCCCCGCCACGGTGCCCCTGGAGCCAGTCGAGGGCGCGCCCGACGTTCGCGTCCTTGAAGCCCGCCTCGCGGAGAGCCCACGTCACGTAGGCGGTGACCGGCAGGGCGGCGTCGCCCATCTGGTGCCAGGTGTGGACCGGGACGTCGAGGGCCCAGGAGCCGTCGGCGCGCTGGCGGCCGTAGAGGACCTCGCGGGCGCGGTCGATGACGCGCGTGTCGATCGGGTAGACGCGGTTCATGTCGCTCAGGAGCAGGATCCCGTAGGCCGTCAGGAGCGTCCGGGCCTGCCCTCCGCTGTACCAGTCGAAGCCGCCGCCCTTCGCCTCGAAGGTGAGGAGCCTCTGCCAGCCCGCGTTGATCGCCGACTCCGCCTTCATCCGCCACTCGGGGGTCAACTGACCCGTCTCCTTGAGGTAACCCATCACGAGGACGTTCGGATAGGTCACGCTCGAGGTCTGCTCGAATCAGCCATAGGGCAGGCGGACGAGCCCCTCGAGGCCCGTGACGATCTCGCTGAAGGTCGAGGGGAAGAGGCGCAGCCAGAGGCGGGAGGCGCCGTCGACCGCCTCGGCGGGGATGCGGATCACGGTCCGGGAGGCGCCGGTGAGCCGGTCGCTCACGCTGATCGGGATCTCCTTTCCGTCGGGCAGGACGTCGATCGGGCGGCGGACGGCGTCGGAGAACTTCGTCCCGATCGCCTTGACCAAGAGCGAGTGGCGCCCGAAGTCGCGGGCGCGGAGGTGGAAGCGGACGCCGGTGACGTCGCCGGGGCGCACCTCGATCTTCTTCTCGCGCTCGCCCACGACGTCGAATCCGCTCTCGGCGACGAAGGTGAGCGTCACGGTCTGGGGCTCCTGGAGGTAGTTGTAGACCGCCACCGGGAGCCAGACCTCGTCGCCCTGGGTGAGGACGACGGGGAGGTCGAGGTCCACGAAGAAGGGCTGGAAGACGCGGATGGGGTGCTCGCCGGAGCCGAGGCGGCCCGCGCGGGTGACGGCGCTCATGGCCATGCGCCACGTGGTGATCGAGTCGGCGCCGGGGATCTTGATGCCGGCGCGTCCTTGCTCGTCCGTGATGATCTCGGGGTTCCAATAGAGGGTCTCGGGGAAGAACTCGCGGATGCGGGGCGCGGAGAGGTCGCCTGCCT
>CAYNDR010000349.1:0-297 GCA_964395295.1 uncultured Planctomycetales bacterium
AATCGAGAATCAAGAATCGAGAATCGAGGATGGCAACGACGAGCTTCACACAGCTTGTGGTGTGGCAGAAGGCACACCAAGTGACGCTATCCGTCTACAGAATCACCCGGAAATTCCCCGAAGAGGAGCGCTACGGGCTCTCCTCCCAGATGAGGAAGGCTTCCGTCTCCATACCAGCCAACATCGCCGAAGGATACGGCCGCCTCAGGAATCCCGACAAAGCCCGATTTTATAATATCGCCCAGGGATCGGCCGAGGAGTTGAGGTATTACATCCTCCTCTCCCGTGACCTGGGTT
>CAYNDR010000349.1:307-6838 GCA_964395295.1 uncultured Planctomycetales bacterium
GTTACCTTGCAGAATGGAAGGCCCTCTGGGATCCACTGGAGGAGATATCTCGAATGCTCCGCAAACTGGTGCAGACCACCCTTGATTCTTGATTCTCTATTCTCGATTCTATGAGACGGATCTTGCTCATCGACAACTACGACTCCTTCACCTACAACCTCGCCCAGTACCTGGGGGAGCTGGGCTGCGAGGTCGCCGTCCGCCGCAACGACGCGGTCACGGCGGACGGGGCGGAGCGGATGGACTTCACCCACCTGGTGATCTCCCCCGGCCCCGGCCACCCGACCCAGGCCGGCGTGACGAACGAGATGATCGGGCGCTTCGCCGGGAAGAGGCCGATCCTCGGGGTCTGCCTCGGCCACCAGTGCATCGGGCACGTCTTCGGCGGCCGGGTGGACCTCGCCGCCCGGATGATGCACGGGAAGCTCTCCCCGATCCACCACGACGGGAAGTCGCTCTTCCGGGACGTCCCCAACCCTTTCGAGGCCACCCGCTACCACTCGCTCATCGTCCGCCCGGAGGGGCTCCCCGACTGCCTGGAGGTCTCCGCCCGCACCGCGGAAGGCGAGATCATGGGCCTCCGCCACCGGCGGTTCCCCGTCGAGGGCCTCCAGTTCCATCCCGAATCCATCATGACCCGGCCCGGCAAGGCCCTGCTGGCGAACTTCATCGGACTATGATCCTCGACGAGATCGTCGCGGCGAAGAAAGTGGAGCTCCGGCGCTCCAAGGAGGAGCGCACGCCGGGGGACCTCCGCTCCAAGGCGCGCGGCGCCCCGCCGCTGAAGCCCTTCGACCTGCGGCAGGAGGGCGCCGTCTCGATCGTCGCCGAGATCAAGCGGGCCTCGCCCTCCAAGGGCCCGATCCGGCCGGACCTCGACCCGGCGGACCTGGCCCGCCGGTACGCCGAGGGCGGGGCGCGGGCGATCTCGGTCCTCACCGACCGGGAGTTCTTCAAGGGATCGGTGGAGGACCTCCGGGCCGCCCGGCTGGCCGTGGACCTCCCCGTCCTCCGCAAGGACTTCGTCATCGACGAGTACCAGCTCTGGGAGGCGCGCGTGATGCTGGCGGACGCGGCCCTGCTCATCGCGCGCATCCTGGAGCCCCGCCAGCTGGCCGACTACGTGGCGCTGGCCCGAGAGGACCTCCGGCTCGCCGTCCTCGTCGAGGTCCACGACGAGAAGGACCTGGAGGCGGCGCTGGACGCCCGGGCCCCTCTCGTGGGGATCAACAACCGGGACCTTGACACGTTCCGGGTCTCCCTGGAGACTACGGCACGCCTGCGGCCGATGATCCCGGGAGGGGTGACCACGGTGAGCGAGAGCGGCCTGTCGAGCCGGGAGGACATCGCGCTCCTCCGGGCCCTGCGGGTGGACGCCGCGCTGATCGGCGAAGAACTGGTGCGTTCCGAGGACCCGTGCCGTAAGATCCGCCAATTGCTGGGAGCCGAAGATGCCCATCCGGGGAATCCGGGGCGCCATTGACGTCGCCCGCAACACGCGGCACGAGATCTTCCACAGGACGCAGGAGCTCCTGCGGGCGATGATCCGCGCCAACCGCATCCGCAAGGAGAACGTGGCGGCCGCGTTCTACACCCTGACGCCGGACCTCGACGCCGACTTCCCCGCCTATGCCGCGCGGGACATCGGCTGGACGCACGTGCCCATGATGTGCGCGAGCGAGCTGCCGGTGCCCGGGGCCATGAAGCGCGTGGTGCGCGTCATGCTCCTCGTGGACACCTACCAGACGCCCGAGGAGATCCGCCACCAGTACTTGGGGAACACCGCCCTGTTGCGGCCGGACCTGGCCCGCCCGGAACGGCGGGAGAAGAAGCCCCGGGGGGCGAAGCGATGATCATCGTGATGAAATCCGGCGCGACCTCGAAGGAGGTCGTCGCCGTCCTCAAGCAGGTCGAGGCGCGCGGGTTCCGGCCCCACCTCTCGAAGGGGGAGGAGACCACCGTCATCGGCGTCATCGGCGACGAGCGCCAGCTCCAGGGCGCCGTCTTCGAGATCCTCCCCGGCGTGGAGCGCGTGATCCCGATCCTCAAGCCCTTCAAGCTGGCCAGCCGGGACTTCAAGAAAAAGGACACGGTCGTCCGGGTGGGCGGCGTCGCCATCGGAGGGGGGACTTTCACCGTCATGGCGGGCCCCTGCGCCGTGGAGTCGCTGGAGCAGACCCTCGAATGCGCCCGCCGGGTCCGCAAGGCGGGGGCGGCGGTCCTGCGCGGGGGGGCGTACAAGCCCCGCACCTCCCCTTACAGCTTCCAGGGGCTGGGCAAGGAGGGGCTCGAAATCCTCGCCCGGGCGCGGCGGGAGACCGGCCTCCCGGTCGTCACCGAGGTCATGGCGGTGGAGGACGTGGGGCTCGTGGCGGACCACGCCGACATCCTCCAGGTCGGCGCGCGCAACATGCAGAACTTCAACCTGTTGGACGCCGTGGGGCGCCAGCAGAAGCCGGTCCTCATCAAGCGCGGCCTCTCCTCCACGATCGAGGAACTGCTCCTCTGCGCGGAGTACGTCCTCTCCCGCGGCAACCCGAACGTGATGGTTTGCGAGCGCGGCATCCGGACCTTCGAGAAGTACACCCGCAACACGCTGGACCTCTCGGCCGCGCCCGTGATCAAGAAGTTCTCCCACCTGCCGGTCATCATCGACCCCTCGCACGCGGTGGGCGTCCGGGAGTACGTGCCGCCCCTGGCCAAGGCGGCCGCCGCCGTGGGGGCGGACGGCATCATCGTGGAGGTCCACCCCCACCCCGAAAAGGCGCTCTGTGACGGTCAGGAGAGCCTGACCCCCGACGAATTCGACCGCCTTATGGTCGAGCTGAAGCCGATCCTCAAGGCCGTAGGCCTGGAGCTCTCCCGGTGTTAACCCCGTCGAGTCGCGACGGAGTTAACAGCTGGCAGGTGTTAACGCTGTCGCGACTCGACAGAGTTAACAGCTAGAGATGAGAAAGACGAACGTCCTGATCGTGGGGCTCGGGCAGGTCGGCGGGTCGCTGGCCGCCGCCCTCACCCGCCGGGGGCTCGCCCGCGTGACGGGGGCCACCCGGCGGGAAGAGACCGCGCGCCGGGCGCGTCGGATGCGCATCCTCGATGAGGCGGGGACGGACCTCCGGGCCGTGCCCTCGGCCGACGTGGTCGTCCTGGCCACGCCGGTCCGGACCCTCCTCCGGCAGATCCCCGAGGTGGCCCGGGCGGCCGCCCCGGGGGCCATCCTGACGGACGTGGGGAGCACCAAGACGGACATCCTCAAGGCGTTCCGCCGGAGCGCCACGCCGGCGGCCGTCATCGGGGGCCACCCCATGGCCGGCAACGAAAGGGCGGGCCTCGACGGCTGTGATCCCGACCTCTTCGAAGGCCGCCCCTGGATCCTGATCCCGGGCCCCGGCGCGCACCGCCGCGCCCGCCGCACACTGGAGAGCCTGGTGGCCGGGGTGGGGGCCCGGCCCGTCTGGATGGACGACCCCGCGCGGCACGACCTCGCGGTGGCCCGGATCAGCCACATCCCCTACCTCCTGGCCTACGCCCTCATGGAACAGCCCGGGAAGGAACTCCAGGCGGCCGGCAACTCCTTCCGGGACGCCACCCGCGTGGCGCTTTCGGATCCCGACATGGTCCTCGACTTCCTCCTGACCAACCGGGGGCCGATCGCCCGCGCCGCCGGCGAGCTGGCCGCGCGGCTCCGGGACCTGGCGCGCCTGGTGGCCCGGGGCGAAGAGAAACGCCTCCGCGGACGCCTGGAAAAGGCCCTGGCGCGCCGGGGCGGCCTATAACCGGTTGAAAAGGCCTCCCCCATCTGGTATTCTCAGCCTCCAAACCTATGCGGCCGCACCGGACCACTCCAGTCCCCGGGGGGGTGCTGGCCCTGATCCTGACGATCCCGGCCCTCGCCTCCCTGCCGCTCCATGCCCAGGACGCCCCCCAGGACTGGGAGGGAAAGACCATCTCCGCCGTCCGCCCGGGCACCGGCTGGAACCGCGAGAACTTCAAGGATACGATCAGCAACCTCACCCCCCTCCGCCGGGGCCAGCCGATCACCGCCGCCCGCGTCGACCAGGCCT
The DNA here is from genome assembly GCA_964395295.1 of uncultured Planctomycetales bacterium. Lineage (GTDB taxonomy): Bacteria > Planctomycetota > MHYJ01 > MHYJ01 > JACPRB01 > CAYNDR01. The sequence continues at coordinate 4,372 of CAYNDR010000349.1, forward strand.
ACAAGGAACTCTGGAAGACCGGCCATTTTGAACACGTGAAGATCGACGTCAAGCCCGACCCCGCCAATCCCGCCCAGGTCGCGGTGGCCGTGTCCGTGACGGAATACCAGGTCGTGGAGCGCGTCGACTTCCAGGGCCTCAAGGCGATCCCGGTCAGCCAGGTCAAGCCCCGCCTGAAGATCGAGCCCGGCGACCGCCTGAACGCCTTCCACCTCAAGCAGGACCGCGACACCCTCCGCGACGAATACCTCCAGAAGGGCTACCCCTTCTCGACCGTCCGGGAGGAGCTCCGGCCCGCCCCCGGCGGCGTCGCCCTCACCTGGATCGTCGAAGAAGGCCCCATGGTCAGCGTCCGGGAGATCTCCTTCACCGGCATCACCCTGGACGAGGGCGACCTCAAGAAGTTCATGCTCACCAAGGAGAACGGGCGCCTGCTCTACGTCATCCCCACCGGCAAGGAGCCGTTCGTGGAGCGCAACCTCCGCGAGGACATCGAGCGGATCAAGCTCCACTACCGGCTGGAAGGGTGGCTGGACATCCACCACGGGGACCGCGTCTTCGTCCAGGACCTGGAGTTCAACGAGGACCGGACCCAGGTCGCGGTGAAGATCCACGTGGACGAGGGGATCCGCTACACGATCCGCGGCATCCGTTTCCAGTTCGACGCCGAGAGCAAGGGGATCTTCGCCCCGGACGAGATGCGGTCCTGGCTCGTCTCCAAAGAGGGGGAGCCCTTCACCGAGTCGAACGCCACGCGGGACGCGGCCAGGATCCGGGAGAAGTACGGCGAGAAGGCGTACATCACGGCCGAGGTGGGCTACTCCACGGTCTTCCCTCCCCAGGGCCACGACCTCGACCTCGTCTACACGATCAAGGAGAACGGCAAGATGTACGTGGGGCGGATCCTCTTCGAGGGGAACACGAAGACCCGGGAGGAGGTGCTCCGGCGCGAGTTCACCCGCATGGGCTTCCTCCCCGGCGAGGAGTTCAACAGCCGCAACCTGAGCCGCGGCATGAACCGGATCCGGGACCGCGGGTGGGTGGAGGTCCCCGGCGGCATCAACTACCGCACCCAGGAAGGAGACGACCCCCAGACGCGCGACATCGTCGTTGAAGTCAAGGAGGGGCAGACGGGCAACATCCGCTTCGCGGCGGGCTACAGCTCCGCCTACGGCATCCTCGGGATCCTGGAGTTCACCCAGAGGAACTTCGACCTGGCGGACCTCCCCTCCGGCTTCGACGACATGTTCGGCGGCACGGGATTCGCCGGCGGCGGCCAGTTCCTGCGCCTGCGCCTGGCCCCCGCGGCCCGGCGGCAGACCTACGTGGGGGAGTTCCGGGAGCCCTATTTCTTCGGGTACGACCTGGGGCTGGGCCTCCGGGCCTACAAGATCAGCACGGTCCGGGAGTCCTACGACGAGGACCGGACGGGCGGCGCGGTGACCTTCGACCGCCGCTTCGACCCCTTCATCCTCCAGCTCGGCTTCAGCGGCTACCGGATCGCCGTCGACGGCGTCGAGGAGGACGCCCCGCCGGCGGTGAGGGAGCTGGAGGGGACCAACGACGTCTTCTCGGTGACCCCCGCCCTCATCCTGGACACCGTGGAGCGGGACCACCTCCTGGTGGCCCACGAGGGGATCCGGGCCAGCCTGAGCTACGAGTACGCCGGCCAGCTCCTCCCCGGCGACTTCGACTTCCACAAGGTCACCTTCAACTTCGACGCCTACTTCACCCTCCTCCAGTCCGAGACCAAGCTCAAGCACGTCCTCAGCTCCCAGCTCACCGTGGGCTGGGCCTACGAGGCGGAGGACATGGACTCCATCCCCCTCATCGAGCGCTTCTACGCCGGCGGGAGGGACTCCATCCGGGGCTTCGAGTTCCGCGGCATGGGCCCCCACGAGAACGGCGATCCCGTCGGCGGCGACGCGTACGTCTTCGGGAGCCTCGAGTACTCGTTCCCCTTTTTCGTCGAGGTCCTCCGCGGCGCGGCCTTCTGGGACATCGCGAACCTCTCGAGCACCTTCGACGGCCTCTTCCACGACAAGTGGCGGAACGTCGTGGGCTTCGGCATCCGGTTCATGATCCCCCAGCTGGGGAACATCCCGATCACCCTCGACTTCGGGTTCCCGCTCACCAAGGACGACGACGACGAACGGCAGACGGTGACGTTCGACATCGGGAGGCTGTTCTGATGTCCCCCGCCGCGGGCCTTCCCGGATCCGCCATCGATCCCCCCCGGGGGGCAAGGGGGACGGCCCCCGGATGGATTTCTTCTTTGTGAACTTCGGGCCTTTGTGGTGAATTTTCAGGAGAGAGACATGCCCGTAAAGCGCGCGCTGTTCCCGGTCCTGCTCGCCGCGGCGGCGGGGACCGCCTTCGGCCTCCTCCGCGGCGAGGCGTCCCCCGCCCAGGACGCCAAGCCCTCCTTCAAGTTCGGGGTCGTGAACCTCAAGACCTGCTTCCAGCC
>CAYNDR010000350.1:0-394 GCA_964395295.1 uncultured Planctomycetales bacterium
CCGCGCGGCAGGTGCGCCCGGGACTCGAGGCCATGGCGGACCTGGGGCGCCGCGCGGGCCGCGACTGGGACGCCGCGACGCACTTTGCCGCGGCCGGGGCCCGCCGGGACGCCGCGGAGGCCTACGCCCGCGGCGGCTTCTTCCGCCAGGCCGCGGACCTCTTCACGGGACTCCGCCAGCGCGACCCGGGCGACACCGAGGCCCTCTTCCGGCGCGCCGAAAGCCTCATGCAGGCCGGGCTCTGGGAGCCCGACGCGATGGCGGCCTTCGGCGACTACATCGATCGCGTGAAGCCCGGCGATCCGCTCCTCCCCCGGGCCCTTCTGGCCCGGGGCGCCATGATGGCCGACCTGGGCCGCCTCGACGACGCCCTCCTCGCCTTCGCGCGCCTCCC
>CAYNDR010000350.1:404-5515 GCA_964395295.1 uncultured Planctomycetales bacterium
CCTCGTCCACCTCCGCCGTCGCGGTGTTCCCTCCGGCCGCATCCTCCGCGACGCGGACCTGGGCATCGATCCCCGCTCGGAGGAGTGGGGCGAGGCCCTCCTTCAGCGGGGCCGCGCGCTCCTGGAGGCCGCGGACGCCTCGCCGGAGCCCGGGCGCTCCGCGGCCCGGCGCGAGGCGCGCCATGCCTTCGAGGAATACCTGGACCGCGCCGCGCCCTCGGGGCCGGTGGCGGGCCGCGCGCTCGAGGCCGGGACCTGCCTCGTGCGCCTCCGCGTCGCCGAGGGCGAATGGAAAGGCGCGCTGGAGCGCCTCGACGACCTCCTCTCGCGCCTGCCGTCCCTCGAGCCTCCGGAGGGGAGGGACCTGGTCCTGGAGCTCCGCTTCCTCCGGGGAGACCTGCTCTCCCTCCTGGGGCGGCACGAGGAGGCGGCGCGGTCCTTCGGGGCCGCCTACCGGCGGCACAGCGCCGATCCCGAGCGGCTCTGGGGGCTCGTGGGCCGGGCCCGCGCGCTGATCCGGATGGGGCGGCTGGACGAGGCGCGGAGGGACAGCGACCGCGCCCGCGCGGTCTACGAGTCGGAGCGCGAGGCGTTCGACCGGTCGCTGGCGGGGCGCGGCCGGGAGTACTGGCGCGGGGAACTCGACGCCCTCGCCCGGGAGGTCCGATGACCGACGCGGCCCGCTTCCTGGACGGACTGCGCCGGCGCGAGGAGGCGTACCGGCGGATGGCCTGCGCGTTCGACGAGACGGCCGCCGGCGACGTCGACGCGCTCCTGGCGCTGGCGGCCCGCAAGGCGGCCCTGCTCGGCGAGATCGAGGCGATCGAGAAGGATCTGGCGCCGGACCGCGCGCGGTGGCCCGAACTGCGGGCCCGGCTCGACTCCGCGACGGTGCGCGAGGTGGAGGAGACGGTGGAGCGGACGCGCCGCCTGCTCGGGGACCTGGTGCGGCGGGAGGACGAGGGGAAGGCGCTCCTGGAGCGGCCGCTCCCGGGGCTCGTGGACCGAAGGAGGGCCATCGAGGCCTACGGGGTCCGGCGGGAGGAGAGGACGTGATCCCGACGGCGGCGCGGACCGGAGACATCGGCGAGATCGCCCGGCTGATGGAGACCTTCAACCAGGCGACCGAGAAGCTCGCCGGGTCCTACCAGACGATCGCCGGCCTCCAGCGCGAGATCGCGGAGAAGGACCGCCAGCTCGCCCGCAAGACGCGCCTGGAGGACCTGGGCCGCATGACCGCGGGGCTCGCCCACGAGATCCGCAACCCGCTGGCCGGGATCCAGCTCTACGCCGCGATGCTCCGGCGCGACCTGGAGGGCGACCCCCCGAAGGCCCGCACGCTCGACCGCATCCTCTCGGCCGTCTCGGGCCTGGAGCGGATGGTCGAGGACATGCTCGCCTGCGGCCGCGACCTCGATCCGCACCGCGTCCCCGCTCCGCTGGGGCCGCTCGTGGAGGAGGCGCTGGACCTGGCGCGCGCGGCGCTGGAGGAGAAGTCGATCCGGGTGGAGCGCGACCTCGACGGCGCCGCGGCCGAGGCGGACCCGGAGATGATGCGGCGGGTCTTCCTCAACATCGTCCTCAACGCGGCGCAGGCGATGGAGCCCGGCGGGACTCTGGCGGTCCGGGCGCGGGGCCGCTCGGTCTCGTTCCGCGACACGGGCCCCGGGATCCCCCCCGGGATCCTCGACAAGCTCTTCACGCCGTTCGTGACGAGCAAGGCCAAGGGCACGGGCCTGGGGCTGGCGCTGGCGCAGAAGATCGTCGAGGCCCACGGGGGGACGATCGAGGCGAGGAACAACCCCGGCCGCGGGGCGACGTTCACGGTCAACCTATGAGCCGAATCCTGGTCGTCGACGACGAGGCGATCCTCCGGGACGCGATCGCCGAGGCGCTCCGGCGCGCAGGCCACGAGGTCGACGCCTTCGACTCGGGCCGGCCCGCGATGGACCGGTTCGCCCGGGAGAGCTACCGCCTGGTGATCACCGACCTCAAGATGCCCGGCATGGACGGGATGGCGGTGCTGGAGGAGGCGCGGCGCCTGGCGGAGGACGTCCCCGTCCTCATCGTCACCGCCCACGGCACGGTCGAGGGCGCCGTGGCGGCGATGAAGAAGGGGGCGTACGACTACATCATCAAGCCCTTCAAGCTGGACGAGCTGGAGGTCCTGGTCGCGCGCGCCCTCGAGCACGGCCAGCTGGCGGCGGAGAACGAGGTGCTCCGCGCCCGCGTCGTCGAGCCCGGCGGGCAGGACGCGGTCTGGGGCCCGGCCACGCGCCCGGTCTACGAGATCCTGGAGCGCGCCGCCCTGAGCGACGCGACGGTGCTCATCACGGGGGAGAGCGGGACGGGGAAGGAGGTGGCCGCGCGCGCCCTCCACCGGCTCTCCCGCCGCCGCGCGGAGCCGTTCCTGTGCGTCAACTGCGCGGCCCTCTCGGCGGGGCTCCTGGAGAGCGAGCTCTTCGGCCACGAGAAGGGGGCCTTCACCGGCGCCGACCGGATGCGCAAGGGCCGGTTCGAGCTGGCGCACGGCGGGACGCTCCTCCTGGACGAGGTGAGCGAGATCGATCCCGGCCTGCAGGCCAAGCTCCTGCGCGTCCTCCAGGAGCGCGCGTTCGAGCGCGTGGGGTCCAGCCAGACGCGGCGCGCGGACGTCCGCGTGGTGGCCACGACGAACCGCGACCTTCCGGCGGAGGCGGCGAAGGGGCGGTTCCGGGAGGACCTCTACTACCGGCTGAACGTCCTGCCGGTGCGGATGCCGCCCCTGCGGGACCGCCGCTCGGAGATCCCGCTCCTGGCGGGGCATTTCCTCGAGCGGCACCGGAAGCGGGTCTCGAAGGGCGCGATGAAGAGGCTCTGCGACTACGACTGGCCGGGGAACGTCCGGGAGCTGGCCAACGTGATCGAGCGCGCGGCGGTGCTCTCGCCGGGCGAGGAGATCTCCGGCGAGACGATCGCCCCGTGGCTGGAAGGGGGCGTCCGGGCGCCGCTTTCGCTCGTGGGCGTCCCGCTGGAGGAGGTCGAGAGGCGCGCGATCGAGGAGAACCTCAAGGCCTGCGGGGGGAACCGGGAGAAGACCGCGCGGATCCTGGGGATCTCGTCGCGGACCCTGCGCGACAAGCTGAAACTGTGGGAGTCCCGGGCGTCGTGAGGAGGCTCGGAGGAATTTTCCGGGGGACGGGAACGGATTTCCAGGGAGGGGAGGGCGCCCCCGGGCGCCCGCGTATCTGCATGGACGCCATGGCATTGCGGGTCCTGCCGCGCCGGATCCCTGGCATGGGGGTTGCGATGGTCCTTGGGGAGTGACCATGTTGGGGACGATCTTCGACCGCGGTTCGTTGCCCGTGCTGGAGGCGCTGGTGCGTTTCGCCGCGGCCCGGCACAAGGCGATCGCCAACAACATCGCCAACGTCGAGACGCCGGGGTACCGGGCGATCGACGCCCCGGAGGCGGACTTCAAGCGGGCGCTGGCGCGGGCGATCGAGGACCAGCGGCGCTCGCGGATCGGGATCTTCGATCCGAAGGCCGCGGGGGGCCTGGAGGTCCGGTTCGAGGCGGCCCACGAGGCGGGCGTCGTGAAGGCGAACGGCAACAACGTGGATCTCGAGATCGAGATGGGCCGGATGGTGAAGAACGGGATGCTGCACAACCTGTCGGCGGCGCTCCTGGCCCACCAGTTCGGCCAGCTGCGCGAGGCGATCGGGGAGCGGGTGCTGTCGTGAAGGAGATATTCACCGCAAAGACACAAAGGGCACAAAGATTCCACAAAGGGAGATATGATTGTCGTCCCCCCTTTGATCCCCCCGGGGGGGGTCCGATGGGGAAGAATCCTTGAGGCGCTTTGTGGTCTCTGTGCCTTTGTGGTGAGTCGTTGGAGCGAAACATGGACTTCAGTCCGATGGACATCAGCGCCGGCGGGATGAGGGCCCAGCGCCTCCGCATGGACGTCATCGCCCGGAACATGGCCAACCAGGAGACGACCAGCGCCCGCGTGGAGACGGTCCGGACGGCGGAGGGCGGGTCGGTCGAGGTGCACCGGCCGTACCGGCGCCAGCGGGTCGTCTTCGCGCCGGGCCCCGGCGGCTTCGGCGCGCCCGTCCCGCGGATCGTGGAGGACGCCTCGCCCTTCCGGGCGGAGCACGACCCGGGGCACCCGCACGCGGTCCCGGCCGCCTCCGGGCGGGAGGACGCGGGCACCGTCTATGGCCCCAACGTGCACCCGGTCGAGGAGATGGTGGACATGATCGCGGCGTCGCGGGCCTACGAGGCGAACCTGTCGGCGGTGGAGGCCTTCAAGGCCATGAGCGCGGCGTCGCTGAGGATATTGGCGTAGCCAGGGGGAAGCGATGATCGACGGGATCGGTCCGCTGGGCCCGGCGAGGGGGCCCGCGGGCGCGGCTCCCCTCGGCGGGGTGGGGAAGGCCGAGGGCGAGCGTTCCTTCAAGGAGATCCTCCAGGACTCGATCGAGAGCGTCAACAACCTCCAGTCGGAGGCGGACCGCGTCCTGGCGAGGTACACCCGGGGCGAGGCGACCGAGGACCAGCTCATGATCGCCTTCAAGAAGTCGCAGGTGGCCTTCGAGGCGCTCCTGCAGATCCGCAACAAGCTGGTCGCCGCTTTTGAGGAGATCCAGCGGATGAGGATCTAGGGATGTTATAAATCAAACACTTTGGTTTATAATCATGGTGGTTATAAATCAAAGTGTTTGATTTATCGCTGGTCTGGTTATAAATCAAACAGATTGATTTATAATAGGGGAGAGGGATGGACGTGCACAAGCGCGCCGCCGAATACATCAAGAAGACCTGGGGGAACCTCAGCCTCGCCCGCAAGGTCGTCCTGGGCGCGGCCCTGGCGGCCCTCCTCCCGCTCCTCTACTGGGCCGTCTCCGCCTCGGCCGTCAACGGCATGGTGAAGGCCGCCGGCGCGGAGATGCGCCAGGACGAGCGCGCCCAGGTCGTCAAGAAGCTCCAGGAGAAGAGCCAGGCCTTCGAGCTCCGCAACGGCGAGGTCTACCTGCCCGCCGCCGACGCCGAGCGGGTGATGTTCGAGCTCAACGCCGACGGCGTCCTCAGCGAGGACGCGATCTGGAAGAACGTCCTGGAGCCCA
>CAYNDR010000350.1:5525-6443 GCA_964395295.1 uncultured Planctomycetales bacterium
GTTCCAGATCGCCCTCCAGCGGAAGCTCGAGCGGATGATCCGGAGCATCAAGGACGTCCGCAACGCCGCCGTCCAGGTGACCCTCCAGGCCGAGACCGACCATTTCTTCAAGGACGCCCCCAAGGCCAGCGCCTCCGTCCAGCTGGAGCTCGAGGCGGGCCGCGGCCTCCGCCAGGAGAACGTGGACGCCATCGCGGGGCTCGTGGCTCGCGCGGTCACCGGCCTCAACCCCGACCGGGTCCACATCATGGACACCTCCGGCCGCGCCTACCGCGTCCGGAAGGCCGACGGCCGGGCCCAGAGCGCCGCCGAGATCCGCGACATCGAGATCCAGTACGAGGACCAGGTCAAGGCCGGGATCGCGCACCTCCTGCCGGAGGCCCGGGTCGTGGTGCGCGTCCAGGCCGAGTCGAGGGAGACGCACTCCGAGGACATCACGCATTCGAAGCCCGTCACGGTGTTCGTGAAGGAGCGCCAGGTCGGGGAGCGCGGCGCGGCCGCCGCCGGCGCCTCCGGCATCAAGGGGGGGAATCCGGCCGAATCCGCCCTGGAGGCCGTCCCTTCGAAGCCGCCCTTCGAGCGGGAGACGGAGGAGCAGAACGTCGTCGGCCAGCGCAAGGAGACGATCCACTCGCCCGCCGGGGCGGTGGAGAAGATCACGGTGGGGGTCCTCATCCCGGTGCGCGAGGCGGACCTGGATCGGGAGCGGCAGAAGGAGGCGGACTACAAGAAGCTCATCATGATGGCGGCGGGGCCGAAGGCGGACGAGAAGTCCGTGAGCCTCATGTTCGTCCCCACGCGGCCGCCCGCGCCCCTGCCGCCGCCGGACTTCTGGGACGACGCGCGGGAGTTCCTCTCGACGCCGGCGGCCTCCACGGCCGGGATCGAGGGCGAGACCATCCCGGGCGTGCTCTCGGG
>CAYNDR010000350.1:6453-6837 GCA_964395295.1 uncultured Planctomycetales bacterium
TGGAGGACCTGCCGCCGCGGCCCGCGGGTCTGCCGGGCGCGGCGGTGCTCCTGCCGGCGCCCGGGGTGCCGCTCGGGGAGGAGGACGTGGCGCGGGTGAGGATGGGCCTGAGGGAGATGGTGGCCCGGAACCCCCGCTCCGTCTCCGCGATCCTCAGGCGCTGGCTGGCGGGGAAGTAGGAGGGAGCGATGGAAGACCGCGCGAGCGCCCCGGCGGAGCCGGGGCTCAGCGCCGCCGGCGCGCGCAAGGCGGCGATCCTCATGGTCTCGGTGGACCAGGAGTCCGCCGCGAGGATCCTCTCGCAGCTCGCGACGGCGGAGCAGGAGCGGGTCGCGCTCGAGATCGTCCGCCTGGAGTCCGACCCGCCCGGCCGGGAGGAGCGGG
>CAYNDR010000351.1:0-2943 GCA_964395295.1 uncultured Planctomycetales bacterium
CCTTGTGGAACTCGTTGTGGGCGCGGTTGACGATCGCGGAGATGCGGCCGGCGGCGCGGACCTCCGTTTCCAGGAGGAAGTGCGCGGCCTCCGCGCGGCGCCAGAAGGGGTTCCGGGCCGGGTCGAGCATCTTGCGCTCGACGGCCAGGAGGGGCGGGACCCAGTCCTTGTCTCCCGAGTAGACCTGCCAGGGGAGGCGGAGGAACGCCTCGAGGCGGCGCGGGTCGGAGGCCTGGGTGACGTTCATTCGCGGGCCATCCCGAGCTTGTCGCAGACGGCGTCCAGCTCCCTCCAGCCCTCCACGGAGAGGCGCAGTTGGATCCGCCGGCCCTCGGTCTCGATGAAGAAGCCCTTGAGGCGGTCGTGGACCACGCGGAGGACGAGGGGCTTCGGGAGGAAGATGGAGTTCGGCCCCAGGCGGGCGGGGCCGGCCGGCGGGTTGCGGGCGAGGTCGTCGGCGGACAGTTTGTCCCCGGCGCTGACGAGGAAGAGGCCCGCCTCGGAGGCCAGGAGGAGGCCGCTGGTCCAGGCCTTCCCTTCCTTCAGGGGCAGGATGTAGCGCGCGTCGGGGATCGTCCGGGGGAGAGGGACGTCCCCGGTCGGGCCGGCCGGCGCCGGCGCCGCGGACGGGGCCGCGGGTCCGCCCGTCAGCCGGGAGCGCACCTGGGTGACGTTGCAGGTCGGGCAGACCCGGACGTTCGCCGGCAGTGCCTGCGTGCAGGAGGGACAGGTCCAGGTTTCCTCGACCACGGCCTCACGCTCTCTCGGGATGCCGGCCGGGCTAGATCACGCCGAGTTTCTTCCCGGTCTTGGCCATGATGTCGATCACGCGGTCCAGTTCGTCGTCGGTGTGGGTGGCCATGTAGCTCGTGCGGAGGAGGCACATGTCGGGCGGCACCGCGGGCGAGATGATGGGGTTGACGAAGACGCCCGCCTCGAAGAGCTCCTTCCAGAAGACGAGCGTCTTCTCGAAGTCGCCGATGATGATCGGCACCACGGGCGACTGCGACCCGCCGATGTCGAACCCCAGGTCGCGGAACGCGGACTGCATCTTGCGGGTGTTGCGCCAGAGGCGCTCCCGGTGGACGGGCTCGTTCTCCATGATGTCGAGCGCGGCCAGGACGGTCGCCACCGCGGCCGGCGGCATGGAGGCGGAGAAGATCAGGGCCCGGGCGTGGTGCTTGATGTAGTCGATCACCTCGCCGTCGCCCGCGATGAAGCCGCCGAGCGACGCGAAGGACTTCGAGAAGGTGCCCATGATGATGTCCACGTCCTTCTCGACGCCGTGGTGCTCGGCCGAGCCGCGGCCGTTGGGGCCCATGTACCCGATGCCGTGGGCGTCGTCGAGGAGGATGCGGAACCCGTAGCGCCGCTTGAGCCGGACGATCGGCGAGAGGGCCCCCAGGTCCCCCTCCATGGAGAAGACCCCCTCGGTCACCAGGAGGGTGGAGCCGTTGATCTCCTCCACGTCCACGGAGGTGAGGACCCGCTCCAGGTCGTCCATGTCGTTGTGCTTGAACTTGATGGTCCGGCCGAAGGCCAGGCGGCACCCGTCGATGATCGACGCGTGGTTCATCCGGTCGCAGAGGACGACGTCGTCCTTGCCCACCAGGACCGAGATGGTGCCGAGGTTGGTCTGGAAGCCGGTGGAGAAGAGGAGGGCCTTCTCCTTGCGGACGAACTTGGCCAGGCGCAGTTCCAGCTCCTCGTGGATGTCGAGCGTGCCGTTGAGGAACCGGGACCCGGTACAGCCGCTGCCGTACTTGTCGATGGCCTTCTTGGCGGCCTCCTTGACCTTGGGGTGGGTGGTGAGCCCGAGGTAGTTGTTCGATCCGATCATGATCATCCTGCGGCCCTTGATCATGACCTCGGCGTCGGCCCCGGACTCGATGGCCTTGAAGTAGGGGTAGAGGCCGTTGGCCTCGGCCTCCTTGTGGCGGGTGAAGTTCCGGCACTTCAGAAAGAGGTCCGAGTGGGGCTGACCCATCCGGCGGATTCTACCCCCCGGGGTGCAGGAATCAAGGATTGTATGCGTTCAGGGGCATCCGAGAATCAAGAATAGAGAATCTAGAATCAAGGGGAAGTCCCCCCTTTCCCCCGGGGGGGGATTGCAATGAATCCCATCCCCCGAGAGCGCGTTATGGGGTGGGCCGACGGCGCCTGAGAAGACGCGCGAACCCCAGAAGTCCGGCGAAAAACAATATCACGATGCCGGCGATCAGCAGTGGGATGCTGACCGCCGCCGCCGCGCCCCTCACCCAAGGATTTGGGAAGAGGTCAAAGAGCGGTCCTTCTCGGGCCATGAACCCGATGAGCCAGCAGAGAATGCCCACTATCAGGGCAAACACGAGATGGGCTTTCCATGCAGATCGCCGGCGCCTCTCTAGGCGTTGCAGATTCCGCTCGAATGCTTCAGGACATCGCTTCTGCCATTCCTCCACGATGGCGCGTATCGCCCCTTGTTGCGCGGCGTCTTGGTAAGCGCATCCAATCCGGACAATGATCCTCTTCCCGTCCTCAGCGCGTATCCGAAACTCGTCCTGGAGCGGGAGGGTCGTCAACCGGCCTTCCTTGATCGAAGGCGCGGTGTGACTCGCAAAGTCCATCTCTTTTATTTCAAGCCAGCGGATTCGCTTCCGGCATCGCCCATGGACGTGCTCGGCGACGCCCTCTTCGTCCGTCACCAACTCCTGCAGGATCATGAAGCGCAGGACGAGCCAGTGAACGAACGCGAAGAGCGCTATCGGAGTACACAGCAACGCCGCGTGAGGGAGTCTTCCGTTCTTGAACCAGTAGGTCGCGAACACGCCGGCAAGGAGAACATAGAGGATCATGAACGCGCCGTGGGTGATGGGGCGGCCCCTGCGTGCGTCGAGCCGGAGCGTTGCAATGACTTCGCCCACGTGGACATAATCGCCCTTCGGGAACGAGGATGCAAGTGTG
>CAYNDR010000351.1:2953-3547 GCA_964395295.1 uncultured Planctomycetales bacterium
GGCCTGCGAGGAGGCCGCCGATGCGGGAGCAGACGAGGGGAGCGCCGCCGGCGAAAGACCGCGGGGCTTCCATCCGATATCTGACATCCGGAATCCGATATCAAGGTGTATCATCGCATAAGGCCCCGGTGTCCAATGGAACAACGGGGGGGCTTCCGTCGTGATGGCAGCGGGGGACGCATGAATCGCGGAATCCTGGGCCCGGCCGTCCTGGCCCTGGTCCTGGCGGCCCCGGCCTCCCCGGCGGCCGACGAGTGGGCCGAGGCGGCGGCGTACGCGCAGAGGTTCGGCAACAGCAGGGACCCGGCCGAGCGCGCCCAGGCCGCCGCCAAGCTGGCCGCCGGCATGGACGGCAAGCGCGACAAGCAGGCCGCCCAGCTCCTGGTCACGATCCTCCAGAACGAGGCCGCCCGGGAGGCCGGCGGCCGGAAGGAGCACGAGGTCGGCGGCGGCGTCCTCCGGGCCTGCGAGGATTCCCTCCAGAAGGCCTCGGCCAGGGAGGCCGTGGAGTTCATCATCCAGCAGGCCCAGAAGAACCCCATGCCGCGCGTCCGGTTCCACCTGGCCCGCGCGCTCGGCGGGCTCGGCGGCGAC
>CAYNDR010000351.1:3557-4580 GCA_964395295.1 uncultured Planctomycetales bacterium
CTGGAAGCCCGGGGCCGGACCGGCGCGGCCATCAAGGCCCTCCTGGGGCTCGCCGCCGACAAGGACCCCAGGGTCGTCATCGGCGCGTGCGACGGCCTCAAGGCGCAGGCCCGGGAGTCGGCGGTCGACGCGATGCTCAAGGTCCTCAAGGACCCCGTCGCCCCTTGGGAGGGGAAGCTCAGCCTCGTCGAGGGCCTGGAGAGGATCGACAAGCCCGAGGCCTTCATGGACGGCCTCATCGAGGCGCTCGTGCTCCTGCCGGTCGACCACGGCCGCCTCAGGGTGGAGATCATCCGGGTCCTGGGCAAGTTCTGCGGCGTGGAGGACCCGAAGACCGACGACGCCGGCTGGTGGAAGGCCGCCTGGGCCGACAAGAAGGCGGGCCGCGACCCGGCCAGGGACGGCGGCACGACCACGGAGCCCACCGAGTTCTTCGGGCTCAAGACCCGGTCCACCCGCATCGTCTTCATCCTGGACCGGACCGGCTCGATGGAGGACCCCTGCGCCTTCCCGCCGTCCGATCCCCGCAAGCCGCCGGAGCGGCCGCCGGAGGCGACCGTGGGCCGGAAGGCGAGCCCCGCGGAGCTCGCGGCCAGGGCCGAGGCCGAACGCCTCCTCCGGAAGTGGGAGGAGATGAAGGTCTCGCGGAAGATCGAGGGCCTCAAGAAGGAATTCGTCCGGACCATCCACGGCCTCGATGCGCGGGTCCGCTTCACGGTCATCTGGTACGAGGGCAACCCGACGCCCTGGAAGGACGAACTGGTGCCCGCCACCTGGGCGAACAAGCTCGAGTGCCTCCGGGACATCGAGAAGCTCGCCCCCAGCGGCCCCACGAACATCTGGGGCTGGGTCGAGACCGCGTACAAGCTCGTGGAGGCGCCCCACCGGCCCGACGTGGTCCAGGTCGACAAGAGGGGCAACTACGCGACCGCCGTGAAGGGGGCCGACACGTTCTTCCTCATGACGGACGGCAACCACAACGAGGGCAAGTTCACCACGCGGGACGAGCCGCCGGCCACCGAC
>CAYNDR010000351.1:4590-6824 GCA_964395295.1 uncultured Planctomycetales bacterium
CCTTCCTCGCGGAGATCCGCAAGGTCAACGTCCTGCGCAAGGTCGTCATCCACGTGGTGGCGTTGGGGAACGTGGGCCGGGGGGTCGATCCGCTGACGCCGCTGTCGCTCGGTTTCCTGCAGAGGGTCGCCGAGGAATCGGGCGGCCAGTTCACCCACATCGGCCGGCAGTAGGGACTCTTAGAGCGCCCGACAAAATGTCCCATTCCCACCACAAAGACGCTAAGGATACCCGGCACCACAGAGATGAAGTGTATTTACCATCCCCCCTGGCCCCCCCAGGGGGGCAGGGGGGAAGCTCCCCTCCAGGATTTTCTTGTGGGTCCTTTGTGGCCTTTGTGGTGAATATTGATAGGGACTCTTAGGGCCCGGCCTTCTCGATCAGGGGGGCGAGCTCGTCCTTGAGGTCGGGCCGCATGTCCAGGGCCTTCTTGAAGTCGGCCAGGGCGGCGGCCTTGTCGCCCTTTTCCAGCCGGGCCCGGCCGCGCACCACGAGCGCGTCCGCCTGCTGGGGGTCGATCGCGGCGGCCTCGGTGGCGTCCCGGATCGCGGCCTCGGCATCCCCCTTCTTGAGGCGGACCTCGGCCTGGAGCGTCAGGAGGCGGGCGTTGCGGGGGGACAGGTCGAGCCCCTTCCGGGCCGTGGCCAGGGCGTCGTCGGGGCGGCCCGCCATGAGCTGGAGGCCCCCCTTCTCGAGGTACAGGCCCGCGTCGTTCGGGTCCCGGGCGAGGAGCCGGTCGTAGTCCGCGAGGGCCTCGTCGGGCCGGGCCGCCTTGACGCGCAGGCGGGCGCGGCGCCGGAGCGTCTCCGCGTCGTCCGCGGTCCTTTCGAGCACGGCGGTGCAGTCCTCCTCCGCCAGCTTCCATTTTCCCAGGGACTCGTGGACCTCGGCGCGGAGGGCGTACGCCTCGGGCCCGTCCGGCCTGGCGGAGATCACGGCCGCCAGGTCGGCCAGGGCCCCTTCGAGGTCCTTTCGCCCCATCCGGGCGCGCGCGCGGTGGACGCAGCCCTCCGGGTCCTTGGGGCAGGCGCCGAGGTACTGGGTGAAGGCGTCCTCGGCCGCCCGGAGGTCCGCCTCGTTCGAGCGGCCGGACCGGACCCAGCTTTCGTAGAAGGAGACGCCGCGCCGGAAGTGGAGGTCCGGCAGGCTCGGGCGGAGCTGGGCGCACGTGTCGAAGTCCGCCCGCGCCTCGGCGAAGCGGCCTTCCTCGTAGAGGAGGGAGGCGCGCAGGAGGTAGGCCTCCAGGAAGTGCCGGTTGGCCTGGAGGGCCCGGGTGAGGGACTCGATGGCCTCGCCGCGGCGGCCGAGCTGGCCGAGGACCCGTCCCCGCCAGGCCAGGGCGTCCGCCATGTGCGGCGCGATCCGGATCGCCTGGTCCAGATCCTTGAGGGCGGCGTCGAGATCCTTGATCTCGAAGCTCGCCAGCCCCCGGAGGTAGGGCATGAGCCACTCGGAGGGATCGAGGTTGGCGGCGGTGTTGGCGTGGGAGGCGACCTTGGCGTAGTCCCCGACCGCGTAGGCCACGCCGGTGCTGGACATGAAGCGGAGCTTCTCGTCGACGTTGAACTTGAACTCGGGGGCTGGCGCCTGGAACCGGCGCAGGTGCTCCACGGCCTTGTCGCGCAGGTTGTCGGGGTCCACCAGGGTGGTCTTCAGTTCCGCCAGCCGGGCGCGGGCGAACTGCCGGGTGAGGAGGATTCCCAGGTGGAAGCGGGCGGGGGTTTCGGGGTGGAGCTGGAGGCACTTCTCGTAGTCGTTCCGTGCCTCGTCGAGGTTGTACGTCATTTCGAGCGCCCGGCCGCGGATGCGCCAGGCCTCCTCGCCGTCGGGCCAGCGGTTCATCGCCTCCGTGGCCGTCTCGGCGGCGCGGTCGGCCATCGAGGCGATGTCCTCCGGGTCGGCGGAGGCGGAGCGGAGGTCCTTTTCGGCCCGTTCGAGGTTCTCCCGGGCGCGTTCGAGGACCGGGAGGGCGAGCGTCCGGCCCCGCTTCTCGCGCGCCAGGCGGCCGAAGCTGGAGCGCCAGCGGACGAGCATGACGGTGCTGAAGACCAGCATGATGCCCAGCAGGGGCACGAGCGAGGCCAGGATCTTGTATTTCCTGGGGACGGCGTCTCGGGGAGGCTCCATAGGTCCGCGATTATAGCAGTACCAACGGGGCGGGCCGAAAAAAGTTCGACCGGCAGCAGTTCCGCAACCCACCCCCCTGATTGAAATCCAACTCCCGGGCTTCCAGG
>CAYNDR010000352.1:0-5279 GCA_964395295.1 uncultured Planctomycetales bacterium
AGGGCGAGCGCCAGGGCCGCGGCCCGGAAGGTCCCTTTCATAGGATCTCCCTATGCGCCGAGTGCGGGATCCACGCGGGCGGGGAGCACGCCGGCCTCGTGCCCGAGCTTGAAGAGGAGCGATACCGCGTGGACCGCGCGTTCGCCGAGCTCCAGGGTGGAGCTGTTGACGTACATGCCCACGAACTTGTCCGCCCGGGCGCGGTCGAGGCCGCGGGCGAACTCGAGCGCGTAGTCCAGGGCCTCCCGGCGGTGCTCCAGGGCGTAGCGGACCGTGTCCTTCAGGACGTCACAGCAGAGCCGGGTGGTGTCCGCGTCGAGAGTCCGGCGGATGGCGTTGGCCCCCAGGGGGAGGGGCAGGCCCGTCTCCATCCGCCACCACTCGCCGAGGTCCTGGACGCGGTGGAGCTTGTGGTCGCGGTAGGACAGTTGTCCTTCGTGGATGAGGAGCCCGGCGTCCGCGTCGCCGCGGGCCACGGCCTCCGGGATCCGGTCGAAGGGGACGACCTTCCATCGGGCCGCGGGGTTGAAGAGGCGGAAGACGAGGAAGGCGGTGGTGAGCTCCCCGGGCACGGCCACGGTGGCCTCGTCGAGGTCCTGTCGCCCGAGGGGCCGGCGGGAGACGACGAGGGGCCCGTAGCCGTCGCCCACGGAGGCGCCGCAGGTCATCAGGCGGTACTTATCCCGCGCGCGGGTATAGGCGTGGAACGAGATCGCGGTGATGTCGAAGGCGCCTTCGAGGGCCCGGCGGTTGAGGGTCTCGATGTCGGCGAGTTCCTGCCTGAACTGGAGGCCGCGCGTGTCCACCTTCCCCCGGGCCAGCCCATAGAACATGAATGCGTCGTCGCTGTCCGGGCTATGGGCCAAAGTGATCGTGCGGGCCACGCGAAATAAGTCTAGCACCCGCTTCCCTCATTTGCAATCCGCTCCATTTTTTGGCCATCCGGCGGGGTGTCCGGGTAGAATTCAGGTGATGGCGCGGAAGGACCGGATCCGGATCACGGAGACCGAGGCGAAGCGCCTGAAGGGGGCCTCGACCAAGGTCTACCTCAGGGACGTGATGCGGAAGGTCTTCCCGGACCGGTGGGAGGAGCACCTCAACAGCCTGCTTTCGGGGGACCGCGAGACGCTGGACTTCTGCGCCCGTCAGCTCACGAAGAGCCTGGATTTCTTCCCGCTCCTGCACACCCTGTGCCTGGTGACGGGCCAGCGCTTCGACCTGCAGGAGAAGGATCGCGCCAAGGCGGCCGACGCGTGGCTCTGCTGGTACGAGGAGAATCGGGACCGGCTCTCCTGGGACCCCCGGCAGGAGCTCTGGCGCCCCAACTGTTAACCCCGTCGAGTCGCCACTGCGTTAACAGACTGTTAACTCTGTCGAGTCGCCACTGCGTTAACAGTCAGGACGAAGTCCAGCTCCTTCCCCTCCCGGGTCACGCCGAGCTTCACCTCATCGCCGGGTTTCTTGGACCCCAGGATGCGGCGGAACTCGTCCCACCCGCGGAGGGGGGCGCCGTCAACCTCGCGGATGAGGTCGCCGGCCTTCAGCCCCGCCTTCTCGGCCGGCCCCCCCTCCTTGACGGACCGGACCCGGACGCCGGGGCCGTCCTCCCCCGTGGGCAGGAAGCCAAGGCCCACGGGGAGGAGCCCCACCTCCCGCTCGCGGACCCGCGCGGGATCGCCCAGGTAGACCCGGAGCTCCCGGACCTCCCCTTGGCGCCGCACCTTGATCCGGATCGTCTCCCCCTGGGGCCAGCCGGACACTACGCCGAAAAACCGGTTGGAATTGTGGATGCGGCGCCCTTCGATCTCGAAGATGATGTCGCGGAGTTCGAATCCCGCCCGTTCCGCGGGGCTGTCTTCCTTGATTCCGGCCGCGAAGATGCCGTCGCCATACTCCCCCACTCCCTCGTACCTGGGATCCCCGCACTCGCCGATGGTGAGCCCCGCGACGGTGCCCTCCTCGACCCACCCGCCGGCCTTGAAGGCCTCCATGTACCGCTTGATCTGATTGACGGGGATCGCGTAGCCAATGCCGGTGTTCACCCGGCTCACGAAGCGCCGGATGTCGATCCGCCCGTTGATGCCCGCGACCTTGCCGTCGAGCGTCAGGAGCGGCCCCCCCGAGTTGCCGGGATTGATCTGGGCGTCGGTCTGGATCGCGTCGAAGTAGCCCGGGTTGTCCATGTAGCGGTGGAGCGCGGAGACGATCCCCATGGAGACCGAGGGCTCCCAGCCGCGGCTCCCCAGCATGAAGGGATTGCCCACGGCGATCACCGTCTGGCCCACCTTCAGCGCGTCCGAGTCCCCCAGCTCGCAGAAGGGCAGGTCCTTCGCGTCACGGATCCTGCAGAGCGAGATGTCCCCGTGCACGTCCCAGCCCACCGCGTCCGCCGTGAAGGCCCGGCCGCCGGAGAGCCGGACGCGCTGGTTGCGGCGGCTCCCGGCCACGTGGTAGTTGGTGAGGACCCACCCGTCGGGCGAGACGCAGACCCCGGATCCCTGGCCGTAGAAGACGTAGGCCGGCCGGACCTTCTCCACGCAGGCGCGGACCTCCCGCTCGTGCGCCAGCACCCGGTCGAGGTCGGCGTCCTGCGCCAGCGCCAGGAGGAGGGCGATCATTCCTCGGCCCTCCCCTCCGGCACGGCCTTGAGCGCGAGGTCCTCGTACTCCTTCCGGGCGCGGTCCTTCGGGCGCCGGACCTTGATGGCGACCTCCTGGCCGATTTTCTGGGAGAGCAGGGCGCCGCGGAAGTCCTCGAAGTCGACCACCTTCACGCCGCCGAGCTCCACGATGACGTCGCCCTCCTTGAGCCCCGCCTTCTCGGCCGGCGAGCCCGGCTCCACGCGGCCCACCTGAAGGCCCGGCGCGTCGGGGTCGCCCCCCCCGATCGCGATCCCGAGGAAGGGGACCTTCTCGGCCTCGATCCGCTCCTTCCGTTTGAGGCGATCGAGGACCTTGTCGATCTCGGCGGTCTTGCAGGCGAACCCGATGCCGCCGGACTGGCCCCAGTGGCTCCGCGGCTTGACGTGGCAGGCCACCCCGACGAGTTCCCCCTTGAGCGTCACGAGCGCCCCGCCCGCGTTCCCGTAGTTCATCTCCGCGTCGGTCTGGACGGCGGTGTCGTTCATCCGGCTCAGGGCGCTCAGGATCCCCAGGTTGATCGTGGGGACCCGCTTGTCGGGCGAGCGCCCCACGGCCGCCACGAAGGCCCCCTGGCCCAGCCCGCGGAGGTCCGCCTTCGGGAGCGTGGGCAGGCCCTTCGCGTCGATTTTCAGGAGCGCGATGTCGCGCCGCCCGTCGGTGCCCAGGAGCTCCGCGGGGTGGACGGTCCCGTCCGGGAGCGTGACCCGGATCCCGTCCTTGCGGATCGTCCCGGAGACGTTGAAGAGGCTCGTGAGGATGAAGCCGTCGGCCTCGTAGACGACGCCCGAGGCGGGGCCCTCGGGCCGGTTGTAGTAGTCGCGGTGGGCGGAGACCGCGCCGCCCACGCCGGTCCCCTCCGGGTCGGCCGACCGCTCCACCTCGACGGCCACGACCGACCGGGCCGCCTTCTCGCGCAGTTTCTCGAGGACCCGCGCGAGGGCCTCGGACGGCTCGTCGCCGCCCGCCGCGAAGAGGACCGCCGCCAGGACGAGCTTCACTTCTTCTTCTCCAGGACGATCCTGACCGGCGCGGGCGCGCCGTCGACCTCGACCTTGAGCCACACGACGGCCCCGGCCTCCAGCCCCTTGAGGCGCTCCGCGACGTCGCGGGCGGCCTTCACGGGGGCGCCGCCGACCTCCAGGACCACGTCATCCTTCCTGAGCCCGGCCCGGTCGGCGGGGCCGCCCGGCTCGACCTCCTCCACGACGACGCGGCCGCCCCGGTCGGCGGCCTTGAGGCCCGCGTGCCCCTCGCCGCCCTCGGGGAGGGGAGCCTCGGGCTTCCGCCCCCGGAGGAGCCGCTCGATCGCGGGCTTGAGCTCGTCGATGGGGATCGCGGCGCCGAGGAAGCGGTTGGGGGAGTAGTTCAGCGTCACGAGCCCGACCATCTTCCCCTCGCGGTCCAGGCACGGCGCGCCCTCCATGCCCACGTTGACGGCCGCGGTGGTCTCGATCACCGGCCCCCGCCAAGTCGAGTTGGCGCGCTCCTCGGGGAGCGCGTAGAGGCCGCTGACGATGCCCGCGTTGAAGGAGGGCTGGTCGTCGATGATGATGGAGTTGGCGGCGTTCCCGATCGTGTAGGAGACGTCCCCGATGCGGACCCTGGAGGAGTCCCCCCGCTCGATCGGCTTGAGGTCGCCCGCGGGCTTGATCCGCACGATGGCGATCTCGTCCTTGCGGGAGACGGCCACGAGCTTCCCGGCATAGCGGCGCGGCCCGCGGACCCAGACGCGGATGTCGGTGGAGCCCTCGGGGCAGGCGGCGAAGCTCGTGAGGATGAGGCCGTCCCTCGAGAGGACCACCCCGGTCCCCGAGCGCTCGCCGAGGACGGGGGCGCGGGCGCGGACGGCCACCACGGAGTCCGCGGTCTTCCCGAAGACCTTTTCCGGGTCGGCGCCCGCGGCCTGGGCCAGGAGGAGGACCGCGCAGGCAATCGGATTCATCGGCTTCTATTATATACGGGCGGGCGCGGTTCCCGCCGAACCCGAACCGGCCCTTCCTTGTCAGAAGGTCCGACTTCAAGGAGATTTCCTATGATGCGGATGGCCATGGCGTGGGCGTGCGTCCTGGCGGTTTCGGCGGCCGCCCCCCTCGACTTCGCTCGGGGCGGGCAGGACGACAAGGTCCAGCTCCGGTACAAGTTCGAGAAGGGGCAGAAGCTCCGCCTCGAGATCAGGCACGCCACGAACGTGAAGGTGGAGGAGATCCCCGAGGCCTTCAAGGGCCTGATGGGGGAGACCCCGGTGGACCTCAAGTTCGAGGGCCTGCTCGAGGCCGAGGTGCGGGAGGTGGCCGAGGACGGCAAGGCCTCGATCGAGGGCAAGTGGCGGACCCTGAAGGCCAAGGGCAACATGATGCTGAACGAGGTCGACTTCGCGTACGACGCCGAGAAGCCGGACGCGGCCGCGCCGCGGAAGAAGGAGGGGCCGGACGGGGACCTCCCCGCGTTCGGGAACCTGGAGGACGGCCTCCGGACCATGGCCAGGGAGCCCGTGGGCTTCTCCGTGGAGCCCTCCGGCCGGATGCGGCTCCGCGGCGGCGGAGGGGGGGCGGGCATGGGGGACATGGCCGAGCAGGTGCTCTCCTTCAACGGGTTCATGGGGCCCTTCCCCAAGGACCCGGTGGGCAAGGGCGACGC
>CAYNDR010000352.1:5289-6769 GCA_964395295.1 uncultured Planctomycetales bacterium
TCTGCTGTGGACCCTGAACCAGTGGCGGTACAGGGGGGACGCGAGCGCCCCGCCCCCGGTCCGGTTCAAGCCCTCGGGGGGGGGGGAGGGGAAGTGCTGGTTCTCGGCGCGCGAGGGGATGATGGTCCGGGCGAAGAACAGCCTGCAGGTCAAGATCGTCGTCGGCTTCCCCGACCCGGGGGGCGGCGGCGACATCGAGATCAAGGCGGTCCTCAAGATCGACCAGGGGCACGAGCTGAAGAAGTAGGGGCGCCCCAACCCTTGCCGCCGCGGGGCGGGGTGTGCTATAACGCGGGGCCATGCGCTGGACCCGCACCTTCATCCCCACGCTCCGGGAGGCGCCCTCGGACGCCGAGAGCCCCAGCCACCGGCTGATGGTCCGCGCGGGGATGGTCCGCCAGCTCTCGGCCGGGAGCTACAGCTACCTGCCCCTGGGCCTCCGCGCCCTGCACAAGGCCGAGGCCATCGTCCGCCAGGAGATGGACCGCGCCGGCGCCCTCGAGATCCTCATGCCCGCGGTCCACCCGGCCGAGCTCTGGGAGGAGACGGGGCGCCTCGCGGCCTTCGGCGACACGCTGATGAAGGTGAAGGACCGCCGCGGCGTCGTCAGCGTCCTCGGCCCCACGCACGAGGAGGTCGTCACCCACATCGTCCGCAACGAGGTCAAGTCCTACCGGCAGCTGCCGATCACGCTCTACCAGATCCAGGGGAAGTTCCGCGACGAGCCCCGCCCCCGCCACGGGATCATCCGCACCCGCGAGTTCGTCATGAAGGACGCGTACTCGTTCGACCTCGACGAGAAGGGCATGAACGCGTCCTACCAGGCGATGTACGACGCCTACGTGCGGATCTTCACGCGCGCGGGGCTGAACTTCATGCCGGTGGAGGCCGACTCGGGGCTCATGGGGGGCGACGTCTCCCACGAGTTCATGGCGGCCTCGGCCTTCGGCGAGGACTCGGTCCTCTCCTGCGCCCAGTGCCGCTACGCGGCCAACCGGGAGAAGGCGGAGTGCCCGCCGCCGCCCCTCGGGCACGTGGGGCTGGAAACCCAGGAGCTCCGCCCGTGCCGCGAGGTCCCCACCCCGGGGATGTCCACGATCGACCAGGTCTCGCAGTTCCTCAAGGTCCAGCCGAAGTCCCTGGTCAAGACGATCCTCTTCCGGGCGGGGAAGGGCTTCCTGGCCGCCCTCGTGCGGGGCGACCACGAGGTCAACCTCTCCAAGCTCCGGCGCGCCGCGAAGGCGGAGGCGATCGAGATGGCCTCGCCGGAGGAGATCCAGGCCCAGACCGGCGGGCCCCTGGGCTTCTCCGGGCCGGTGGGCCTCAAGGTCCCCCTCTACGCCGACTACGCCATCCAGGGGCTCGTCAACATCGTCGTCGGGGCCAACAAGCGGGACGCCCACCTGGTGGACGTGAACGTCTACCGGGACTTCAAGCCCACGGTCGTGGCGGACCTGCGGGTGGCCCTGCCGGGCGACCG
>CAYNDR010000353.1:0-4411 GCA_964395295.1 uncultured Planctomycetales bacterium
CCCGGCGGGATCCCCGAGAAGGAGCGGCCCGACGCCGACGTCTGCGTGGAGCGCTTCCTCAAGGAGCTGAAGACCGACTACATCGACATGGTCCTGATCCACTGCATGGACAAGGCGGACTGGCCGGAGAAACAGCGCAAGCAGATGGACATCCTGGCGAAGCTGAAGGAGAAGGGCCTCATCCGCGCCCACGGCATCTCCATCCACTCCTTCTCGGCCCTGGAGACCGCCGCCTCGGAGCCCTGGGTGGACACGTTCAACGTCCGGATCAACGCCTACGGCGCCAACATGGACGACAAGGACGTCAACAAGGTCGCCGAGACGGTCAAAAATGCCCATGCGGCGGGCAAGGGCGTGGTGGCCATGAAGCTCATCGGCGAGGGCAAGTTCCGGGACGACGACGAGAAGCGCAACGAATCGGCCAGGTTCGTCCTCAACACCAGGGCCGTGGACACGCTGGCCGTGGGCTTCGAGAAGATCGAGGAGGTCGACGACTACGCCGCGAGGGTGAAGAAGACTCCCAGAATCTGACCGTAGCGAAGGGCGCGCCAGATTGGTCCTACGGCTTGTAGCGCCAAAGCTCGTTTAAATGGCCGACGGCTTCTCCGCTGGCACGCCCCCAACAGCCCACGCTCCTCCGGCAAGCCGCCGTGCGTGAAGGTCAGCCCCGGCGCTAGGCGATCAGCCTCTTCGCCAGCCCCACGGCGGCCGCCGCGGTCTCGCCGTACCCCTCCGCGCCGATCTCGTCGGCGAACGTCTGCGTGATGGGAGCCCCGCCGATCATGACCTTGACCTGCCCCTTGAGCCCGGCGCCCTTCAGGGCCTCGATGGTCGCCTTCATGGCGGGCATGGTGGTCGTCAGCAGGGCGGAGAGCCCCACGACCTGCGCCTTCTTCTCCTTCGCGGCCTGGACGAACTTCTCGGGGGCGATGTTGACCCCGAGGTCGGTGACCTCGAATCCGCCGCCCTCGAGCAGGGCCGCGACGAGGTTCTTGCCGATGTCGTGGAGGTCGCCCTGGACGGTGCCCACGACGACGCGGCCCACGGGCTGGGCTCCCTGCTTCGCCAGCAGGGGCTTGATGATCTCGAAGACGGCCTTCGTGGCGCGCGACGCGATGAGCAGTTCGGGCACGAAGGCCTCGCTGCACTCGAAGCGCCGGCCCACCTCGCCCATCGCGGGGGTGACGCCCTCGGACACGACGGCCACCGGATCGACGCCGGCGGCCAGCGCCGCCTTCGCGGCCGCCGCCGCGCCCTTCTCGTCGCCGTTGATCACCGCCTCGCGGAGCTTCGCCAGATCGGCCATGGTTCGCCTCCTAGAACGAGAGCAGCACCTGCCAGATGAACATGTTCCCGAAGAACTCCTGCTCCTCCCAGATCCTCTGGACGATCGCGCGGTCCCCGAGGATCTGCGGGATCTCCTTGAGCTTCTCCTCCCACGGGATGCAGGCGCCCGGCTTGACGCGCGGCGCGGGCAGGGCCGAGAGGCCCTCTCCGCGCGGCACCGGAACCGGCCTGGGCTCCGGGATCGACGCCGAGACGCCCGACGAGTAGACGCCGTACTCGCGGCAGAAGTCGGTCATCGCCCGCATGTTCTCGACCTTCGTGTCGTCCTGCATGATCGCCCCGGCGTCCAGGATGTAGCCGCCGTCGCGGGCGACCCCGTCGATGACCTTCTTCACGCGCTCCCGCACGTCCTCGGGCTTCTTGAAGGAGAGCAGGACGTTCGGGATCCCGCCGCTCAGGCAGAACTTGTGGCCGAGCTTCTTGTGGACCGCGAAGATGTCGCCCATGTCCACGTGGTAGACGATGCTGCAGTCGGGCAGTTCGGCGAACGCGTCGAGGTGGTGGTCCCATTTCCCCTCCGCGTAGAAGAGGACCTGGTGGCCGTCCTTCCAGAGCTCCTGCACGATCGGCTTGATCGTGGGCCAGTAGTGGGACTTGAACTGCTGGGGCGAGACGAAGGGGACACAGCCGCGGTGCATCCAGTAGCCGATGGGCACGGTCTTCGAGGGGTCGGCGGAGGTCTTGGCCACGTGGTAGAGGTGCGGCGCCAGGGCCTCGCAGGCTTCGAGGACCTTCTTGGGCTGGCGGACCATGTCCATCGTGAGCCCCACGTAGCCGCGCAGTTTGTCGGCCAGGATGTCGAACGGCGCCTTGAGGATGCCGGCGATCGCGGAGACCGTCCCGGACTCCGACCGGAGCTTGGCGGCCTGGTCCCCGAAGGCGAAGAAGTACCGGAGCATCGCCATGGCGGTCTTCACCAGCGCCGCGTTGTTCCGGTACGTGGAGGGACGGCCGAGGGTCGCGATGTCCCGGGAGACGCGCGGCAGCCAGACGTTGTAGAGGAAGCCCGTGGGATCGGCGATGAGGGCGTCGTACTCGTCCTCCTTCATGAACGCCTGGTCCTCGGACGGCTCCTTGTACTGGAAGGCCGTGGTGCCGGGGAGGTCGATGCCGGGAACGGCGTAGTACTTGAGGCCCAGGGCCTCCGAGAGCCCGGTCCAGACGTAGACCATGTTGCCCACGACGGCGTCCCAGTCGAAGTCCGCGGCGCACTTCCGCGCGGCCACGAAGGCCTTGTCGAAATCGTGCGTGACTTCCTGGCTGGTGAACCCGGCGTATTTCGAGGTGAACTCGGCCACGAAGGGGCGGATGGGGATCTTGTCCGGCTTCCCCTTGCGCATCGCCGTCACGTAGCGGCGGAGCCTCTGCTGGTAGAGCGCCTCCTTGTCCGAGGCCATGGCGGTCTCCTTTCGAATCCGGGCCAATGACTTGCTTATCGGATGGAAGGCGGTCCTGTCAAGCTTTGGCTTCACGACGACAGGAGGGCGGCGACGAGACCTAAGACGATCAGGGCCAGGATGAGGAAGACGCCCGCCCACATCAGCCGCGGCATGCGCCACGCAGGCCCGGCGCCCGGAGTCACATACTCCCCGCACGCGGGGCAACGCGTCGAATCGCCGAACATCACCGCGCCGCACTCCGGGCACCAGAACTCCCCCGGGTCGTCGGCCTCGGGATGGTACTCGGGCCCGCAGTCCTCGAAGTCCTCCCCTTCGAAGCCGTCGTCCGAAGGATCCCTCGTCCCCGTGCCGGACATCCCCGCGTCCTCCTCCGTCTACTCGCCCGCCAGGTCGGGCTCGCCGCAGGCGCGCAGGATCCGCGCCCGGGCCTCGTCGCGCAGGCGGATCGCGGCGGCCCAGTCCGTCCCCGCGGGGCGGAGCGGCTCCATCACCGACACGCCCGCCGCGCCGCGGCGCGGATACCATTCCACGTCCCTCAGGATCGAGCGCGTCCCCCTCAGCGCCAGCGGCACCACCGGCGCCCCGGTCCGCGCCGCCACGACGAACGCCCCCATCCGGAAGGGCCTCAGGCCCGGGGCGCGGCCGAAGGTGCCCTCCGCGAAGACCACGACCGACTGCCCCTTCCGGACCGCCTCCTCCACGGCGGCGGCGTCGCGGGAGCCCCCCTCCGGGTCGAAGCGCTCGACGAAGAGGCCCCCCAGCGCCCGCATGAAGAGGCGCGGGACGAAGCTCCCCGCCAGGTCCCTCTTGACCACGTAGGCGTACCGGGGCGGGAGCACGGCGCCGAGCACGAGGGGGTCGGTGTAGCCCGCGCGGTTGACCGCGATCACGCAGGGGCCGGACGCAGGGATCGAGCCGAGCCCCGAGACCGAGACCGGGAGGCCCGCGGGCCGGATCACCCCGCGGCAGACGGCCCTCAGCATGGCGCGGCGCCGCGCCACGCCGGGCGCGATCACGATCACCGGCCAGGCGAAGACCGCCACGAGCAGGAAGGCGGCCCGCACGTAGAAGGCGTAGAGGGAGGTCGAGAGGGCCCGCCGCAGGCGGCGCGACATGGGGCCCAGGCCCGCCGCCAGGAGCCGCGCCAGCTGGGCGGTCGCCGAGGGCCGCGGGCCGGCCAGCCGACCTTGCTCGTAGAGGCCGCGGCACGCGCCCCGGCGGATCTTCCCGCTCGGGGTCTTGAGCACCGTCCGCGGCGGCGCCAGCACCACCTCGTCGGCCGGCATCCCCAGCAGGTCGGCCGCCTCCTTCTGGACGGCCTCCACCAGCCTCCCCCGCGCCCCCGGGTCCTCCTCGCGCGTCTCCGCCAGCACCACCAGCTACTCCGTTCCGGAAGCGGGATCGGGAACGCCGAAGACGTCCACGCCGCCCCGCCGTTGACCTTGACTGCGGCGCCAGTCGGCCCGCTCTGGTCAAGGTAGATCTGATCGGTCGCGGGCACCGTCGTCGTGTTCCCGGCTTCGTCCGCGAAACAGACGTACGCGGTTTTGTTTCCAGTTCCGCCGTTCAGGAGATACGCCGGTATCGCCGCCGCGCCGCTCACAAACGTCGTGTACAGGATGAAGCGCGTCAGTTCGCCGACGGTGAGTTCACCGGACTGCACC
>CAYNDR010000353.1:4421-6747 GCA_964395295.1 uncultured Planctomycetales bacterium
GGGATCTCCCCCACCGCCCCTTCCAGCTCCTGCGGATGGATGTTGCGCCCGCCCTTGATGACGATGTCCTTCGCGCGGCCGCAGGGATAGACCTCCCCCTCGGCGATGTAGGCGTAGTCGCCCGAGTCCACCCAGCCGCCGCGGATCAGCTCCCGCGTGGCCTCCGGATCGCGGTAATATCCGGACGTCGCCGAGGGGCCGCGGAACTGGAGCCTCCCCGACTCCCGTTCGCCGGCCTCATGGCCGGACTCGTCCACGATCCGGATCTCGTGCCCCGGGATGGGCCGGCCGCAGGAGACGAACTCCAGCGCGCGCGCGTCGCCGGGGTCCGCCGGCCGGGCGAGGCCGTCCTTCTGGAACTCCCCGCGCCGGACCCGGTCCGTCCGGGGCCCGCGCCCGAGCGGCGGGAAGGCCAGGCCCAGCGAGTTCTCCGCCAGGCCGAACGCCGGGAAGACGGCCTCCCGGCGGAAGCCGCGCTTGGCGAACCGGGCGCAGAAGCGCTCGATCGTCCCCCCGTGGACCATCTCCGCCCCGTTGAGCGCGAGGCGCCACGAGCTCAGGTCCAGCCCCTCGAGCTCCGATTCGGGGACCTTGCTGGCGCAGAGGTCGTAGGCGAAGTTGGGCGCGGCCGAGATCGTCCCGCGCTCGCGGTGGATCGCCCGGAGCCAGCGCGGCGGGCGGGAGAGGAACGCGAGCGGCGACATCAGGACCGTCCGCATCCCCACATAGAGGCTCGTCAGCCAGGCGCCGATGAGCCCCATGTCGTGGTAGAGCGGCAGCCAGCTCACGAAGACGTCCGTGTCCACCGTCGCCGCGGCCTCCCCCATGGCCCGGATGTTGGCCAGGAGGTTCGCGTGCGTGAGGATGACCCCCTTGGGGGCGCCCGTGCTCCCGGACGTGTACTGGAGGAAGGCGATGTCCCCCGCGCCGAGCCTCGCCCGCGCCGCGCGTCCCCCCTTCTCCGCGGCCTCCGAGACCGTGGCCACGGCGCGGAGGTCGGGGGCGAGCGCCTGGAGCAGGCGGCCCGCCTTGCGCACCTCCTCGGAGGTCAGCATCAGCGGCGCCCGCGCGCTCGCGAGGATGCCGGCCTGGCGGCGCGCGTGCTCCTCGACCTGGGCGGCCCGCACGGGCGGATAGAGGGGCACGGGGATGCCCCCCGCCATGAGGATCCCGAAGAAGCCGCGGAAGTAGTCGCGGCAGGTCTGGAGCATGAGGGCCACGGGCTGCTGCGGCGCCAGGTCGTAGGCCGCGAGCCCCGCCGCCACCCCTTCGGCCTCCTTCAGGAGGTCCCCGTAGGTGATGTCCTGCCGCCCGCCGTCGTCGCCGTAGAGCGTGATGTGGGGCCGGCCGGGATGCCGGGCCGCGTGCCATTCCAGGGCCTCGACGAGCGTGGCGGCCCGCTCGGGCCTCCCTCCCGTCGACTCCAGATCGCGGGGCGGCTCCTGCGGCCCCGGGACCTCGCGCGTCCCCCCCGGACTCGCCCGCCCCAGCGCCGCCAGGAGGTCCCCGACCGTCTCCGCCCCGGTGACGCTCGAATCGTGGAGGGCCGCCCCGAAGCGCCGCTCCAGCCGCACGAGGAGCTCGATCCGCGCAAGGCTGTCGATCCCCGCGTCCCGATCCAGGGCGCTTTCGAGGGAGAGGGGCCTCCGGCGCCGGCCGGGATGGAGCTCCCGGGCGAGCGCGTCGACTTCCTCCAGGAGGGCCGGGACGGAAACGGGAGAAGGGTCGTTGCCCATGACGATCAGAATTCCACCGTCATCATGTCGACGGCGGCCTGGAGGGTCCCCGGGAAACGCCCGGCGCCCTCGGCCGCCGGGTCCCTCCCGTCCCAGAGGCTGGAGAAATGGGTCAGGATCAGCCGGCGCACCCCCGCGCGCCGGGCCGCCCCGCAGGCCTGGCCCGCCGTCAGGTGCGTGGGATGGGGATGGTCGTCGGGGCAGGTGGCCTCCACGACCGCGAGGTCCGCCCCCTCGATGGCCCGGACCAGTTCCTCGCTCTCGCGGCAGTCGCCGGAATAGGCGAACGTCTTGCCGGCCCCTTCCACCCTCCAGGCCACCGACGTCAAGTCGTCCACGTGCGGGACCGGCATGGGGCGCGCCCGCACCGGCTCGAACTCGAAGGCTCCGGTCACCATGTCCCGGACCTCGATGGGGAAGCCGTGGTCGCCGAGGTGCGGGACCGCTCGGCGCAGGCCCGAGACCGCCTCCCGCGTCCCGGGCGGCCCCAGGACCGTCAGGGGCGGCCGGGTCTTCCCCTTCAGCGACCATGACTGGTGGAAGAGGAACGGGACCAGGTCCGAGAAGTGGTCGAGGTGGAGGTGGGAGAT
>CAYNDR010000354.1:0-3005 GCA_964395295.1 uncultured Planctomycetales bacterium
AAACGGAGATCATCAAACACGGAGGGCACGGAGTCCACGGAGATTTCATGGGGCATCCGTCCGGCCCGAGGACACGGAGGAAACGGAGATCATCAAACACGGAGGGCACGGAGTCCACGGAGATTTCATGGGGCACGCGGCCCCCTCCGGCGGGTTCATTCCCGCTTCTCCCGGGCCTCCCCGTAGAGCGGCGAGAGCTCCCGGAGGCGCCGCACGGCCCGGACCAGCGCCTCCCCCACCTCGTCCACCTCCGCCTCGGTGTTGAAGCGCCCGAGCCCGAACCGCAGGGACGCGCGCGCCAGCGGCTCGTCCAGCCCCAGGGCCTCCAGCACGTGGGACGGCTCCTGGGTGGCGCTCGTGCAGGCACTGCCGGAGGAGACGGCCACGTCGCCCAGGGACAGCATCAGGCTCTCGCCCTCCACGAAGGCGAAGCTCGCGTTCAGGTTGCCCGGGAGCCGGGGCTCCAGGGCGCCGTTGAGGACCACGTGGTCGAGGTCCCCGAAGACGCGGCGGCGCAGGCGCTCCCGGAGGGCCAGGACCCGCCGGGACTCCTCCGGCATCTCCGCGCGGGCGATCTCGCAGGCCCGGCCGAAGCCCGCGACGAGGGGCGTCGGCAGGGTCCCGGGGCGGAGCCCCTGCTCGTGGCCGCCGCCGTCGAGGATCGGGACGAGCTTCACGCGGGGGTCGCGCCGGCGGACGTAGAGCGCGCCCACCCCCTTGGGCCCGTACATCTTGTGCGCCGTGAAGGAGGCCAGGTCCACGTTCATCGACCGGACGTCGAACGGGACTTTCCCCACCGCCTGGGTGGCGTCCGAATGGAAGAGGACCCCCCTCTCATGGCAGACCGCCCCGATCTCCTCCAGCGGCTGGACCACCCCGATCTCGTTGTTGGCCGCCATCACCGAGACGAGCACCGTCCGGTCCGTGATCGCGCGCCGCAGGTCCTCCAGGTCGAGGAGGCCGTCCTTCCGCACCGGGAGGAAGGTGACCCGCGCGCGCCCCTGGCGCTCCAGGGCGCGGCAGGGGTCCAGGACCGCGCGGTGCTCGGTCCGGACGGTCACGACGTGGTCCCCGCGCTCCCGGCAGGACTCCGCCGCCCCCTTGATCGCGAGGTTGTCGCTCTCGGTGGCGCCGCTGGTGAAGACGATCTCGGAGGCGTCCGCGCCCACGGCGGCCGCCACCCGCTCCCGCGCCTCCTCCACCGCCCGGGCCGCCTCCCGGCCGAACGAGTGGGTGCGGCTGGCGGGATTGCCGAACGTCTCGGAGAAGTAGGGCAGCATCGCCTCCAGCACACGCGGGTCCACGGGCGTGGTGGCATGGGCGTCCATGTAGATGCGGTCCATCGGTCTTGTCCTGGCGACATTATAGGGGGCGCGGCGGGCGGCCACAAGCGGGGGTCACAAGGACCCCGTCAAGCCGCCGCTCACCGGACCGGCCCCGCCCGCCCCGGCGGCCACCAGATCTTGACCACCCGCCCCGTGAGATACCGGCGGGGGATGAACCGGAAGGGCTCCTCCCGGGGCTCCCCCTCCAGGTCAGGCTTGAACAGGTACCGCTCCTTCCCGGACCGGTCGGACCTGATCCCTGCATCGGGTTCGGCGGCCAGACGGTGCCTCCTCTGCAGCTCGGCCAGGAACGGCTGGGGAGGGTGGCCGCCGTCCGTCGTCTCCTGCCCCTCGCACTCGACGGGATCGGGCCGCCCCTTCAGGCGATAGGTCCACCGCGTCCACCCCCGCGAGTCGTGGCTGTGGAGGGCGTCGTCGCCCAGCATGAAATACGCCCCGTCCGGGACCGCGACCGCCTCCCCGTCGGGCAACGACGGCCGCCCCCGGTAGTGGAGGTCGCGCCCCACGGCCAGCCTCTCCACCGTCAGGCCATCCCCCTTGACGCCGAACGACACCGAGGTCGGGATTTCCGGCAGGCCCCTGCCCTCCTCGAGGAACTCCATGAACCGGAGATCGGCCAGGAGGGCGCCGTCCAGGCGGACGCGGGCCCGCCCGTCGGAGACCGCCAGCTCGAACGCGTGGTCGCGCCCCCGGACCATCCGGGCGGACAACGGCATCGAAGCCTCCCCCTTCGAGCTGTCGCGGGGGGAATAGGCGAGCGCGCCCTCCGCTTCGCCCGCCAGGCGGGCCGCGAACCGCCCGCGGCTGTTGGCGATCTCGGCCCGGACCTCCCCGCGGGATCCCGTCATCCTGAAACCGACGGCCAGGCGCGCGTCGCCCACCGCGCCGCCGCCGTCCTCGATCTCGGGCAGGAAGCGGAAGGTCGCCTCGCCGGGGATCGAGAGGCGTCCGGCCCCGACCGTGTAGGGGCCCCACGGCCCCCAGCATTTCCTGAACGCGTCCGCGTCCTTGAGGAAGTCCGCCCCCTCGGCCGGATCGATCCAGAGCAATTCCTGCGCGCGCGGCGGCTTCCGGGCGATCCGGAATCGCCCCTCCCCCTTCGGCCGCGCGAAGATCTCGCCGTCCCGGATCACGAGTTCCTCGCCGGGAAGGCCCACGACCCGTTTGACGAACGCCCTCGTCTCGTTCAGCGGGAACCGGAAAACGACCACGTCGAAGCGCTCCACCGGCCGGAACCAGGTCCCGCACCGGGTCGAGAGGATCCGGTCCCCCTCCCGGATCGTGGGCGACATCGATCTTCCCGGCACCCTGTAGACCTCGAAGAGGAACGCCTTCGTCAGCTTCGCCAGCGGGTAGGCCCCCGAAACCGGAAGGATCAGCGCCAGGCAGAGCGCCGTCCGTCCTTTCGAGAGGGCGTTCTTTTTCCTCAGCGCCCAGAAGGCGTCCAGCAAGATCAGGCTCCAGAAGGCCCCATCCAGGAGCGCGGCGCCGTCCCCCAGCCACTCCGGCTTCTCCCAGAAGGACCAAGCCCCGAACAGGACGAGGACGACGGCCAGCCGGACCCAGCGCCGCCCATACGCCTGCCCCAGCCCCGCGCAGAACAGGCCGACGAAGACCGCCTGCCAGTCGTGTTGGGGACGCGTCTGACCCGCGGGCGAG
>CAYNDR010000354.1:3015-6743 GCA_964395295.1 uncultured Planctomycetales bacterium
ACGCCCCAGGCGAGGTTGACGGCGAGCCAGCGGTCCTTCATATCCCCGCCCATGGTAGGATTTTCCCCGCCCGGAATCCACCCGGGCGATG
This sequence comes from uncultured Planctomycetales bacterium, assembly GCA_964395295.1. Classification (GTDB taxonomy): domain Bacteria; phylum Planctomycetota; class MHYJ01; order MHYJ01; family JACPRB01; genus CAYNDR01. The sequence continues at coordinate 3,107 of CAYNDR010000354.1, forward strand.
CGGCGGCCGGCCCGGCCCCGGGCCCCCGATAAGGTACCGGAACGGTGCTGATTGGGGATTGACTCGCGGAGGGATCCGCGTTATCTTGAAAGAGTACCTGGGAAGTACGATATCAAGGGGGGACGGCGCGTGTTCCGGATGACGAGGCTGGCGGACTACGGGATCGTCCTTTTGACCTGCGTGGCGCGGGACCCCCGGCCCCCCGCCCGCAGTGCCCGGGAGCTCGCCGCCGAGGCCCGCCTGCCCCGCCCCACCGCCAGCAAGATCCTCAAGCGGCTGGCCCACCAGGGGCTCCTGGCGGCCCGCCGGGGGGTCCGGGGCGGCTTCGCCCTGGCGCGGCGCCCCGAGGAGATCACCGTGGCCGAGATCGTGGCCGCCCTCGACGGGCCCGTGGCCGTGACGCTCTGCACCACCCACGGCGAGCGCTGCGGCCTGGAGCGGGTCTGCGGCGTCCGGAACAACTGGAAGAAGATCAACCAGGCGGTGTTCGGCGCCCTCCGCGGGATCACCCTGGCCGACATGATGCGCCCGCTCCCCCCGGCCCCGCCGCGCCGCCCGCGGAAGGACGCCCCATGAGCGACGCCGACAAGCGCGCGATCGAGGACCTGGCCCGGCAGGAATACCCCTACGGCTTCGTCACCCCCGTGGAGGAGGACAAGGTCCCCAAGGGGCTCGACGAGGCCGTCATCCGCCTGATCTCGGCCAAGAAGGGCGAGCCGGAATGGCTCCTGGAGTGGCGCCTCAAGGCCTACCGCCACTGGCTCACCATGAAGGAGCCCCGCTGGGCCCACCTGCGCTGTCCGGAGATCGATTTCCAGGCCATCTCCTACTACGCGGCCCCCCGCCTGAAGGCCGGGCCCGGGACCCTGGACGAGGTCGATCCCGAGATCCGCCGCACCTACGAGAAGCTCGGGATCCTGCTGGCGGAGCAGGGGCGCCTGGCGGGCGTGGCGGTCGACGCCGTCTTCGACAGCGTCTCCGTGGCCACGACCTTCAAGGACAAGCTCCGGCAGGTGGGCATCGTCTTCTGCTCCTTCTCCGAGGCGGTCCGCGAGCACCCGGACCTCGTGCGGAAGTGGCTGGGCTCCGTCGTGCCCCCCGGCGACAACTTCTACGCCGCCCTCAACGCCGCGGTCTTCTCGGACGGCTCCTTCTGCCTCGTCCCCCGGGGCGTCCGCTGCCCCATGGAGCTCTCCACCTACTTCCGCATCAACGCCAAGGACACCGGGCAGTTCGAGCGCACCCTCATCGTGGCCGAGGAGGGCGCCTCCGTGAGCTACCTCGAGGGCTGCACCGCCCCCCGGCGCGACGAGAACCAGCTCCACGCCGCCGTCGTCGAGCTCGTGGCCCTGGACGACGCCGTGATCAAGTACTCGACCGTGCAGAACTGGTACCCCGGCGACCGCGAGGGCCGCGGGGGCATCCTCAACTACGTCACCAAGCGCGGCCACTGCAGGGGCGCCCGCTCCCGGATCACGTGGACCCAGGTCGAGACCGGGAGCGCCATCACCTGGAAATACCCCGGCTGCATCCTCCAGGGGGACGGCTCCGCCGGCGAGTTCTACTCGGTCGCCGTGGCCAACAACTGGCAGCAGGCGGACACCGGCACCAAGATGATCCACATCGGGAAGGACACCCGCAGCACCATCATCTCCAAGGGCATCTCCGCCGGCCACGGCCAGAACTCCTACCGGGGCCTCGTCCGCGTCGCCCCCCGCGCCGAGAACGCGCGGAACTACTCCCAGTGCGACTCCCTGCTCCTGGGGGACGAGTGCGGCGCCCACACGTTCCCCTACCTCGACGTCCAGAACCCCACCGCCCAGGTGGAGCACGAGGCCTCGACCTCCCGGATCGGCGAGGACCAGCTCTTCTACTGCCGCCAGCGCGGGATCTCCGGCGAGGACGCCGTCAACCTCATCGTCAACGGGTTCTGCAAGCGCGTCTTCAAGGAACTGCCCATGGAGTTCGCCGTGGAGGCCCAGAAGCTCCTCGGCGTGAGCCTCGAAGGAAGCGTGGGATAGGAGCCGACCCGATGCTGGAGATCCGCAGCCTCTTCGCCAACGCGGCCGACAAGCCCGTCCTCAAGGGCTTCAGCCTCTCCGCCCGGGCCGGCGAGGTCCACGCCATCATGGGCCCCAACGGCTCCGGGAAGAGCACCCTCGCCCACGTGCTGGCGGGCCGCGACGGCTTCACCGTCACCGCCGGCGAGGCCCTCTACGGCGGCCGCGACCTCCTGGCCATGCCCCCGGAGGAGCGCGCCCGCGAGGGGGTCTTCCTCGCCTTCCAGTACCCCGTGGAGATCCCGGGCGTGGGCAACACCTACTTCCTCAAGAGCGCCCTCAACGCGGTCCGCAAGCACCGGGGGCTCCAGGAGCTCGACGCCCACGAGTTCCTCCAGATCATCAAGCAGAAGGCCAAGCTCGTCCAGATGGCGGAGAGCCTGCTCAACCGCCCCGTCAACGAGGGCTTCTCCGGCGGCGAGAAGAAGCGCAACGAGATCCTCCAGATGGCGGTCCTCGAGCCGCGCCTGGCCATCCTCGACGAGACCGACTCGGGCCTCGACATCGACGCCCTCCGCGTCGTCGCCGAGGGCATCAACGGCCTGCGGTCGAAGGAACGGACGATCATCCTGATCACCCATTACCAGCGCCTGCTCGACTACGTGGTCCCCGACTTCGTCCACGTGCTCTTCGACGGCCGCATCGTCCGCTCCGGCGGCAAGGAGCTGGCGCTGGAGCTGGAGAAGAAGGGCTATTCCTGGGTCGAGAAGGAGCTGGCGGGGGCGCGATGACCCAAGCCCTCCTGGGACGGGACCATTTCCTGGCGGAGTTCGACCGGCTGGGCCGGACCCTCCCCGGCCCGGCCCGCGCCCGCCGGGAGGCGATCGACCTCTTCGCCGCGCTCGGGTACCCCACCCGGGACCAGGAGGAGTGGCGCCACACCGACGTGGCGCCCATCGCGGAGATCCCCTTCCGGCCCGCCGCGGGCACGCCCAACCCGAGCCAGTTCGCCGGCGTCGCGCGCGGCCCGCTCCGGGGCTTCCAGCTCGCCTTCGTCGACGGCCGCCACGCCCCCGACTTCTCCTCCATCGACGGCCCCTCGGGCGTCACGGTCGCCTCCCTCGCCGACCTCTTCCGGAAGGACCCGGGGCGCCTCGAGCCGCACCTCGCGTGGCCCGGCGCCTCCGAGCGGAATCCGTTCGCCGCGCTCAACGCCGCCTTCTTCCGCGACGGCGCGTTCGTCCGCGTCCCGCAAGGGGTGTCGGTGGACAAGCCGATCCACCTCCTCTTCGTCTCCTCCCTGCTCGGCGAGCCCTACGTGACCCACCCCAGGATCGTCGTGGCCGCCGGGGAGGGCGCCCGGGCCACGATCGTCGAGAGCTTCCTGGGCCCCGCCGGCGGCGCCTACTTCACCAACGCCGTCACCGAGGTCTCCCTGGCCGGCGGCGCCCGGATCGACTGCGTGCGCGTCCAGCGCGAGAGCGCCGAGGCCTTCCACGTCGCCTCGATGCGGGTCCTCCAGGACCGCGACTCCTTCTTCTCCCACCACTCGATCTCGCTGGGGGCGCGGCTCGCCCGCCACGACTTCACCGCGGTCCTGCTGGGGGCGGGCGCGGAGACGGTCCTGAACGGACTCC
>CAYNDR010000355.1:0-6741 GCA_964395295.1 uncultured Planctomycetales bacterium
CTGTTCCATCCGCCCGCCGCGAGGACCCGTCCCCCCGGCATGAGGATAGCGGAGTGCATCATACGTGCCCCGGCCATGGGCGATGTCGCGCTCCAGTTCCCGAGGACAGGATCGAATAATTCACAGGACGTCGTGGCTGCCGGATATGGGCTTATCCCTCCCGCGACGAGGACCCTGCCTTCAGGAAGGAGCGTGGCGGTATGCGTGTAGCGTGCCGCGTTCATCGAGGGTGCCGGACTCCAGGATCCGCTGCCGGGATCGTAATACTCGCAGCGGTTAAGGACGACGGGAGGATTGATGGTTCCCGACACTTGCCCTTGGGCTCCCCCCACGACAAGGATTTTTCCCGTCGGAAGCAGCGTAGCGACATGGTCGCATCTGGAATCACTCATTGATCTCGTGGGGGTCCAGACGCCCGTCTTGGGATCATAAAGCTCGCAACTGGAGATCGTATAACCTGTAGAATCGATCCCTCCCGCGACGAGGAGCTTTCCGTTTGGGAGCATGGTCAGCGAGTGACACCAGCGGCCCGACGCCATCGAGCCGGTGGGCGACCAGGTGCCCGCGGCCGGATCGTAGACCACGCAACTACTCAAGAGCACACTGCCGGTCGTGCCGCCCGTCAGGAGAAACCTCCCGTCCGGCAGGAGGGACGCCGTATGCGAAGTACGCGGCTCGGGAAGGGAGCTTATCGGGCTCCAGGTGCCTGTAGGGGGATCATAGATCTCGCACGTGGAAAGCGCCACCAGTCCCGTCCCGCCCCCGGCGACCACGACTTTACCGTTCCGCAGGAGCAACCCGGGGAAATCAGCCCGGATGCCGGCCATCGAGCCCGTGGGGGTCCAGGTCGCGGCGCGCGCGTCGTAGATCTCGCTCGTCGCGACCGGACCTGAGCCGCCGTCCCCGCCCGTCGCGAGGACCATCCCGCTCGGCAGGACAAGCGACGAATGATCCCGGCGCGCGGATGCCAGGGACGCGACCGCGGACCACTTGGCACCCGGCGCGCCCGCAGGATCATAAAGCCCGCAGGATACCAGCGGGCCCGATCCGCCGTCGCCGCCGGCGACCAGCACCTTCCCGTTGGGCAACAGCGTGGCGGTCATCGAATAACGGGCCGCGGCCATCGAATCGGTACCGGACCACGTACCCGCCACCGCGTCATAAAGCTCGCCTGTGGCGACGGCCCCACCGCCGTCCTGTCCGCCGACAGCGAGCACCAGCCCGCTCGGGAGCAGGATCGCCGCATGTACGCGGCGCGCCCCCGCCAACGATCCGGTCGCGCTCCAGCCTCCCGTCAAGGGATTATAAAGCGCCGCGTTCGCGATCGCCGGCGAGCCCCCCGCCACGAGCACCCTCCCGTCCCCCAGCAGAGTCGCCGTGTGGTCGGCGTGCCCTTCCGGCATCGATCCCGTGGAACTCCAGGCCCCGGAGGCCGAATCGAATAGTTCGCAGGTCGACAGCGGCCCGTTGCCCCCCGCGACCATCACCCGCCCGGTCCGGAGCAGGGTCGCGGTGTGCCCGATCCGGGCCGTGGAGAGTGAGGAGGCTGACGACCATGTCCCCTTGGCCGGATCGTACATATCGCAGCTTGAGAGGGAGAGCATCCCGTCGGTCCCGCCGACCGCCAGCACCTTGCCGTTGGGGAGGAGCGTCGCCGTGTGGCCGTACCGCGCGGTCGACATCCATCCCGTGGCGGTCCACTTCCCCGTCGCGGGATCGAAAAGCTCGCAGACGCCCGTGGCCCCGCTGGCCGTCAAGCCCCCCGCCACGAGCACCTTGCCGTTGGGCAACTGGGTAATCGTGTGCGCGCTCCTCCCGGCCGTCATGGGACTGGCGCCGCTCCATGCTCCCTGCGCGAAAGCGGCCGGAGACGCCAGGGCGACCAACCCCGCCATTGCGGCACACGCGGCCCATGCCTTGTTTCCACGCATATCAGTCGCTCCTATAACTCCCACTCGCAGAGAAACATTTGTTTCCCCACGAATTCGCCGCGGTCCGGATAGTCCTCAAAACGCTTGGCCGAAATCCTGATGTTCAGGCAATTCTCGCCGCGATTTTCCCCGGCATCGATGTTCTTCCAGCTGAACGGCTCCCCCGTGATCCACTCCCACCGGCCCTCCGCCGCCTCGTCCGTCGCGCCTACCCAGCAACAGTCGGGCCCCGAACCCTTGCCTTGGAGCAGAGACATCACGAATTGGAATTCAGCCTCATCGGTTACGCAGGCCAGGTATCCGCCCATTCCCTGGCATCGCTTGCGGGCCTCCTTCCATCCCGTCGTCGCGTCGAACAGCTTGTAATAATGGCCCCCGAATCCAACGGCATCGTCGGGATGCCGACGCAACGCGAATCCCAGGGCCTGCTCCGCCTTCTTGGGTCGATCCCGGTTCGCAGCCGTCAATCCCTGCGCCCCGGATTCCAGGAGCCGTTTCTCCACCCTGGCCTTGTTGATCCCCGCCAAGCCGCCCAATGCCCTTTCGTACCATTGCCGCGCCCGGTCCCTCAGGCGCTCCCTGATCACGCCTCTCTTCTCCTTTTCGCCGATCTCCCACCACAAGTCCCCCGCCTCGGCCCGCTCCTTGCATTCGGTCGGATTCCCGAGATCCTTCCCGGCCGCATCCTTCAGGATCGGATCGGCCCCCTTCGCCAGGAGCGGCAATCCCTTTCCCCAATCGCCTTTCACGAGCGCCAAGTACTTCCCCAGCGCAAGGTTCGCTTCCGGATCCTCTCGATTCTCTTCCAGGACTTTTTCAGCGGCCTTCGCCCGTGCATGATCCTTCCTGGCTTCTTCTATTTCCTCGCGCTTGTCCTGCGCCCGCCTCAGCGATCCCAGATCCTTCGCCGTTCTCGCCGCCGACTCCGCCTTGGAAGCCAACTCCATCGCTGTTTCGTACTTGTCTGCCCCCAGGGCCTCATCCGCCAATCCCAAGCCGGTTTCCGCGACCTTCTTTGCCATCTCCGGCCTCTTTGCGGCCTTGGCCGCAGTGCCCACGACCTGACCCTTCAACTCCAATTCGTCCACGAGGAAGATCCTTGCCGTCTCCTCTGCCGCCGCCAGGGCCGTTTGCAGGTCTTCACCCAGAACCGCCATGTTCCGGGATTCCCTCAGCAGGACAAACCGAACCGCGTCCTCCCCCTTCGTCTCCCTCGCCTGGGTCAGGAGCCTGGCCGCGAACGCCCTCCGATCCGCCGGGTCCCGCTTCGCGTAGCCCTCCTTGAACAACTCCTTGACCAGATTCTCCGCCTCTTTCATGGCCGTCGGCGAAGGGGGTTCGAGCCTGTCGGGCTTCCCCTTCTTCGCCAGGATGAAGCCGAAGCAATCGACATAGGCCCCGGTCCCCCCATAAACCCCCACGATGAAAGCGCCCTGGGAGTTCACCGGTTCTTGGGGATTCCCCCCCTGGCCTCCCACGTGAGGACTCTCATAGGCATCCGCCGGTTCCAACGATTCGCCGCGGATGCGCATGAAGATGAGGGAAAATCCGTCGATCCACGCTCCCGCACGGCCCGAGATCCCGCCCACCGCATAGCCTTCCTTGGCCACCAACGACAGGTACACCCCGTCCCTCGGGCGGGGACCGTATATCTTCCCCTCGACGATCGACTTCCCGCGCCGATAGACCGGTTGTACCGACTGGACGAAGCGGCCGGATCCGTCCGCGGCCGCCTTGAGTCCCACCAGGACCGCCCGCGGGTCCGGCATCTCCTCGAACGGGTTCGGGCGCCCCCGGCCTCCGAACGTCCCGGTGCGAATGAGATCGTCCTGCGGTCCGACAACCGACGATCCCAGCAAGAGCAATTCCAGCAGCATCGTCCCCATGAATCCCCTACTTCTCGAAGGAACCGTTCTCCAGAAGTTCGATTCCGTCATCGACGCATTTCAGGGAGAGGTCGTCCACCCAGACGTTGCCCGCCTGGTCGACCTTGTCCCGAAGGAGGATCTGGATCGACGTTGTCTCTTCGGAGCATTCGTAGGTGCCCTGGACCGGCGTCCACCAGGGCTGGTCGAGGGGAACCCGAGGGCCTCCCAATACGGACCCGACCCCGTGCCACAGGATGACCGTGAACGGATCGGTGTTATTCGTCCTGTCCGTCAGCACCCATGCGGAAAAGACGTATTTCTTGCCCGGCGTCACCTTGACTCCCTGGGAAAAGGAACCTCCTTTCCCGGGGCCCGCCGGGAGTCTCACTGAATACCGCCCGCCGTGGGCGCACGCCTCGTCGACCATGATTCGGTCTTTCTCCCCGCCAGCCCCCCACTTCGCCGGCGCCTCCCCTGGCCTCCTCGGTGGCGGGCCACCGGGCTTGGCCAGCCCCGTCTTGAACTTGCTCCTCACCTTCTCCCTGGCGATGCCGGCCAGACCCTTCCAGGCCAGCCGATACCAGTGAAGAGCCCGCTCCTGTACGTTGCTCTTTGACGATCCTTTCTGTTTCTCGCCCAAGGACCACCACGCGTCGCCGACGGACACCTGCGACTCCGCATCCGAGGCCCCGGCCAGGTCTTTCTCCGCCGCCTCTTTCAGGGCCGGGTCGGACCCTTTCGACAGGTTCGGCAAACCGCCCGTCCAGTCCCCTTTGATGAAACAGAGGAACTTCCCCACAGCCAGGTTCGCCGCGGTGTCGTCCGGATTCTCGCCCAGCGCCTTGATCGATGACTTCACCCGCTCATGCTCCCTCCTGATCGCCTGGACTTCGACGATTTCCGACTGTATCTGAGCCAGGAGGTCGAGGTCCTTGGCCCTGCGCGCCGCCGCTTCCGCCACGCCGAGAGCCTTCTCGGCGCTGGAGTACTCGCCGTTCGCGACGAACCACTCCCCCTGCCTTAAGCCCTCGCTTGCCAGTGGAATGCAGTCCTCCGGGGTGACGGCCGATTTGGCCAACGCCAACAGGACGGACATCCGCATGGGCCCCGTGTTCGTTTCGAAGTCCCTGCCGATGGCCTCGATCGCCAGCAAGGCGGTCTCGGTGTTCCCCACTTGCATGGCCAGGTCGCGGGACTCCCGGAGGAGGACGAAACGCGCCGCGTCGTCTTCCTGGGTCTGCAGGCCGCTCTGGAGGAGGCGGGAAGCCAGGGCCTTCACGTCGGCCGGCGATCTCTTCGCGTACTCCTCCTTGTACAAGTCGCGGACCAGCTTCTCCGCCTTTTTCTGCTCGGCGGGGGAGGGTTCGGGGCGCTTCCCGAGTCCCAGGGACGGCGGGGGAGCGGGAGGCTTCGGGACCGCAGGGACGTCCCGGCGTTCCAGGGACGGAGGCGCGGGGGCGGCGGTCATCGGGGCGGAGAAGGGCTTGAAGCCGGAGGGATCGTGAAAGAAGGATTCCGGGCCGATCTTCAGGAGGGCGCCATCTCCTTCCTTGAGAGAAAAGGCGATCCCGGCGTGTCCCCCCTCCTCCATGTACTCCAGGGCAATCCGATGAAGGCCTTTCTCCAGGGTGCAGAAGGCCCGGTGCGGACGGGGGGCCTGGGTGCGCCAGTGCTCCAGGCATCGCTTGCCGTCGATGAAAAGGATGCAGCCGTCGTCGGAACGGACCTCGAGGGTGTACTCTCCCGTCCGAGGGATGTTCAGGTATCCCTTCCAACGGATCGAGAAATCGTCCTCCGGCCCCCCTTCGAATCCTGGGCCTCCTTTCCAGTCCCAATCGATGTGAGGATCGATCCGCCGCTGGACGAGTTTCTTGAAATGACGGCCGGCGTGGCATTCGGCCACGAGACCAGGCTTCAAGACCCTCGGGTCCGCCGACGACGCCTTTAGCGGCTCCAGGGGATTCCAGAGCCGTTCCGAGGGCATCTCGGGGTACGTGCGCGACTGGAATGGCTCCAGGGGCGCGCCGGGATCATGGAAAAGGTTCTCAGGCCCCATGGCCATCGGCGGGCCGTCTCCCTTCCTCCAATACAGCGCGATATAGGATGGTCCGTCCGCCTGAAAGTACTCCAGGGACAGCTTGTGATATCCTTTTTCCATCCCGATCGCGGCGGAAATCCGACGGTATCCTTCGCGCCTCCAATCCTTCATTATCCGGTGTTCGTCTACGCACAGGATCGCCCCGTCATCGACGAATATCTCCAGGGAATAGACCGACGTCTCGGGAACGAGCAGGTAGCCCAGCCAGCGAATCGAGAAATTGTCGGCGGGTCCCCCCTCCCATGCCGGAGCGGACGTCCTTTCAAAATCAATCCGTGGGTCCACGCGCCTCGTGCTCAACCGATTGAAGTCACAGCCGGCGTAGCATTCGGCCGCGAGCCCCGGCTTCAGGACCTTCGGGTCCACGGAAACGGGCTTGAGCACCCTGGGGGCGGAAGCCTCTCCTGCAGGTTCCGCGGCGGGCATCCCCGGAGGGGTCTCCTCCTTGCGCCCCTTTGCCGGATTCCGCCGTTCCTCCAGGCTCTTCGAGAGGGCATCGAGATCCCGGCCGTGGCGGGGATTCAGGAACTCCCGTTTCGCCCCCACGGGGCACGTAACCGAGGTCCGTAGTTCCTCAACGGCCTTCATGGCCCCTTCCCAGTCTCCCGAGGCCGCCAGATCCGCCGCCCGCTCTTCGCCTTGCCGCAGTTTCTGTTCCAACTGGCGCTCGATTTCCAGGATCCTCTTTGCCACCATGGCCGCGGCCTTCGTCCCATCGAAACCGGACGGGAACTTCCTCAGCGCCAGGATGGCTTCGGGCAAGCGGTCCCCTTTCGTCAGGACATGATCCTCCCGGAAGCACACGGCGGCCGCATCCTCCGCCTCCCGATTCACCCGCCCCGCG
>CAYNDR010000356.1:0-6716 GCA_964395295.1 uncultured Planctomycetales bacterium
CCCCGAAGGCTGCATCGGGAGCCGCAACAACCAGAAGTACATGTACAACCACACCATCTGCGCCCTGGCCATGTCCGAGGCCTACGGCCTCACGGGGTCGAACCTCTTCAAGGACCAGGCCCAGAAGGCGGTGGACTTCGTGATCGCCGCGCAGAACCCCAGCAAGGGCTGGCGGTACAGCTACAAGTGCGGCGACAACGACTCGTCGGTGACCGGCTGGGCGGTCATGGTGCTCAAGTCCGCCGAGCTCTCGGCGCTCTCGTTCCCCCGGACGGGGTACGACGGCACCCGCTCCTGGTACGACGAGGTCACCGAGGAGAGCTACGCCCGCGTGGGCTACACCCACAAGGGCACCGGCAAGGTCTTCGTCCCGGGCCTCAACGAGAACTTCGAGCACCACGAGGCCCTCACCGCGATCGGCGTGATGGCGCGCATCTTCATGGACAAGAACAAGGGCGACGCGCGCCTCTCCGGAGGCTGCGACCTCCTCCTGCGGGACAAGCCCAAGTGGGACGGCACCTGGATCGACTTCTACTACTGGTACTACGCGAGCCTGGCGCTGTTCCAGTATGACGGCCCGTCCGGCCCCAAGTGGAAGGCCTGGAACGAGGACATGAAGAACTCGCTGGTGAAGCACCAGAACCCCGGCTCCTCGGGCTGCAAGAGCGGCTCCTGGGAGACCGTGTGCCGCTGGAGCGGCGAGGGCGGCCGCGTGTACGGCACGGCCATCAACGCGCTGACCCTGGAGGTGTACTACCGCTACGCCAACGTGTTCGGCGTGAAGTAACGCACCGGGAATCCCATAGACGCCTCAACCCCCGGGCCCCGCGGCCCGGGGGTTTTCTTTTGCCCGAAGCCCCCCTCCGGCCGCCGCCGAGCGCGGCACGGCAAGCCGCGCGGGTCCGTCTTCTCACGGCCCCCCGCCCCGCGCCGGGCGGGACGCCGCGGCGCGCCGCGCCGCCAGGAGCGCCGCCACCAGGAGGTTCGAGGCGACCACCGCGTAGGCAAGAAAGATGTCGTAGTCGGCGAAAAGGGCGGAGGCCGCCAGGACCACGTGATGCGTCGTGACCCCGCCCAGCCCCGCCAGCCGCAGGAAACCCGGACGCACGGGTCCCGGCCCCACGATCCATCCCTGGACCGTCGTGTAGACCGGGATGTCCGCCGCGCCCTTGGCGAGGGCCTTGAGCCCGTCGAAGACCGTCCCCCTCAGCATCAGGCTCGCCCCGGCCGCCGCCAGCGCCGGCAGGGGGAGCCCCCGCGCCAGGAGCCCCAGGTAGAAGGCCGCGCCCACGATCCCGTCCGAGAGCCCGTCCAGCCAGCGCCCATGCCGCGAGGGGCCCCGCATCCGCGCCATCTGCCCGTCCGCGCAGTCGAAGACAAGGTGGGCAACGATGAGCAGGGCCGCCACGGGATGCCCCGCCGCCAGGTAGACCGCCCCGCAAACTCCCAGCCCGCAGGACAGGAGCGTCACGTGGTCGGCCGTCACCGGCGTGGGCGCCAGGGCGCGCGCGATCAGGCCGGCCAGCGGCCGGTGGACCCACGCGTCCGCCAGCTCATCGGTGCAGTTCCACCGCACGGGCCAGGTCCTCCGGAAAGTCGATCTCCATCCACGGCCGGTCCACCAGGACATACCCCGCCGGCACCCGCTTGACGAGCAGGTCGAGCGCCGCCTCGTACTCCACCCCCGGGTCCCCCACGTCCTCGATCGCCCGCCTCAGCTCCGCGGGCTCCGACACCTTCGTGAATCCCACCGTCTCCCCCACGAGGTCCCACGGCCCCTTCAGCCCCCGCCGGATCTCCTGCACGTATCCTCCCCGCACCCCCAGCATCATCTCCTCCCCCGTGAAGGAACTCCGCGGGTCCAGGAGGAAGTCCACCGGGTCCGGCGCCCGCGCCAGCCGCGCCAGGAGCTCCGGATCGTAGACCACGTCCGCGTCCATGAGGAGGAGCGGCTCGTCCGAAAGCCCGCACGCCGCCGAGAGGATGCTCCCCTCGCGGTACCGCTCGTTCACGCGCACCTCGATCCCGCGGGGCAGGCGCTCCAGGACCATCTCCTTCCGGTATCCCACCACGACCGTGACCTCGAATCCCGCGAGCGCCTCGAGGTGCCGCTCCAGCAGGATCTTCCCGCCGACTTCGAGCAGGCACTTGGGGATCGCCCGCCCGAGGCGCCGCCCCTGCCCCGCCGCTAGGAGGACCGCGCGCATAAAATCCCCTCGAGGACGTCCAGGAACCGCTCCAGCTCCGCGGCGGGGATCCACCCCATGTTCGCCACCCGGAAGATCCCCTCCATGAGCCCGCGGTAGATCACGAATCCCTCCGCCTTCAGGCGGTCGTGGAGGACGTCGTAGTCCATCGGCAGTCTCAGTGCCGTCAGCGTGTTCGAGCGGAATTCGGGCCTCAGGCAGAACTCCAGCCCCATCCGCTCGAAGCCCGCGCGAAGCAGGCTTGCGGCCCGACGGTACCGTTCGATGCGCCCCGCCACGGTCTCCTCGTCAAGCTCCCGGAGCGCCTCCCGGAACGCCGCATAGGCCGGCACCGCCGGCGTGAAGGGGATGCCTTCCCGGTACCGCGCCAGATGAAGGTAGTAGTTCCGCGGCGGGTGCCGCAGGTGGCGCCCCTTCGCCAGCACGAAGGAGACGCCCGGCACCCCCTGAAGACACTTGTACGCGGGCCGCACGATGAGGTCCGCCGCCGGCAGGGGCTCGCCCCCGATCGAGCTCACCGCGTCCACGAGCACCGGCACGCCGCACTCCCGCACGCGGTTCATGAGGCCCATCGTCGTCTCGTGGTGGACCATGGCCACGAGGTCGCAGTCGCACTCCTCCGGCTCCATCGGCTCGTTCCAGGGGCCCCGGCGCTCCACAACCTCGATCCCGTACGCCCGCGCGATCTCGACCATGCGCCGCCCGTAGACGCCGTTCACCAGGACCATGATCCGCCCGCGCGGCGGGACACAGCTGGAGATCGCCGCCTCCACCGCCGCCGTGCCCGAGCCCGTGAGCAGGATCGCCTCGTGGCCCGGCGCGAAGAGCTCCCGCAGGCGGCGCCGGACCTCTTCCTGCATCCGGGCGAATTCCGGCTCGCGGTGGCACATCTCGCCCGCGAGCATCGCGCAACGCACCCGCTCCGAGACGTTGACCGGCCCGGGGTTGAGGAGGATCACACGGCCTCCGAGAATCGGCGGGCCAGCTCGGGGGGAGGAATTTCCACCCGAGGGAGACCCTCCCCAACCGAGGGCTCCACTTCCGCAAGCAGGCAAACGGGGCCGTCGGCCTCCCGCGCTTCGCGCCAGGCCTTCCGCAGGGACTCGATGTCCCGCACCCGAAGGGCGCGCGCGTAGCCGCACGCCCGGGCCACCTCCTCGAGCGGCACGCGGCGCGAGACCGTCCCCTGCGCGCCGGTCGAGGCGTAGACCCCGTTGTCCAGGATCACGTGGACGAAATTCCGCGGCGCGGCCGCCGCCGCGTTCGCCATCCCCCCGAGGCCCATGAGCGCGTTCCCGTCGCCGTCCAGGACCACGACGCGGCGGTCCGGACGCGCCAGCGCCACGCCCATCCCCACCGCGGCCGCCAGCCCCATCGAGCCGAGCAGGTAGAGGTTCTCCGGCCGGTCGCGCTTCATGTACAGCTCGCGGGACGCGAAGCCGTTGCAGGAGACGAGGAGGTCGTCCCCCATGTCTTCCAGCAGGACCTCCAGGGCCTCGAGGCTTCTCATGCGGCCATCCCCAGGAAATCAAAGACCGCCCGGAAGGCGGCTTCGCCGAGTTCCTTGAGGCCCATCCTGAACGCGGCGAACCATCCGCCCAGGAGCGCGGCCCCCGCGATCAGCCTCCCCGCGTTCTTCTTCACAGGACCCCCTTCCGCACGAGGAGCGCCGCGGGCCGCCGCGTCCGATCGATCTCCCCGTCCGCTTCGGCAAGCTGTTCCTCCCAGCGTTCCGGGTCGAGGTCCCGGAACGGGATTCCCAGGAGCCGGAGGAGGCCGGGCGTGATCGCGCCCGTGAGGGCGTGCTCCGGGGCGTCCGGCCCGCACCCCCGCCAGCTCACCACCAGCAGAATCGGGATCTCGTAGAGGAGGCCGAGCGAGGCGAGCGCGTTCGCCGCCACGCACAGCCCCGAGTTCTGCATGAAGACCGCCGCCTTCCGCCCGGCCAGGACCGCCCCCGCGGCGAACCCCACCGCCAGGTCCTCCCGCGCGGCGGGCACGTAGCCCCCCCGCGCCTCCAGCTCCCCGATCACGTCCCGGAGGATCGAGCAGGGCACGCCCGCGTGGAACGCGTAGCCCAGCCTATCCAACCTGTCGAGGAAGAGACGCGCGCGGCTCGAAACGGCGGGCGCGCTCGTAGTCTTCGAGGGTGTCCACATCCATCCAGCCCTTAAAGGTCTCGACCACCGCCACGCGCTCGCCCCCCTCCGCGAGCCGCTGGAACGCCTGGGGCAGAGAGAGCGCGGGATCCATCCCCGCCAGCCGGCCATGGCCGCGCCCGGAGAGGAGCGCGATCCCCGTGTACTCCCCCCGCGCCTCGGAGCGGTCCCCCGTGAACCGGACGAGCTCGCCCTCGTCCAGGAAGTCCGCCGTGTCCACCAGCCAGTCGCCCCCAGGCCTCAGCTCGCGGTCCGCGAGGATCGTCACGTCCCCGCGCGCCGCCGCGAGCTTGTGGATGAGGGCGGGGTCGAAGAGGATGTCGCCGTAGAGCACGATCGTCCGGCCCTCGGGCGGCACGCAGGCCAGGGACCCGACCTCCCCCGTCGCCGCGTAGGCCTCGTTGTCCACCATGCGGACGGAGGGGTGAACGATGCGGTCCTTCTCGTGGCCCCGGACCACGACGACCTCGCCCGCGCCGCCCTCGCGGAGCGCCTCCACCTGCCGCTCCAGGATCGTCTTCCCCCGCACGGGGAGCATGCACCGGGGCCCCATCGCATCCTCGCCGGCCGCCAGGATCACCGCGCGGATCCCCTCGCGCGGCAGGAACCGCTTTTCCTCCTCCTGCATCCGCGAGACGCCCACGAGGCGGTAGATCTCGTCCATGGGCACGATCAGCGGGTCCGCCGCCGCGGCGCACTCCGCCTGCCGGACGGCCGCCAGCGCCTCCCGCATGGCCTTGACGGCGGCGCGGAGCCCGTGGTTGGCGTAGATCACGACGCGGAACCCGGCCCCGTCGAGCTCCCGGGCGGTTGCGCGCTTGTAGGTGGTGGGCACGGCCACCAGGGGGACGCGGCCCTTCCACCGCCGGCCAAACTCCAGGATCTCGTCCGGATCCTTGGCCTTCGAGTGGACCAGGACCGCGTCCGCCCCGGCCTCCGCGTAGGCGCCCGCCCGCTCGAGGGCCTCCTCCATCCCGAGCCCCGCGATGAGCGCCTCGGTCCGCGCGATCACCATGAAATCCGTATCCGTCCGCGCCTGGACGGCGGCGCGGACCTTCCCGGCGTGCTCCTCCGGGGAGACCAGGTGGCGCCGGACGCCGACGTAGAAACTGCACCGTTTGGGGAACTCGTTGTCCTCGATGCAGATCGCGGCGATCCCCGCCTTCTCGAACTCCTGGACGGTGCGTTTGACGTTGATGGCGTTGCCGAAGCCGTTGTCGCAGTCGGCGATGACGGGCAGCCCGCAGGCCTCGTTGATGTCGCGGGCCGCGTCGAGCGCCTCGGACATCGTGAGGATGTTGGCATCCGGGACGGCGTGGGAGGCGGAGATCTCGAATCCGGAGGCCCAGACGGCGTGGAAGCCGGCCTCCTCCACGAGGCGCGCCGAGAGCCCGTTGTGGGCCCCGGCGGCGAGCACCGGCCCCGTGGCCTCCAGGAGCCTCCTCAGCCGCGCTGGCTTGTCCATGCCCTGATGGGAAGCAATACCCATGCCACGCCGCAGGCGCTCGCCGGGAGGGGTGGGGTGCGCAAGGGCGTGCACACGGCCCCTCCGGCCGTAGAGACCGTTGACTTTACTATGCCACGGTGGCACAGTTAATCACGTCGGGAGGCGGCATGGAACGGAACGATCTCAAGGCCCTGGAGCTGATCCGCCGGGGGCGCGTGTCGGCGGCGGGCCTCGGGGCCGCGCTGGGGGTGTCCTGGCGCACGACCATCCGCCTCATCTCCCGCCTGCGGCGCCAGGGATACAGGATCACCGCCGTGCGCGAGGGCCGGCGGTGGTGGTATCGGCTGGAGAACGGCGCGGACCTCCGCCAGCCCGATGATCCCCTCCTCGGGCTCGCCGGGATGGTCGGCACCGGGCTCCGGGACGGTTCGGTCCATCACGACCATTACCTTTATGGGGCGCCCCGGAAGCGCCGGGAAGGCTGAGCCGTGGCGCTCGTGTTCGTCGATACCAGCGCCTGGTGGGCCTTCTTCGACCGCGACGACCAATGGCACGACAAGGCCCGGCAGGCCATGGAGGGGCTCCTCCGCGAGAGGGCCGAGCTCGTGACGACCGAGGACGTGTTCGACGAGCTCGTGACCGGGCTCCTGGCGCGGGCCGGCCACAAGGCGGCCGTCCGCGCGGGACGGGGGATCCTGGCGAGCCCGAGCGTGATGTTCGCGATGGTCGACGCGGACACCTTCGTCCAGGGGTGGGAAATATTCCAGCGCCACGACCGCATGGGCTGGTCGCTCACGGACTGCACGTCCATGGCCGTCATGAAGCGGAGGAACATCCCCAGGGCCTTCAGCTTCGACGACGACTTCCGCAAGATGGGCTTTGACGTGATCCCGTAGGCGCGGC
>CAYNDR010000357.1:0-6076 GCA_964395295.1 uncultured Planctomycetales bacterium
TGAACTGCCCCGTCTTCTTCGCCATCCCGAACGATTATCCCACCGTGCTTTCATCCGTAAACCGGGGGAAGCTCCTCGCCGAATTCGCACCCGACAAGGAGGTCACCCAGGCCTTCCGGCAAATGGCGGAACTGCTGGCGGGCCGGGACAACATCACGCTGGTCAACCGGGACGGGCTGGAGTTCGCCCGGCATGTCGATCCGGGGGCCTGCCGGCGCCTCAAGGTCGTCTCGAACCTCCCCTATTCCGAATGGAAGCGCCTCCTGCTGGGGGCGCTCTCCTGTCCCCTGGACATCGCCTCCTTCACGGTGATGCTCCAGCGGGACGTCCACGACCGCCTGCGGGCCCGGCCGGGCACGCGGGAGTACGGGCCGATGGCCGTGCTCCTCCAGGCGGCCTGCGGGGTGCGGATGATCCGCCGGGCGGGGAAGGGGCTCTTCTTCCCGGTCCCGCGGGTGGACTCCGTGGTCCTGGAGGTGGTCCGGAAGGAGCGGTCGCTCGACTTCGTCCGGGCCGAGGAACGCCTGCGGGCGCTCTTCGCCGGGCGGCGCAAGAAGTCGGCGGCGGCCGGGGGCCGGCGGATCGAGGAACTGCCCCCGGAGGAGGTCCTGGCGCTCGCGCGGGCCTGAGCGGGGCCAACGCCGGGCGGCTTACATTCGTCTAACATGGCGCGGTTTTGGGTTGACACCGGCCCGGCGAGGGCTATAATTCTTCGTTCCGCGGGAGGGGTATCCGGCGTTGATTTCCGACGAGACGGTCCTTGAAGTCCGGCGGTCCGTCGACATCGTCGAGGTCGTATCCGCCTATTTCCCGCTCAAGCGGCGGGGCGCCAATCTCTGGGCGCCGTGCCCCTTTCACGAGGAGAAGACCCCCTCCTTCAGCGTGCACCCGGAGAAGCAGATCTTCAAGTGCTTCGGGTGCGGCAAGGCGGGGAGCGCCGTGACGTTCGTGATGGAGTACCTCAAGGTCGATTATCCCGAGGCGATCCGGACCCTGGCGGAGAAGGCGGGGATCCCGATCAAGTACGCCGGCCATGCCGAGGGCGGGCCGCCGCGGGACGAGCTGGTGAGGATCAACGAGTGGGCCGCCGGGGTGTTCCGGGGCCTGCTCAAGACGTCGCCGCAGGCGGAGCCGGCGCGGCAGTTCCTCGCGAAGCGAGGGGTGAACGACGAGACGGCCGAGGTCTTCGGGCTGGGCTGTTCGATGGATTCCTGGGACTACCTGCTGGACCGCTCCCGGCGGAACGGCACCTCCGCCGAGGTGATGGCGGCGGCGGGGCTGGCCCGGAAGCGGGAAGGGAAGGAGGGGCATTACGACTTCTTCCGCGGCCGCGTGATGTTCCCGATCCTGGAGCGGTCGGGCCGGACGATCGCCTTCGGCGCCCGCACGCTCGGCGACGACCAGCCCAAGTTCATCAACTCGCCCGAGTCGAAGGTCTTCTCGAAGGGCCGGGGCTTCTACGGCCTGCACCTGGCCAAGGAGGAGTGGGAGAAGACCAGGACGGCCTACGTGGTGGAGGGGTACCTGGACGTGGTGATCCCCTGGCAGGCGGGGGTGCGGGGGCTGGTGGCGACGCTGGGCACGGCGCTCACGCGGGACCACCTGAAGGTCCTGCGGCGGCATGTCGATAAGGTGGTACTGGTGTTCGATGCCGACGCCGCGGGCCAGAAGGCCAGCGAGCGCGGGCTGGACCTCCTGCTTTCGGAAGACATGGAAGCCTTCATCGCCGAGCTCCCCGAGGGGCTCGACCCGGACGACGTGGTCGTGAAGCAGGGCCCCGAGGCGCTCCGGGCGATCCTGGATAAGCCGAAGGAGGTCTTCGAGTTCCTCATGGAGTCCCTCCTGCGGAAGCACGGGGGCGAGACCTCCTCGGCGAAGACGCGGATCGTGGAGGAGGTGCTCCAGCGCGTGTCCTCGGTCCCCGGCGAGGTCAAGCGGGAGTTCCTCCTCCAGCAGTTGGGCCGGAGGTTCGGGCTGGAGGAGCGGATGCTGAGGGGGCGGCTGGAGGCCATGGGGCGGGAGGCGGAGGCGGGGGAAGCGGCGCCGGCCCCGCCCGCGGCGGCGGCCACGCCGCTGGAGGAGGCGGCCCGGGGGCTTCTGGCGTACGCGGCGCTCGTCCCCTCGGTGGCGGGCTGGGTGCGGGAGTCCATGCCCCTGGAACGGTACCCCTCGGGGGTCACGCGGCAGGTGGCCGAGGTGGCCTACGGCCTCCTGGAGCGGACGGGGAAGCTGGACGGGGGCGACTGGGTGGCGCTCCAGCGGGAGCCCGCCGCGGCGCAGGCGGCGGCCGAGATCCTGGACGTGAAGGTGGACCGGGAGGCGGCGGAGCGGAAGGTGGCGGGGTACCTGGACAGGCTGAAGTCGGAGGCCTCGCGGCAGGAATCGCGGGAGCGCCGCGCGCGCTTCAAGGGGCTCTCTCCTGAGGAGGAGAACGAGCTTTTGAGGAAGACCCAGGAGGCCAGGCGTCAGCGCCCGGAGGACCGGGGGCTTTTGCCGGGCCGCTGAGGGGGACGGGGCACGCGGGGGCGGGGGGACAGGAAAGGAGAAGGCGCCATTCAGGACGAAGCCAGCTGGCCCGGGAAGCGGGCCTCGGAGCCCGAGGAGGCCTCGGAGGACGCCCTCTGGGACGAGCGCGGGGAGAAGCCCCGGCCGCAGATCGAGAAGCTGAGCCCGGAGGTCAAGACCCTCATCGAGGAGGGCCGCAAGAAGGGGTTCGTCACCTACGACGAGCTCAACAAGGTCCTCCCGGACGACATGGTCTCGCCCGACAAGCTCGACATGATCCTCCAGATGATGGACGACCTGGGGATCGAGATGGTCGAGAGCGCCGCCGCCGAGGGCGAGAAGGAGGGGGTCGAGGAGGAGGAGCGCGAGTTCGAGGAGCCCCAGGAGGCCGAGTCCAAGAGGTCGGGGGTTTCCGAGAAGATCGACGACCCCGTGCGGATGTACCTCACGCAGATGGGGGAGATCCCCCTGCTGTCCCGGGAGGACGAGCTGAGGCTGGCCAAGCGGATCGAGATCACGCGGAAGCGCTTCCGCACCAAGGTCCTGGAGTCCCCCCTGGCGGTGGCCGAGGCCATCCAGATCCTGGACGACGTCAAGAACGGGGAGCTCGCCTTCGACCGCACCCTCAAGGCCGACAGCGCCATCGACGTCTCGAAGTCGGACGTCCTCGACCGCCTGCCCCAGGTGATCGACCGCCTCCGCCAGCTCATCTTCGACTCCCACGAGTGCGCCGAGCGGCTCCGGATCCAGCGGCTCACCCAGAAGCAGAGGGGGCGCCTGCGGCACCGGCTCCGCGACAACCAGCGCCGGTGCGTGGTGATGCTCGAGGAGATGAACATCCAGTCCAAGAAGATCAAGCCGATGATGGAGAAGCTCGAGACGCTTTCCCGGCGGCTCGACGAGGTCACCACGGAGATGACCGACATCCGGTCCGACGGCGGGAACCGCGTCCGCCTGGCCGGCCTCAAGAAGGAGCTGGACCAGGTCATGGGCCAGACGCTGGAGGGCGCGGACGAGATCCGCCGGCGGGTGCGGGAGATCCGCGAGCGCTTCGAGGACTACGAGAAGACCAAGCGCAAGCTTTCCAGCGGCAACCTGAGGCTGGTGGTCTCCATCGGGAAGAAGTACCGCAACCGCGGGCTCTCCTTCCTCGACCTCATCCAGGAGGGCAACACGGGCCTGATGAAGGCGGTGGAGAAGTACGAGTACCGGCGCGGCTACAAGTTCTCGACCTACGCCACCTGGTGGATCCGGCAGGCGATCACGCGCGCCATCGCCGACCAGGCGCGCACCATCCGCATCCCGGTCCACATGATCGAGACGATGACGAAGCTCCGGAACGTCTCGAAGAAGCTGGCCCAGCGGATTGGGAGGGAGCCGTCGCTCGAGGAGATCGCCAACGAGTCCCAGATCTCGCTGGAGGAGACGAAGCGGGTCCTCAAGATCGCCAAGCACCCGATCTCGCTGGACCGCCCGATCGGGGAGGGGGACGACTCCTACTTCGGCGACTTCATCGAGGACGAGTCGGCCGAGAGCCCCGTCTCGGCGGCCACGCACGAGATGCTCAAGGAGAAGATCGAGGCGGTCCTCCAGACGCTCTCCTTCCGCGAGCGGGAGATCATCAAGCTCCGCTACGGGATCGGGACGGGGTACACCTACACCCTGGAGGAGGTCGGGCGCATCTTCAAGGTCACCCGGGAGCGCGTGCGGCAGATCGAGGCCAAGGCGATCCGCAAGCTCCAGCACCCGATCCGCTCCCGCAAGCTGGAGGGGTTCCTGGAGGGGCTGGCGCGGAAGCTCCAGGAGGAGGAGGGGGGCGAGGCCGCGCCCGAGCCCGCCTGAGGGCCAAATGCTTCTTGCGCGCGGGGGCCGAATGTGTATGATGGGCTCCCTGATGTCCGCGCCCGGAACAACTGGATGGCGCCCTTTAGAAAAACGGAAGCCCTGATCCCCCTGCGGGTGCTGGACCTCCATATCCACCTGCTCAAGGTCCAGCGCTCCGAGAAGCCCCGGCTCCTGGCCTCCTTCGAAAAGAAGCTCGAACACGCCCGCTCGGCGCTCGCGACCCTCCAGGCCGAGATGAAGGCCCTGAAGCTCGAGGGCTCCAAGCGGGAGCACGAGGTCAAGGAGCACGACGAGAGGATCAAGAAGCTCGACGAGCAGGCCCGCCAGCTCAAGAA
The DNA here is from genome assembly GCA_964395295.1 of uncultured Planctomycetales bacterium. Taxonomy (GTDB): domain Bacteria; phylum Planctomycetota; class MHYJ01; order MHYJ01; family JACPRB01; genus CAYNDR01. The sequence continues at coordinate 4,686 of CAYNDR010000357.1, forward strand.
GAACGACGAGTTCCACGCCATGATGAAGGAGGTCTCCGGCATCAAGGCGGACCGGGGACGCGTGGAGGACGGCCTGCTGGACATCTACATGCAGATCGACGAGAAGGCCAAGCTGGAGAAGCTCCGCGCGGAGGAGGCCCGCCAGGCCGAGGCCGGGCACGCCGAGGCCCGCACGAAGGTGGAGGCGGAGATCGCCGAGCTGGACCGCCAGATGGGGGAGCTGTCCTCCCGGCGCTCCTCCTTCACCCAGGCGGTGGAACGCGAGATCCTCCGGCTCTACGAGCGCGTCCTGGAGGCCAAGGACGACGGCGTGGCCCTGGCCGCCGCGGGGAAGTACGAGGTCATCGAGGACAAGGGCAAGATGACCTACTGGCAGTGCGACGGCTGCAGCATGGGGCTCACCTCGCAGGACGTGAACCTCCTCCTGGCGGGGAGGGACGTGCAGAGCTGCCGGAACTGCTCGCGGCTCCTCTACATCACCACCACCGCGTAGGGATCACGCGCCCGGCGGGCGGAACGTCAGCCTCAGGTTCGCCACGCGGATCACGTCGCCCGGCTGGAGCGGCGCGTCGGTGACCTTGCGGTCGCCCACGAAGGTCCCCGCGCGGGACCCCAGGTCCTTCACGGAACAGCGGTCCCCGCTCAGGTAGACCTCCGCGTGGGAGCGCTCCGCGTCCGCGTGCTTCACCACGATCGAGGACTTGGGGTCGCTCCCGATCCGGAGGGGGGTCGCCCCGACCGGGAAGGCCACGCCCGCCTCCGGGCCGTCCAGGGGCATCACGCGCGGCGTGCGGGCCACGCGCTCCGCCTGGGCGCGGAGGAAGGCCCGGGCCTCCTCCTGGCCGGCCTCGAAGCGGAAATACCGGTTCATCCCCAGGTTGCTGAGGACGACCTTCACCTTGGGCTGGACCTCCACGAGGACGAGGGAGCCGCCGCGGCGGTCCAGGGTCGCCGAGAGGTCGATCAGGCAGGCGAGCCCGGCGCTGTTCATGTAGCCCACCTGCTTCATGAGGATCGCGACGTGGGTGACCTTGGAGGCCACCTGGCGGTCGAGGGCGTCCTTGAGCGGCTTGGCGTCCGGGGAGCCCACCGGGCCGGCGATGATGATCTCGGCCGAGTTCGGGAGGCCCTGGATGGGGGCGGCGCGGATCTCGAGTGTAGGCATGGGGAGCGATTTTAAAAGGTCCCCGGGGAATGTCAAGCCACAGCTTTCCCCGACCGCTGTCGCTGGCGCGCCGCACCAGCGCTAACCGTTGGGCCGGCGCCCGGACCCCTGGACCGAATCCGTGGTTCGACTCGGTAGGTCCCCTCGCTCGCCCTAAGCTTGTCGAAGGGCTCCGCTCGGGTCCTGACTCGGTCCCTCGCGGGCTCCGTTGTCCGTGGCTTGCCCC
>CAYNDR010000357.1:6086-6708 GCA_964395295.1 uncultured Planctomycetales bacterium
GAGTCGAGGGGGTGGGCGCGGAGGGATTCGAACCCTCATCCCTTTCAGGGCCGGATCCTAAGTCCGGTGCGTCTGCCAGTTCCGCCACGCGCCCAAGATCGCTTGCCCCGCCGGACGCCAGCATTATAATAGCCGGCGCCGCAAACGCCACGGAGAGGTGCCAGAGCGGTTGATCGGGCTCGCCTCGAAAGCGAGTGTCTCCGTAAGGGGACCGTGGGTTCGAATCCCACCCTCTCCGCCATTCATTGAAAGTATGGCTCTGGGATGGCCTTGACAGGCTCCAAATGGCCTGTTATGCTTTCCGGAAGACCGTCCGGGATGCGGACGGGATGCAAATTCCGGAGGTGAGCGATGGCCCGAGCCTGGAGGCGCCCCGACACCGGCCAATGGTATGTCCTCCATGGACGCCGGGGCAAGATCAGGGTCGGCCCCGACCGCAAGGCCGCCGAGTACCTCGCCCAGAAAATAAACGTGGAGGAGGCCCAGCGCCGGGCAGGGCTTCTCCCCAAGGAGGACCCCCGGCTCCTCCGGCGCCCCTCGATCGAGGGCCTGGAAGACTTCCTCGGTTACTACCTCCAGTGGTCCGGCCAGAACCACCGCGAGGCCTCCCGGAAGCGCTACC
>CAYNDR010000358.1:0-6705 GCA_964395295.1 uncultured Planctomycetales bacterium
CGCCTTGAAGGCCTCCGCCATCCGGTCGAGCCGTTCGAGGGCCTGGAACAGGGTCTGCGCCGGCTGGCCGGACTTGCGGCCGAACCGCTCGATGCGGCCGCGCAGCCAGTCGAGGGCCTCCTCCGCGCGGCGGAGGCTCCGGGAGGCGAGGAAGTAGGCCATCGCCAGGTCCTCGCTCCTCTCGTGGAGGCACGCGGCGAAGCGGTAGAGCTCGATGGCGTCGACGAAGCGCCGGCGGCCCCAGAAGACGTCCGCGAGGGTCCGGAGGGAATCCGCCTCGGGCGAGAGGCGGAGCAGCTGCCGCAGGCGGCGGATCGCCTCGTCGTGGCGCCGGCCGTCCTGGCCGAGTTCCGCCGCGTAGGCCAGCTGGAAGACGGGGTCCGCCGGCTCCTGCCCGTTCAGGCGCCGGAGTTCCTCCATCCTTTCCTGGCGCCGGCCCATCGCCTTCAGGCAGGCGAGCCTCGCGAGCCGCAGGCCGCCGTCGCCGGGATAAAGCTCCAGGAGGCGCCGGAGGCATTCGAGTTCCGTCTCGTGGTCCTGGTCGTACCCCGCGATCGCGCGCCGCGCCCGGAGCGCGAGCCGGTGTCCCGGCGCGTCCGCCTGGAGCCTTTCGCAGGCCTCCCAGGCCCGGCCCCGGTCGAAGGCCCGCAGGGACTGCTCGACCCGGCCGGCGAGGTCGTAGAGCGGAGCGTCGGGGAGGTCGATCCCCTCGAGGAGCGATTCCTTGCCCCTCGGGACCAGGAGCATCCCGCGGGGCCCGGTCGGGCGGTACCGCTCCAGGAGTTCCTTGGCCGCGTATTCCAGGAAATGCCGCTGGGAGGGATCGCGCACGATGAAGGTCCCCAGCCGCGAGTCGTACCCGATGACGGCCTGGAGGTGCGCGGAGGTCGGCTCCACGGTCGTGAGCGTGAAGGGGACGCCGCGGTCCAGGAGCGCCGTTCCGGTCTCCCAGGAGACGGTGAACTCGCGGGCCGTCCAGCCGTTCTCCTCGGCCCAGCGCCGCTCGCTGGAGGCGGGCGTGCCGTCGTAGCAGATCGCCTCCGCGACCTCCAGGTGGGCCGCGGGCATCGACCACAACCGGCTGAGGGCGGCCAGCGTGGCGGGGGAACAGGTGACGTGGTGCTGGCGCACGAATCCGACGGGGAGGATGAGGCGGCGGCCCGCGGGGGGGCCCTTTCCCAGGCGTTCGGCGAGGTCCCGGTAGAAGGGGGAGTCCGCGGCGCGCGCCAGGCGGGCGGCGGCGTCGAGGTCGCCGCAGTAGAGGGCGGCGTCCGACCGGCGCGCCGCGAGCCACTGGGAGAAATCCTTCTCCGCCAGGGGCATCAGCCGGCCCGCGCGTTCCAGGCTGTCGCGGGCCTCCGCGTAGAGGCCGAGCTCCGTCTCCAGCATGGCCCGCTGGAGGACGACGAGGCCGTTCTCGATGCGGGCCTCGGCCTCGCGCAGGAGCGCCAGGGCCTCCTCGTCCCGCCCGAGCTGGACGAGCAGGGAGGCGGCCGACTGGACGCCGGGGCGGTACCACGGCTTCAGCTCCAGCGAGCGCCGGGCGGCGGCCAGGGCCTCCTCGCGGCGGTCCATGGCCTCGAGCATGTGGCCGCGCTCGATGCAGAGCCACGGGCGGCCGGGGACCAGCGCGTCGGCCTCCGCCAGCAGGCGCTCGGCGGCGTCGAAGTCCCGCAGGAGGGCGGCCGCGCAGGCCTTGAGGGCGACCAGGTCCGCGCGCGTCTCGGGCCGCGCGCCGGCCGGGACGGGGCGGCGCCCGAGGAGCCACCAGGCCTCGAGAGGCCCGCGGCGCCGGAGGGTCGTGCTGGCGTAGTAGTAGAACGCCTCGGCGTGGGCGGGATCGGCGCGCCAGGCGCGCAGGTGGAGGCTGTGGCCCAGGCGGGAGGCCCCCAGGTTGGCGGCGAGGCGTCCGGCCAGGAGCTTCGCCTCGGTGCCCTCCCAGAGCTGGAACGGCCCCCACGGGCGGGCGAGGTCGTAGGCCCGCAGGCAGAGCCCGTCCCGGTACAGGTCGTGCAGGCGTTCGAGGTCCGCGGGGTCGATCCGCATGGTCGGCGTTGGGAAAATAGTACCACGGCGCGGCCGGCCGGGAGGCGTATTTAGAATAGGAGAGCGGGGTTTCCGGAGCGGGAGGTCCTTCATGCGCAAGGGCGCCGTCCTTCTGGCGGTCTTCCTCGGCGCGATGGCGCCCCAGGAGGGCGTTCCCTCGGGCCTCTGGGGCCCCAAGGGCGAGAAGGGCGACCCCAAGGGCCGCCTGCCCGACTCCTCGTTCGCCGGATACCGGATGGGGACGGCCCCGATCCCGGACGTCCCGCCCCGGGCCAGCGTCCGGGACTTCGGCGCCAAGGGGGACGGCAAGGCCGACGACACCCAGGCCTTCAAGGACGCGCTCGAGAAGACCCGCGAGGGCGCTGTCCTCGTCCCCCCCGGCCGCTACGTGATCACCGACTTCCTTGCGATCGCCCGCGGCGGCGTGGTCCTCCGCGGGGCGGGGCCGGCGAAGACAACGCTCTATTTCCCCAAGTACCGCAACGACATCAAGCCCAACTGGGGGGCTACCACCCCCGGGCAGAAGACGAGCAACTACTCCTGGGACGGCGGGTACGTCGTGATCCAGTCGAACTTCGGCCGCCGGCGCCTGGCCGCCGTGGCGGCGCGGGCGGAGCGCGGGACGCGGACCGTGACGCTCGACAAGGCCGGCGGCGTCAAGCCGGGCGATTCCATCGACATCCGCCAGGTCGAGACGGACGGCTCGCTCACGAAGCACCTCTACAGCGGCCAGCCGGGCGACACGGGCAAGCTCGACAACGTGCGCACGAGCTTCGTCAGCCGCGTGCTCGAAGCGGGGGGCAACCAGGTCCTCCTGGAGCGCCCGCTCCGCACCGATATCGACCCCCAGTGGAAGGCCGAGGCCTACGCCTTCGAGCCCTCGGTGACGGACAGCGGCGTGGAGGGATTCACCTTCGAGTATCCCTGCGAGCCCTACAAGGGGCACTTCACCGAGCTGGGCTACAATCCCGTGGTCATCCGGAACGCGGCCCACTGCTGGGTGCGGGACATCCGCGTGGTCCACGGCGACAACGGCCCGTTCGTCAGCGGGGGCCGATTCTGCACGATCCAGAAGATCGTCATCGAGTCGGAGCGCCCCAAGGACAAGAGCGGCTCCACCGGACACCACGGCGTCACGTTCAACTACGGGGACGACAACCTCGTGGAGGACTTCGACATCCAGACGAAGTTCATCCACGACCTCACGGTGGACCACGGCAGTGCGGGGAACGTCTTCCGCCGCGGGAGGGGCGTCGACCTCAGCTTCGACCACCACAAGCGCGCCCCGCACGCGAACCTGTTCACGAACATCGACGTGGGCGAGGGGAGCCGGATGTACCTCTGCGGCGGCGGGGCGGCCCTGGGGAGGCACACGGGGGCGTGGGAGACCTTCTGGAACCTGCGCGCGAGGCGCCCCCAGAAGTGGCCCTTCGAGGGGTTCGGGCCGGACCTGATGAACTTCGTGGGAGTGGAATCGGGCGACAAGCCCGTGATGGACCCCGCGGGCCGCTGGTGGGAACCGGTCCCGCCCCCGCGGCTCTGGCCGCAGGACCTCTACGAGGCCCAGCGGGACAGGCGCCTCAAGCGGAAATGAGGAGAAGGGAACGCCGATGAGGCTCCTGGGACTTTCTCTCGCCTGCCTCGGTCTGGGGATGGCCGTCCCGTGCCAGGAGAAGGCCAAGCCTCCCCGGTACGAGGTCGATCCCGCCGTGCCGAGCGTCCTCCCCTGGGAGTCGAACGCCGCCCGCGCGCTCGCCTCGGGCCGGCCCGTCTTCGCCTTCATGACCCGGCCCAACTGTCCCAACTCGACCTGGTTCTGCCAGAAGATCCTCGCCCAGCCCGGGATCCGCGAGTGGGTGGCGGCCGGATTCCAGCCGCTCATCCTCTCGATCGACGTGATCAACATGGAGGACCTCAAGCGGCGGGCGGGGCGGCCGAAGCTCTCCGGGGCGGAGGCGAAGGACAACGAGTTCCGCTTCAACCTGAAGAAGAGGATCTGCGGCGAGGTCACGAGGAAGTCCCCGATCGCGGCCCCGCCGCTCATGGCGATCCTGGCGCCGAACGGCGAGGCGGTCGCCGCCGCCGCGGAGCAGGTGATCGACACGGAGGGGCGCGGCGGGGGGCAGAAAGGCTTCGGGAAAATCCCGGGCCGGCCGGGGCCGGTCCCCAAGGGGGGCGGGGGGAAGCTCAAGCTCGACGACGCGGCGATCCTCCAGACGCGGAACTGGTCGAACGCCTCGGAGGCGGACGCCGCGAAGAAGGCGTGGCTCTTCGTCTCGCTGGGGGCCCGCAACGCCGTGGCGGTCTACGACCTCGCGCCGTTCCTGAAGGGCGCGTCCAAGGACATCCCGATCCTGGGGGTCTCCGGGGACGTCCCCAATCCGAAGAAACTGCTCGTGGACGGGGAGACGCTGTGGGTGGGGAACAACCCGGGCTCGTCCGTCACGCGCGTGTCGGTGGCGGGCCTGCCGCAGGTGAAGGCGGGGAAGCAGGAGGTCATCCCGGTGGGGAAGGACCCGATGTACATGGCCTTGGGGTGGGAGTTCGCCGTGAGCGGGACCCTCTTCGTCTGCTGCCGCGGGGCCGACTGCGTCTCGGTGGTGCGCGGCGGCCGCGAGATCGGGCGGCTGGACGCCTCGAACTCGGCGCCGCTCCGCGAGCCGTACGGGATCTGGATCTCGGGCGACAGCACGCGGATGATCGTCTCGAACTTCGCCGACGAGCACGCCACGTGGTGGAACTTCCGGCTCTTCCCCGACGGGCCGTTCAAGGACCCGAGGGACCTCCTCATCAGCTCCGACCGGATCTGGACGGGCGCGGGGGTGACGGCGATCGATGGCGACTACGGGCCGTGACGGGCGTCACATCGCGTGCCTTGTCCGGCACTGCCCTTCGGAAAGAACGACCAGAAGCCGGGGGTCGTCCTTGTATTCCTGCCCGACCCGGTCGATGGCGGAGGCGACATCCTGCGCGATCCGGTCCCAGTTGAGGAACTGATACCGAAGGAGCATGACGCGGCCCTGATCCGACAGCGGGCCGGACTCCAGGATCAGGCCGGAATCCTTGTCCGCGGTGAGGCCAGGATTCGTCCCTGTTCGTTGGCGGCCTTCAGGATGGTCTCGTCCAGGTGGCCCGTCAAGCCCAGGCCGAGGACCGTGGCGACATCGTGTCCCCCGGATCGCGGGCGCTCGATGAGCAAGGGGTGGATGTTCTCGTCCGCCAGCAGCGAGGCCATCTATCGAGACGGAAGGGGTTGGACGGATTCGCCGTCCATGACGCGGGCGGCGAATTCCACCGCGGCCAGAATGCCCTCCTGAGTCAGGTGCGGGTAGGCCCGTTGGATATCCCCGACGGTCATGCCCGAGGCGAGCGATTGCAGGATGAAGGCCACGGAGATCCGCGTCCCCCGGATGACCGGTTTTCCTCCGAGGACGCCCGGCTGGCAGGTGATCCAATCGTTGGGCATCGGTTCCAGTATATTCCAATCCCTTCCCGCGGACAAGGGGACGGTCACTCCGAGAACGCCCGCGGCCGGTCGGCGGAGGCGCAGAACTCGTCCTCCCCCGCTTCCCGCGCCGATCCGGCCGAGGTGTCGCCGTCGAGGAAGAGGACGAAGTCGAGCTCTCGGGCCGGGGTTCCCCGCTCGCGGGCGAACTTCCGGGCGATCTCGACCGCGGGCAGGGTGTCCCGCCCCATCACGCGCACCAGGCCGAAGTGGAGCATCCCCTCGTAGGCGCGGTAGACGAGCTCGGTGCAGACGATCTTGTCGGACGTGAAGAAGTCGAACTCGAAGTCGTACGGCTTGCCCTGGTGGCTGAAGGCCCGGACGAGGGCCTGCGCGACCTCCTTCTCGGAGAGCCGGGGCCGCAGGACCGCCACGCAGTCCGCGTGCATCGACTCCGTGAGCGAGTTGAAGATCACCCCCTCGCTCACCGACTCCAGGACCGTGCGGGGCTCCCGGTCCGCCGCGGGCTTGAGGTACTCGGCGAGCCGCCCGCGGACCTCGGGGTCGTCCGCGATGCCCAGCCGGCGGAGGTCCTCGATCCGCCCGATATAGATCGCGCCGTGGGGCCAGAAGCCGGGGAGGAAGGCGTTCGAGAGGAACCAGTTCCTCCGCTCCAGGAGGATGTCCCCCGGCCGGAGCCGCTTCGCGATCTCCTTGATCTGCTCGACCCGGATGAGCGGGGGCGTCTCCGTGATCCTCGTGTCGCCGATCCAGGTGGAGAGCATCGACTGCGCGGCGTAGACCGGCGTGTAGGTGTCCTTCTTCACGCGCTGGACGAGGAGGTCGAACCACGCCTTCGTGCGGCTGATCGCGCGGGCCTGGACGAAGTCCAGGGAGCGGAGGATGCGGCCGTCGAGCCAGTCGAAGTCGGCGGCGGGCCAGACCCCGTCCCGGCGCCACTCCTCCCGCTTCAGCCGGTAGTAGGCCCCCATCTCCCGGCAGAGGTCCATGTTCCGCTCGCCCGTGACGCTCTCGTAGATGCGGTCGAACATGCCGTCGGGGATCCCCCAGGCGGGCTCCCCCTCGTTGAGCTTCCGGCGCGCCGTCCGCTCGCCGCCGTAGGTGGCGACGAGGGTCAGGCCGTGCTCGTACGCCATGACCGCCGCGGCGTAGCCCGCCATGAAGCATCGGGCGCGGAGCGGGGGATCGCGGAA
>CAYNDR010000359.1:0-6603 GCA_964395295.1 uncultured Planctomycetales bacterium
CAGGAGCCCCTCCAGGCGCGAGGCGAACTCGGCCCCGTCGAAGGGCAGGAACAGGACGCTCACCGCGCCCCGGTCGAGCCCCGCCGCGACCGCGTCCTCCTGCCCCCGCAGGGCGGTCAGCAGGACGGGGATCCGGAGCCCGGAACGCGCCGCCTCCGCGTCCTCGCGGAGGCGCGACACGAGATCCGGCACGCCCATGTCCTCGAGCCTCACGCGCAGGACCATCGCGCTGGGACGGATCATGCGGGCCTTCCGGAGCGCGTCCTCGCCGCCGCGCGCCCCGCAGAACCGGTACCCCGACCGCGTGACGTGGTTCCGGATGAGGCTCAGGAGGTCCGGATCGGGATCCACCGCCAGGATGGTGACGTCGGCCATGCTTCCCCTCTCTCCGACGACGTTCCCAACGACATCATGATTCTAGCATGTCCTTCGCGAAGGGCAAGCGGAATCGGGCCGCCGCCTCCTCCACGGCGACCGTCCGCCCCAGTTCCAGCGACAGCGAGGTCATCGCGCACCCCGCCTGCCCGCAGGGATTGATGCGCCGGAAGGGCTCCAGGTCGTTCGAGACGTTGAGCGCGAACCCGTGGCTGGAGATCCCCCGGGAGACGCGGACCCCCAGGGACGCGATCTTCCCGCGCGAGGCCCAGACTCCCACGCTCCCCTCCCTCCTCCACGCCCCGACCCCGAAGCCCGCCAGGAGGTCGACGAGCGCGCCCTCCAGGGACTCCACGAACCGCCGCACGCCCATCCCGCGGACGTCGAAGATCGGATAGCCCACCAGCTGGCCGGGGCCATGGTAGGTCACGTCGCCCCCGCGGTCGATCCTCCGGACGGGGATCCCGCGCGGGTCCAGGACGTTCCGCGCGTCGGCGTTCCTGCCGAGCGTGAAGACCGGCGGGTGCTCCAGGAGCAGGAGGTATCCCCGGCGCGGCGTGACGGACGCGGCCAGGCGCCGCTGGAGGTCCCAGGCCGCGTCGAAGTCCACGAGGCCCAGGCGCCGGACCTCCGCCTTCACGGCAGGAAGATGGGACGGATGTCGTCCAGCTGGATCGTCTGGCGGATCTCGTCCACGACCGACGGAGGCACCTGCTCGTCCACCGTGAGCAGGGCCATCGCCTGCTTGCCGCGCTCGGTGCGTCCCACCTCCATGCGGGCGATGTTGATGCCGTTCCTGCCCAGCACCGTCCCGACCTTGCCCACCACGCCCGGCACGTCCCGGTAGTGCATGCAGAGCATGTCGCGCCGGGGCTTGAGGTCGATGTCCAGGTCGTCGATCTGGACGATCCTCGGGTTCCGCCCCTCGAAGATCGTGCCGGAGACGGCCTTGTGCCCCTTCTCCGTCTCCACCTGCACCGTGACGAGGCTCTTGTAGTTCCCCGCCTCCGCGCGCTTGCTCTCGAGGATCTCGACGCCCGCCTCCTTCGCCGCGAAGCGCGCGTTGATCACGTTGACCTCGTCCCCGAGCCTCGGGCGCAGGGCCCCCGCGACGGCGGACTGGGTCACGGTCCCCACGTCGTAGCCGCCGATGTGCCCCCCGTAGACGACCTCGACCCTCCGCACGCGGCCCTCGACCAGCTGGGCCGCCAGCCCCCCGAGGTCCTCGGCCAGGCGCAGGTAGGGCGCCAGGGCCGGGTCGGCCAGGGCCGCCAGGTTGACGGCGTTCCGGACGACCCCGCTCTTGAAGTAGTCCACGAACTGCTCGGCGGTGTCCACCGAGACCTTCACCTGGGCCTCCTCGGTCGAGGCCGCGAGGTGGGGCGTGAGGACGATGTTGTCGAGCTTGAAGAGCGGGTGGTCCTTGGGCGGCGGCTCCTGCTCGTAGACGTCCAGGGCCGCCCCCGCGATGTCCCGGGCCGCGAGGGCCTCGCAAAGCGCCTTCTCGTCGACCACGCCTCCGCGCGAGGTGTTGACCAGGCGGGCGGTGCGCTTCATCTTCCTGAACTGGGCCGGCCCGATCATCCCGCGCGTCTTCTCGGTCAGGGGCACGTGGATGCTGATGAAGTCGGCCTCCGCCAGCAGGGCGTCCAGGTCCACCAGCTCGACCCCCAGCGCCGCGGCGCGATCCTTGGCCAGGAACGGATCGTGCGCGATCACGCGCATGCGGAAAGGCCTGGCCAGCTGGGCCAGGCTGCCGCCGATCTTGCCCAGGCCCACGAGCCCGAGCGTCTTCTGCTCCAGCTGAACGCCGTGCAGGACGTTGCGCTCCCACTTCCCCGCCCTCATGGAGGCGTCCGCCCGCGCCACGTGCCGGGCGCTGGCCATGATCAGGGCGAGGGCGTGCTCCGCGGCCGAGATGACGTTCCCCTGCGGGGCGTTCATGACCACGACGCCCCGCCGCGTGGCGGTCTCCTGGTCGATGTTGTCCACGCCGATGCCCGCGCGGCCCACGATCCGGAGCTTCGTCCCCGCCTCCAGGATCTCGCGCGTCACCTTGACCGCACTGCGGACCACGAGGCCCTCGTATTCCCCCACGGCGGCCTTGAGATCCTCCGGCTTCATCTTCCCGCGGGCGTCGACCTCGATCCCCGCCTTCCTGAGGATCTCGGCGCACTCCGGGGCCACGTCGTCGGCGATCAGGACCTTGGGCATGGGGCCTCCCCTTTCGGCGCGGCCGGGGCTCCGGCCCTCACCGGTTTACCCGCTCGAGGTACTGGCCGTCCCGGGTGTCCACCCGGACGACCTCGCCCTCATCAATGAAGGGCGGCACCTGGACCACCGCCCCGGTCTCCAGGGTCGCGGGCTTGTAGACGTTGGTGACCGTGGCGCCCTTCAGCGCCGGCTCGGTCTTCACGACCTTGCGCTCGACCGTGAATGGGACTTCGATGGCGATCGCGCGGCCCTCGTAGAAGTCGACCTTGCAGACCATGTTCTCCTTGAGCCACTGCACGTCCTCTCCCAGGAGCTCCCGGTGCAGGGAGACCTGCTCGTAGTTCTCCTGGTTCATGAAGACGTAGGTCTCGCCCTCCTGGTAGAGGTACTCCATGTCCACCTGTTCGATGTGGGCCAACTCGAGCTTGTCGCCCGAGGAGAAGCGGACCTCCTTGGACGTCCCGCCCAGGAGGTCGCGCATCTTGATCTGGATGACGGACCGCAGGTTTCCCGGCGTGTGATGGTACACGTTCATCACGTACTGGAGGCGGTCCTCGTACTTGATCACCATCCCCTTGCGGATTTCCGTGGCTCCGGCCATGTCCTTACCTCTCGGACTCCTTGCAGACCCAGTCCAGGTCGGCGTGCTCGTAGCCCGCCAGCTCGTCCTCGCCGAAGAAGATCGCGATCTCGCGCCGGGCCGACTCCGGCCCGTCCGCCCCGTGCACGAGGTTCAGGGTCTCCGATCCCCCGAAGTCGCCCCGGATCGTGCCCGGCTCCGCCTCGAATCCGCGCGTGGCCCCCGCGAGCTTCCGCACCACGGCCGCCGCCCGGTGCCCCTCGATGGCCATCGCCACCGCGGGCGAGGAGGCCACGAACCGGACCAGCCTCCCGTAGAACCTCTCCCCCTTGTGCTGGGAGTACAGATCGGCCGCCTGGGAGGGAGTCACCCGGACGAGCTTCATCCCCACGATCCGGAGACCCTTGTCCTCGATCCGGCTCACGATCCTGCCGACCAGCCGGCGCTGTACGCCGTCCGGCTTGATCAGGCAGAAAGTGCGTTCCACGGCGGCGCGCACTATAGCAGACGACCCCGGGGAGGGCAAGAAGCTTTAGGCCGGCGCGGCCGCGGCGGCCGCCACGGGCTCCGGCGCCGGGGCCGCCGGCGGGACCGGGACGGCTCCCCCCTTGGGCTTCAGGAGGTCCAGGTTCCCGTCCCCGGAGAGGCTCACGCTCACCTTCTTGGAGACCCCCGGCCGCTCCATCGTGACCCCGTACAGGGCGTCGCACACGGCCATCGTCCGCTTGTTGTGCGTGATCACGATGAACTGGGTCTCCGAGGCGAACTCGTGGATCAGCCCCGCGTAGCGCCCCACGTTCTTCTCGTCCAGCGCCGCGTCGGCCTCGTCCAGGAGGCAGAAGGGGCTCGGGTTGGCCTTGAAGAGCGCCATCACCAGCGCGATCGCCGTGAGCGACCGCTCGCCGCCGGAGAGGAGCGAGATCGACGTGAGCTCCTTCTGCGGCGGCCGGGCCATGATCTCCAGGCCCTGCTCCATCGGGTCCACCCCCTCGGCCTGCTCCACGATGATGTCCGCCTTCCCGCCCCCGAAGATCTTCCGGAAGATCGTGTTGAACTGCTCGCGCACGAACTCGATCGTCTTGTCGAAGAGCTCCCGCGACTCCTTGTTGAGCTGGCGGATCAGGTCCTCGAGCTGGCCCTTGGACTTCTCCAGGTCCTCCTTCTGCGCGGCCATGAACTTCTCGCGGTCCTCCAGCTCCTTGAGCTCGTCCAGCGCGGCCGTGTTGACCGCCCCGAACCCCATGATCCTGGCCCGGAGATCCTCGACCTCGCGGGCCTCGGCCTCCCAGTCCGGGACCTCCTCCGCCGGCGCCGGGGAGGCCGCGGCGGACAGGTCCGCGTCGAGCTCCTCGCGGGCCTTCTGGGCCATGGCCTCGACCTTCACGCGGTGGACCTCCTCCTCGGTCCTCAGGCGGCCCGCCTCCTCCAGGCGCGGCCCCAGTTCGGCCTCCACGCGGCCCACCTCGGCCCGCGCCGCCTCGCTGGCGGCCTCCAGCTCCTCGCGCCTCCGCGCGGCCCCCGCCGCGCGTTCGCGCGCCTCCGCCGCCCGGCGGCCCAGATCCTCGCGCTCCCCGGCGATCCGGCGCACCTCGGCCCCCGCGGCCTCCAGCTTCGCGGCCGACTCCGCCCGGCGCGCCCCCAGCCGCTCCAGCGCCTGGGCCGCCTCCGCGCGGCTCCCCTCCAGCATCTCCAGCCGCTTCTCCACGGCCAGCTTCTGCTCGTTCGCCTTGACGCACTCCATGCGGACCCGGTCCAGGTCCTCCTTGAGCCGGTCCCGCCCCGCCTCGTACTTCCTCAGCGTCTCCCCCAGGACGGCGATCTCGACCTCCACCTGGCCCTTCAGCCATGCCAGCTGGGCCAGGAGCGACTCCAGCTTCGCGGAGCGCCCGGCCAGCGCCTCGGCCTGCCAGCCCATCGCCGCCGCCTCGCCCTCCAGGGTCTCCCGCTCCCCCGCCAGGGCCTGCTCCCGCATCGACATCTGCTTGGCCTGCTCGACCGCCTCGCTCAGCCCCACGGTCATCTCGTAGATCCGCTGGCGGATGAGCTTCATCTTCTCGTCGGCCACCTTGAGGCGCTGGTCCGCCTCCCGCCGCCTCCGCTCGCGGTCCTCGATGAGGGCCATGTATTGCCCGATCTCCTCCTCCAGCCGGCGGAGCTCCGCCTTCCGGGAGATGAGCCCCATGGCGGTCTTGGCGCCCGCCGTGACCAGCATCCCCGGCCGGTCGAAGAGGTCGCCCTCCGGCGTCACCAGCGGAAGGTCGGTGAGGCCCGCCTTCCGGATCTCCTGGGCCGTGGAGAAGTCCTGGACCACGAGCGTGCGCCCCAACAGGGCCCGGGCCATCCCCCGGCAGGCCTCGTCGGCCTCCACCCAGGCGTCCGCGCGCGCCAGGACTCCCCCCGCCGCCAGCTCGTCCTCCGGCAGGGCCTCCGCGCGGCACTCGTCCAGCGAGAGGACCATCGTCCGCCCCAGGCCCTGCTGGCGGATCCACTCCGCCGCCCGGCCCGCCTGCTCCCCCGTCCCGCAGACCACGGCCCCGGCCCATTCGCCGAGCGCCCCTTCCACGGCCGCCACGCGCTCGGGCGCCGCGCGGAGGAAGTCCGCCACCGTCCCCAGGACCCCGTCCAGCCGCTCGCGCAGGAGCGCCCGGGCCCCCGACTCGAGGCCCTCGAACTGCTCCTCCAGGTCCCGCAGGGTCTCCCGCCGGGCCACGCCCTGGTCCTTGCCTTGCCTCAGCTTGAGCAGTTCCCCGTCCAGCCGCTCGCGCTCCTCCCGGAGGCGGTCCTTCTCCGCCTCCTCGACCTCCAGGCGGCCCTTGAAGTCGGCGATCTCCCGCTCGACGGCGGCCCGGGCCTCCGCGGCGGCGGAGAGCCTCGCCCGGAGGTCTCCCAGCTCCGCCTCGACCTCCGCGGCGCGCCGGCGGTCCGCGGCGAGGCGTGCCTCGATCTCCGCATGGTCCTTCTCGATCCGGTCCCGCTCGTTCCGGTACGTCGCCTCCTTGTGGGCCAGCTCCAGCGCCTCGGCCTTGCGGGCCTCCAGGTCCTCCGCGGTCCGGGCGCACTCCCGCGCGGCGTCCTCGAGCCGGAGCCGGATCTCCTCGGCCTCCGCGGCCCGCACGCCCGCCTGCGCCTCGATCTCCGCCTTCTGCCGGCCCTCCTCCGCCGCGCGCCGGTCCAGATCCTGCGCCCGGGCCTCCTGCTGGGCGCGCTCGGCATCGACCCCCCGGATCTCTCCCTCCAGCTCCCGGCACCGGGCCTCGGCCTGCTCGGCCGACCGGGCCAGGTACCCTTCCTCGGACTCCAGCGAGGCCAGCTCGGAAGAGAGCCGCGCATGGCGCGCGGCCTCCTCCTCCACGAGCCGCCGCGCCTCCGCCCGGGCCTCTGCCCGGGCCTCGAGCTCCGCGCGGAGGCGCGCCTCCTCCTCGGCGAGCGCGCCC
>CAYNDR010000360.1:0-6598 GCA_964395295.1 uncultured Planctomycetales bacterium
GGGATGGGAACGGCCATGCCGGGTTGCAGGTCAAGGGGCATCGCTCTCCTCCATGGTATTGCATCAAGTATGCCACCGCGAAGCCTTTGTTGTCGCGGGAATTTGCATTGAACATGGCTTTGGGATCGACAGGGGGGGGCCGCGCCGTCGAGCGCCTTGACCCGAGGGTAGTAGGCGAATAAACCATAAAAAGGCCCGGGCACCGGCCACGTGCAGCGACTACCCCCCGGTCGGCGTGCCTGGTGGCACGCTACCCCCCTAGGGGTGTCAGGCAGTCGCCTGAACCGGCACCCGGGGCCGAATCCGAGACCAAAGGGCGGACGGGGAGAGATGGAGTGCAAGAACCCCAGGGGGCCGCACGGTCGTGGAGCGGGATGTGCCTTCAGGCGGCCCCTTCTACCCCGGTCGCGTCTCCGGATGCATTCTCTTTTGAGTTCCATCGGCCGTCAAGAAATGGGTCTTAAATGAACTCGGAGGGAAGAACGTCGGGCGTGGAGTCGGCCGGGTGCATCGCTACCCGATGCCCTCTGCCGAGGGGAAGATCGGTCCTCGCGGCATGGACGGCCCGACTCGGCGGGGCACGGCAAAGTCAGGCCTGCGACTTGCGGATTCTACAATCGCGGAATATACTTTTAACGTGGGGGGAATAGGGGAGGAAGGATGCGACCGGGGTTGGTAAAGGTCGAGGTCTGTCTGGAGCTATGGACAGCCCGGTCGCAAGTGGCTGGCGGTGGGTACGCGGCGTCGCCCGGACCGTGTCGGCGAGGGAGACCGTAGCGGTTCTCCACAACCCGAACCCCGCATTCGGCGATATGTTTTATAACCATCCTCCGGCCGTCTTCAACTCCGTCCGCAACAGGATGCAGGCGGGTGGACCGCTCGTCTGCGCCACGGATTGGACTTGGATGACCCTATTCCCAAGGAGCCGCCCCGATGCAAGACGAGGATAAATCAAAGCAGCAGCTCCTCGAGGAACTCGCGGCCCTGAGGCGGAAGGCCGCCGCGCGGGAGCCCTCCGGCGCCGACCTCCAGCAGACCGTGGCACAGCAGAACCTCACGGCCCAGATCCTCGAACTCCTCAACCAGGCGAGCCGGGAGGTCGATGTGGTCCGGGACATCCTCCTGCTGCTGAAGGCCTTCACCGGCATGGAGGCGGTCGGGCTTCGGCTGAAGGAGCGCGAGGATTATCCCTACTACGAGTCTAACGGATTCCCGCAGGACTTCATCCGGAAGGAGAATTTCCTCTGCGCCCGGGACGCGGCGGGGAACGTGCTGCTGGACAAGGAAGGGCTTCCCGTCCTGGAGTGCATGTGCGGGAACATCATTCGGGGAAGGGTCAATCCGTCGCTGCCGTTCTTCAGCGAGGGGGGCAGCTTCTGGACGAACAGCACGACCGACCTCTTGGCGTCCACGACGGAGAAGGACCGCCAAGCCAGGACCCGGAACTACTGCAACATCGCCGGTTACGAGTCCGTCGCCCTGGTCCCGTTGAGGTCCCACAGGGGGATCCTCGGGCTTCTTCAGCTCAACGACCACCGGCGGAACATGTTCTCGTCCGCCTTGATCGCGTTCTTCGAGAGGATCGCGGGGAACATCGGCGTGGCCCTCAGCCGGAAACGGTCGGAAGAGGAGATCGAGCGGGCGGCCCAGCAATGGCAGACGACCTTCGACTCCATGAACGAGGCCGTGTTCCTGCTCGACGCCAAGCAGAGGATCCGGAACTGCAACCGGGCGGCCTGCGAGCTCACCGGGAAGCCGCGCGAGGAGATGCTCGGGCGGTGCTGCTGGAAGGTCATGCACGGCACTTCGGGCCCCGTCGAGGACTGCCCCCACCTGCGGGTGGTGAAATCGGGCAAGAGGGAGACCCTGGCGATGGCCCATGGAAACCGGCAGCTCGAGGTCTCGGTGGACCCGGTGAGGAATGGGAACGGCTCCGTCACGGGCTCCGTCCACATCATCAGCGACGTCACCGAGCGGAAGAGGTCCGAAGCCCGGATCACGCACTTGAACGCCGTCCTCCGCGGCATCCGCAGCGTCAACCAGCTCATCACGAGGGAGAAGGACAGGGATCGTCTGATCCGGCAGGCGTGCGATTTCCTCGTGGAGGCCCGGGGATTCCATTCCGTCGTGATCGGCCTGACCGAGGGGTCCGGCCGGAGGGTGACGATGCACGCGGGGGCGGGACGGAAGCTCCCGGCGCTGCGGGAGTTTCTGTCGCGCGGGGAGTTGCCGGACTGCGCGGGCCGAGCCCTGGAAAGCCGCGAGATCGTGCTGCGGATCAATCCGGAACAGTCCTGCGCGGGGTGCCCGGGGGCCCTGAGCCCGGAGGGCGAGCGGGACGTGCTGGCCGTCCGGCTCGAACAGGATCGCAAGGTCTACGGCTTCCTGGTGGCCTGCCTGCCGAGAGGGATGGGGGATGATCCTGAGGAGCAGAATCTCCTCAACGAGGCGGCGGGGGACATCGCCTTCGCGCTGCGCGGGATGGACCTCGAGGCGGAGAGGGACAAGTCCGTGAGCGCGCTGAAGGAGAACGCCGAGACGCTGCGCATCGTGGCGGACTTCGCCTACGACTGGGAGTATTGGACGGATGAGGACAGGAATCTCCTCTACATGTCCCCGTCGTGCGAGCGGATCACGGGATATTCCGTCGAGGAGTTCAAGCGCGACCGGGATCTCATGCGGAGGATCGTCCGCCCGGAGGATCTTCCCGCCGTGGCGGCGCACGAGGAGGAGACGAGGCGGACGGACGAGCCGTGCGGCGTGGACTACCGCATCGTCACGAAGTCGGGAGGGGAGAAGTGGATCGGGCACCGGTGCGTGCCGGTCTTCTGCGAGGGGAAACGGCGGGGTCGCCGGGCGACGAACCGGGACATCACGGAAAGGATGGTCGCCAGGAAGAGACTGGCGGAGACGGAGGCGCAGCTCCGGCAAGCGCAGAAGCTGGAGGCCGTGGGCCGGCTGGCGGGAGGCGTGGCCCATGACTTCAACAACATCCTGACGGTCATCAACGGTTACTCGGAGATCCTCCTGTCGAAGATGAAATCGGACGACCCAAACCGCGGGCCGGTCGAGGAGATCGCGGGATCAGGCGAACGGGCCGCATCGCTCACCCATCAGCTCCTGGCTTTCAGCCGGAAGCAGGTTGTCAAGCCGGTGCCGGTGGACCTCAACGCGGTCGTTTCCAACATGGGGAAGATGATCGGCCGGCTCATCGGCGAGGACGTCGAGGTCGCGAACGCCACGGAGCCCGGTCTGGGGTGCATCCAGGCGGACCCCGGGCAGATCGAGCAGGTGATCGTGAACCTCGTGGTGAACGCCCGGGACGCCATGCCTCAGGGAGGGAGGCTGGCGATCAGGACGGCGAACATCGATCTGGACGATGCCCATGCGGGCGAAGGCATGGGAGTCAAGCCGGGACCTTACGTGGTCCTCGCCTTGAGCGACACGGGAGTGGGGATGGATGCCGAGACGCAGTCCCACCTCTTCGAGCCGTTCTTCACGACCAAGGAGCCGGGGAAGGGGACGGGGCTGGGGCTGGCGACCGTCCATGGGATCATCAGGCAGGCTGGAGGCTGCGTCCGGGTCACAAGCGAGGTGGGCCAAGGGACGACCTTCAAGATCTACTTCCCCCGCGTGGAGAAGGGTGCCGAGGCCGCCCAGGCGGAACGTCCTCCGGCGACGCGCCGACGAGGGACGGAGACGGTTCTTCTGGTGGAAGACTCGCCGCCCGTGCGGAAGCTCGCCGGGGCCATCCTGGCCGGGGCGGGCTACACGGTGCTGGAGGCGGCGGACGGGGACGCGGCGATGGGGATCCTGGAGGGGCATCCCGGGCCGATCCATCTCCTGTTGACGGACTCGGTCCTGCCGGTGATGGGCGGGGGCGAGCTCGCCCTGCACGCGACGGGCCGGCGGAAGGGGATCAAGGTGCTCTTCATGTCAGGATATACGGATCGGGTCCTTCAGGCCAATGGCTTTGCGGGAAAGGGGGGCCATTTCCTCTCCAAGCCCTTCACGGCCGAATCCTTGCTTCCCAAGGTGCGCGAGGTTCTCGATTCGGCGGATCAGGGGCCATGAGCGTGGCTGATCCCGGGCATGGCGGAGCTTCGGCAGCGCCGCCGGAACCCTGTTCTGGGGGCCGGCCACCCGGGCAAGGCCTTGGCGATCATGGAGACGCAAACGGAGTCGCTGCACCTCCTGATGACGGATAGGGCAAACGGCGCGGGATTGA
Source organism: uncultured Planctomycetales bacterium (assembly GCA_964395295.1). GTDB lineage: Bacteria > Planctomycetota > MHYJ01 > MHYJ01 > JACPRB01 > CAYNDR01. The sequence continues at coordinate 4,229 of CAYNDR010000360.1, forward strand.
ATAGGCCCATACCGATTGTCCTTCGCCGGCGGGAAGACCTTCATATTCGCAAACACCTCGTTATTGGACGCCGAACCACGGCACAGATTATGCCGCGCCACCCAGGTAACACGCGGCCTGATCGGTTCGGTTCCGGCTGTGCCCCAGCCGTTCGACGGCTTCGGCGCGGGCTTCCCGGCGCGCCTCAGCGGGGGAGGCACCGGCGGCCAGCCGCCGATGGTATTCGTCCCGGTAGAAGTCCTGGGCAGAGAGCCGCCGCAGACCGTGGGTCCCCGTGATCCGACCCCCGGCGGCCAGGATCGCCCGGCGCCAGGCCGTCCGATAGCCATTGCGGTCGGCCAGAACACCGGGGCAGGCGTGGAGGTATTCGCGGAGCTCGGCGTGGAGATCCGGTGAGATTTCTGCCACCAGACGCTTCCCGCCTTTACCCACCAGCTCGATCCGGTTCCCGTCCAGGAGGACCTCGATCGTGATCCGCGTCGTGGATGAGACACTGCGGGCGGCGGTCTCAAGTTGGAGCCGAGCGGCCAGGTGGTAGGCCCGGGGATGGCCCGTCCGTTCGTGGTGGCGGGTGTCCCACCCCCTGAGGATCGCGATGGCCCGCTCGACGACCTCAGGGGAGGGGATTGCCCGCTCGGGCCCGGGGACCGCCCCGGCGGCGACCAGCTCCCGAATCTTGGCCCCATACTTCCGGGAGAGCGAAACGCCGGATGCCGTCTTGCCCACGAGAGCGAACGCCTTTGCCAGGGCGCTGCGATAGGTGTGCAGGGTCTTCGACGCGAGGCCCCTCTGGAGGGCGTCGTCGAGGAACGCCTTGGCGTGCGGGGTGTCGATGTCGTCGAGGCGCTGGACGCCGAACTTGGCGTGGGCAAAGTCGAGGAAGCCCTTGAGGACGCGCTCGTACGTCACGCGGCTCCGGCCGGTGAAGAGAATGGAACGCATTTTGAGATTGGGATCCCCGCACTGGCGAATTCCGGCCATTTTGACCTCATGTTTGGTCCAGCCCTGGTCCCGCATGGCGAACCACCGCTCCTGGGCGTTCCAGAGCCGGTCGTGCAGGTCCTTCTTCATCGCCGAAAGCATGTGATCCCCCTTCGACCCCGCAGGGTCGGTTTGCACCATCTCTGCATTCACCACCCGACGCACCCCTCGTTTTTCGCGCGATTTTGTTGTTCAGAGCTGGATTCCCTCGCGGGAATCCCGTGAAACCGGCACCTTTTCGGTCGGGAGGTGCCGGAAAACCGTGGGCGTGGCCACGAAACCGCGCCTCCGGCGCCGTTTCGTGCACGCTCCACCGTCCCCTCGGGACCGCGCGCGATCCCGTTTCTTTGCGGGGCCTGGGGACCAGGCCTCCGGGCGGCCGGGGCGCATCGGTCCGGCCGCCGTGTGAGCGCCCCCGCTGCGCCCCCTGCCACCAAGCTCCCGGACGAGGTGGTACAAGTCGTCTGGTCTTGGGTGGTGGGGTGGGGAGGGGGCAAAGGGTGAAAGGGAGAAAAGGGAAAAGGGTAGTAGGACAGGCGCGGCAGGGTCGGGGCCCGGACTCGTTCCGCGAGTCCGACCCCGCTGGGGTCCGCCGCGGCCCGGCCGATCGGTCTTGGAAAGCAGCTGCTTTCCATCCCGATCGACCCTGCCGCGCCAACGGCCCCGACCCTGCCGCGCCGGGAGAACGCCCCGTATCCCCGCGCAGCGTGGTACTCGCCTCATTTTCAAAGAGCACGGACCGCTCGATCGCCCCGCGCACGGGGCGGCCGGGCGGCCCGACCCCGGCCCACGATAGGGCCAGGATCGCGACCGCGACTACTTCTGTTTGTCCAGAGGGCCGAGCGTCGTCCACACGGCCGACTTAGACCTCGCTTTCTCAAGGATCTCCTGGAATCGGGCCCACTCGTCTTCCTCCGAGCCCGCCGCCATCAGGTCCCGCAGCCGGCGTTCGGTGAACGTCGCCGCGACGACGGGATCGGTGGAATGGGTGTCCAGGAATTCGATGATCTGGGGGTCGAGCTCGAGAAGGCTCAGCGTCTGGACGAACCGGACGTACGAGACGCCGAGCCGCTGCGCCGCTAGGACCTTGGTGCGGACGCCCGGCCGGGCCAGTTCCGTCTGGTACCGGCGCGCCGCCTCAAGCGGGGAGATACGCTGGGTGTGGTTCTTGTACGCCTCGAGCTGCCGCCGCGTGACGGGCCGTTGGCCGGCCAGGAGGGGAGGGCGATTCCCCCACGTGATGTCGACCTTGCGATCCTGCCACGTGAAGAAATAGGGGTCTTCGAGGTCGATCGTTCGTACGTTCCCCTTGGCGCCCAAGGGGTAAGGGAAGCGCCCAGAGTAGCGGTCGGGGCACCACTTGTTCGATAGCGGCGAACCATCCCCGTC
>CAYNDR010000361.1:0-6594 GCA_964395295.1 uncultured Planctomycetales bacterium
CGCCCTCCGCGTCCACCGCCACGATGGCGTAGCCCGACTCGGCGCACGAGCCGCCCATGAACGTCCACTCGGCCCCCGCGGCCGCCGCCAGGAGCACGCTGTGGTCCGGCCCCCACATGTCGGTGCCGGAGCCGGTCCGCCACCCGGGATTGCCGTCGTTGCCGAACGAGAAGAGGTACTCGGGCACGATGCCGGGATGATGGGCGGACTTCCAGCGGTACGCGCCCGGGGGGGCCACCTGGCCGGCGTCGTCGAGGCCGTCCCACTCCACGCGGTGCGCGCCCGCGGCGAAGGGACGGCCCGCGATCAGGTTCCGGACGCGGCGCCCCGTTTCGTCATCGACGACCACCGAGGCCTTCCCGTCCATGGGCTGGCGCATCTCGATCCACACGCGGTTGCGCCGGTCGGCGCGCGCGGCCTCGTACTCCGCGAGGTCGAGCGGCGCCCAGTCGGCCTCGTCGGGCGAGAGCCCGGCGTGGGGCGCCCGCGCGCCCAGGTGGCGGAACCTCTCGCGCTGACGGTCCTGGCCGAGGGGGCCCCCGCCCCAGGCCACGGCCAGCGCGAACCGCAGTCGGTTCCAGTCCTCGGGCTTCGCCGCGAGGGACGCGGCGGGGACCGTGAAGCGGAAGCGGACCGCGCCCCCGCCGGGCTCGGCCTTCGCGTCGCGCTCGGTGAGGACGACCTTCTTCGCCGCGGCCAGGCCCGCGGAGACCGAGACCTTCCCCTCCGGCGCAAACGTGCCGACTTCGACCGCGAGCCGCAGGCCTTCCGCGGTCCGGTCCAGGTCGTAGGCCACGCGAGGCGAGGCGGGACCGGAGACGACCGTGAAGTCGTCGCCGTTCTGGAGGGCCAGGAGGGCCCCGAGCACGCAGGTGATCAATCCATTCCTCCGGTTCAATCCGGCCGCAGGCAGACCGGGGGGACGATCTCCTCCGGCTGGCGGGCGCTCGACCAGAAAAGCTGAAGGAGCCCCAGGTTCCCGTCGTCGAAGTATTCCACCCGGATCGGGCACGCCCGCCCCCCCTCGAGGAGGACGCGGCCCACGTTCCCCGCGACGAACGGCCGGTGGTTCCAGTCGTCGATCACGAGCCTCCCGTCGATCCACAGGCGGACGCCGTCGTCGTTGCGGGTCCGGAACGTGTACTCCCCGGAATATCTCGGGAGGATCCAGCCCGTCCAGCGAACCGAGAAGACGTCCCCCACGCCCGGGGCGGGGCCCACGCCGGGCTCCCACCGGAAGTCGAGCCGCGAATCCACGCGGGCGTGGATCGGGGCCGCCAGGTCCTTCTGCTGGAAGTACTCGCCCCGGAGGCCGTGGATCTCCGGCGCGGGGGCCGCAGGCTGGGGCTCGGGGGCCGGCGGGCCTCCCCTCGGGAGGAGCAGAAGGACCAGGGCCGCCACCAGGACCGCCGCGGCCGCCGTCTCCCATCTCCCGAACCGCCACCGGGAGAGCCGCACCGCGTCGAGCGTGGACCGGCAGAACTCCTCCCCCGTGGCGGCGGCCCGGATCCTCTCGGCCGCCTGGGCGGGAAAGTCGGCGCGGCCGGCGTCGAACTTCCGCGAGAGGAGGTCGTCCAGCAGGAACTGATCCTTGATCTCCGCGGCCAGGTCGGGGTCCTCGCCCGCCTCGCGGAGGACGGCGGCGAACTCCTCGTCCGTCAGCCCGGCGCGTTCCTCGACCAGGCGGGCCAGGAGGTCCTCGCTCACGGCCGTCCCTCCCCGGCGAGGCGGCTCACCAGGCAGTCCCGCAGGGACGCGCGGACGCGGAAGAGGAGGACGCGGACCGCCTCCGCGCTCATGCCCAGCCGGCGGCCGATGGCGGAGGAGGTCATGCTGTGCGCGTAGCGCAGGGTGACCGCCTGCCGGGAGGTGGGAGGGAGGTGCTCCAGGCATCCGTCGAGGGCCTCCGGCGCGTCCGCGGCCTCCTGCGCCCGGGCGCAGGCCGTCTGGGCGCGGTCGAGGAGGGCCGCCAGCGCGTCGAGGCGCCGCTCCTCCCGCCGCCGGGCGCGGCGGAAACGGTCCATGCAGAGGTTGCGCGCGATGCCCTTGAGCCACCGGGCGGGCTCCACGCCCTCGGGCGCGGCCGCGCCGCCCTTGTGGAACTCCAGGTAGACCTCCTGGGCCACGTCGTCCACGTCGTCCGGGGGGACGCCGAGGCCGGCGATGTAGGCCCGGACGGCGGACTGCGTCTCCCGGAGGATTCGCTCGAAGCCGGCGGCGGAGGCCATCTGGAAGTAATGTAGGCCGCGGGAGGGCCGGCCGTTACAAAAATCGGCCGGCGGCGGCCTTGACACCGCCTCCCCGCCCCCCTATCCTTGGCCCCCATCGGAAATCCCGCCCGCTGGATCCGCACGCCCGGGGAGCTGGGCGAGCTCGCCCGCTCGCTGGCGGGGGCGGCCGCCTTCGCGATCGACACCGAATCCAACAACTTCTTCCGCTATCACATCCGGGTCGGGCTCCTCCAGGTCGCGGATCCGGACGGGCGCGCGTTCCTCGTCGATCCCATGGCCCTCCCGGACCTATCGGCCCTGGGGCCGGTGATGGCGGACCCGCGCGTCGAGAAGGTCTTCCACGACGCCGGGAACGACGTCGCCGACCTGAAGCGCGACTTCTCCCTCGAGTTCGCCTCGATCTTCGACACCGCGGTCGCCGCGCAGTTCTGCGGGCGGACCCGCATGGGCCTCGACACGCTCCTCAAGGAGGAGGTCGGGGTCCACCTCGTCAAGCCCAAGGACATCCAGCGCTGCGACTGGTGCCGCCGGCCCCTCTCCCCCGCGCACGAGCGCTACGCCGCGGATGACGTGGCCCACCTCCTGGCCCTGCGCGACCGGCTCCGCGCCGAACTGCGCGCGAGGAACCGGGAGGCGTGGGCGGCGGAGGAGTGCGAGGCCCTCGCGCGGATCCCTCCCACGGAGGCCCGCCAGCCCACGGATCTCCGGGACATCAAGGGCCACCGGGACCTCAGCCGCCGCGAGCAGGGCATCCTCCTGGAACTCGTCCGGCTCCGGGAGGACCTGGCCCGCAGGAGGGACATGGCCCCCTTCATGCTCCTCGACGAAAGGGGCCTCGTGACCCTGGCCACCGCGCGGCCGAAGGATCGGGAGGCCCTCGACCGGCTCAAGGGATTCTCCAGGCGGCTCCGGCAGAACCACGCGGAGGATATCTTCCAGGCGATCCGACGGGGCGAGGCGATGCCCGATAGCCGTCTCCCGGCGCCCCTCCCCCGCGGCGAGGCCGTGTTCGTCCGCGGGGGGGCCGCCCGCCGGGGCCGCCTGAAGGCCTGGCGCATCGGGGCCTCGCGGGAGGCCGGCCTCGATCCCGGCCTCGTCCTCCCCCAGCGCCTCATCGACCGGATCGCGGACGAACGGCCGGACAGCCCCGAGAAGCTCGCCGCCGTCCCCGGCATCCGCCGCTGGCGCGTCGAGGCCTTCGGCGCGGGCATCCTGGCCGCCCTCCGGGCCTGACGGGGATCCTCTCCCGTCTCACTCGGCCCGTTCCAGCACGATGGACTTCATCAGCGGCCTGGCGGCGCAACGGAGGGTGTAGGCCTCCTCCGCCGCCCTGGCCACGTGGACATCCTTCCGCTCCTGCCCGTTCTCCTCCCAGGCGTAGGTGATCTTGACGGGGGCGAAGCCGCCGGAAGCCTGCCTGTAGTCGGCATCGATCCGGACCTGGAACAGGCAGGTCGTGTTCCTCTGCTGGCCGGCGAAACGCACCAAAGCACTGCGCGTCCCCGCCGGGACGTCCCCGACGGTGACGTATTTGCAGAAGCCCGCCGTCGGGCCCTCGAACCGGCCGGCCTTCCGGAACGTCTTTCCGTCGTCGAAGGAGACGAGCAGGTCCCATCCGTCCGCCTTGTCGCGCGCGCGGTATTGGCCGCCGAAGCGCAGGCGCGTCATCTCCCCGGGCGTCGCGATCGGGATGGTCACCATGCCCTGGCCCGTCCCGCCGACTTTGAAGTATTGCGGCTCAATCCCTTCGAGCTTCACGCGGTAATCCTGCGGCAGGACCTGCTGTCTGTCCTTCCGCTCCATGTGGGAGCTCGCCGTCTCCACCGTGATGGTGGACTCCGGCGCGCCGGCGCTGAAGGCGATCCGGTTCTCCCCCTCGGCCAGCGCCGGGAGCGCGCGCTGGGAATGCTGGATGTCGTGGGCGATCCGCAGGGCCTCCAGGCCCGTGCCTTTGCCGGAAAGCTCGAACCGGAGGCGGTAGTCCGTGCGGCGGTAGACGAAGGGCTTCAGGTCCACCTTCTGCTCGCCGGACTTCTCGAATCCGGCGACATCCTTCCAGTCCAGGCCGTGGTTGTCCGAGAAGGAGACCTTGATGCCTCCCCCTTCCCCCACCACGGCCGCGCACGTCAGCTGACCCCCCAGATAGATGTAGCTGGTCGGCATCCGGACGGCGTAGATCCCCGCCTGGGCGGGGTCCTTCACGTGCAGGGCCGGCCCCGCCTTGTCCTCGGCGGTACAGGCCAGGTTCTCCGCCGATATCGCGCCGTGACGGAACGATCCGTCGGCCAGCGGCACGTCATACTCCTGCGTCCCGTTCCCGATGCGCCCGGGGGCGAGATCGCCGAGCTTGGGGCTGTAGCGCAGGTCTCCGGCCCCGACCTTGCCGTTCAGGCACCCCGGCGCCCCGCCGCCGCCTTCCATGTTCACGTGGAGGCCGCGGTTGGACCAGTTCCGCGTGATGCGCTCGCCCCGGCGCAGTTCGATGTTCAACTCGTACCCCAGCGTGGTCCCGTACTCGTAGACCTGCTCCGGCTTGCAGTCGTACTCCTGCATCGTCGAGTACCACCCGTGTGTCGCGGCCGGCAGCCAGCCGTTGTCGTCGTAGGTGGGACAGCGCGACAGGACTTCGGGGCCTTTCCTCCAGCCGCCGCGGCTCATGAACTCGCGGAGCTTCCCGTCGTTCTTCCGGTAGGCCGGGTTCTTCCCATACCAGTCCGCGATCCCGGCGATCATCTCGTCCACGCCCAGCCACTGCCCCTGGGCGTCGGGGAAATAGCAGATCAGCGACGAGTCCACGAGATGCCACTTCCCGTCCCACCGGACCTCCGGAACGCTGTGGGCGAAGATGATCCGCCCGCGCGCCTCCAGGCCGCAGTACCGCGCCAGCGCCTCGACGCCCGCCGCCGCGCAGCAGCACATCCCGTAGCCGTAGACGTTGAAGACGCGGATCGGGTCATGGACACAGCCTTCGTGGCGCAGTTCGTTGGGCGGGATGTCCTGGTGCCGCCACGTGTAGACGCTCCGCCAGATCGCGGCCCCCTTCTCGGCGTCGCTCATGCCTTCCTTGATCGTCGCGCGCTTCCAGGCCTCGATCGTGGACACGTCCGGGACCTTGTCCGAAACCACCTTGATGTGGCTGACGACGCCGGCCTGCGGCGCGGCGGCCGGCGCCTTCGGCGCGGCCGCCCCCACCCACTCCCAGCCCGGGTCGCCCGGCAAAACCGAACCGCGGATCACCGGGCCGCCGGCGGACGCGGTCAACTCCTCTCCGGCGAGGGCTCGGTCCGTCCGGCCATCGCGCGTCAAGGTGACCCGGCCCTCCCGCACGCGCACGCGGAGCTTCCCGCCGGACAGCCGCACCTCGAACTGCGTCCCATCCTCCCGCACCGAGCCCAGCTTCGTGCGGACCTCCACGCGCGACTGGGCGGAGGATTCCCGGTTCACGAAGACCGCCCCGGACTCCAGGGACACCGCCTCCGCCGCGTCCAGCCGCAGGCGCGTCCCGGCGTCCAGCCGGACCGATGGGCCGTTCCCCAGGCGAAGGGACGCGCGCGCCCCCGCCGGGGTCACGACCGTCTGTCCCGCCCCCAGCCCGCCGCCCCCGCCCGACGGACCTTCGATGCGCACCCCGCCCGTGGCGTCCTCCAGGCGGGCGATCGCTGCGGCCGGGATCGAAGGCCGGAGCCAGGCCCACCCGGCGACAGCCGCCGCCACCGCCGCGGCGGCACCGGCCGCGAGCCACACGAGCCCGCGCGCCCCGGAAGCCCTCCGGCCGATCCCCTCGCGCCAGCTTGCGCGGACGGCCGCCTTGACGCGCGCCTCGCGTTCCGCCGGCACCGCGGGCCGGCGCCCGGCCGCGCGGATCAGCAGGGCCAGACGGTCCTCGTCCGGCTCGCGCGAATCGCCCGCTCGGAGTTCACCCATGGCATTTCACTCCCCCATCGCTTCCGCCTCGGCGGCGGTCCGCCCGCCGCACAGGGCGGCGAAGGCGTCCCGGAACGCATCCCGCGCGCGGGTCAGCATGGACTCGGCCGCCTTCGTCCCGATCTCGAGCCGTCCCCCGATCTCCGTGACGCTCAGCCCGTCCAGGTATTTCCACTCCAGCGCATCCCCGTAGTGCGGCGGCAGGTGGTCCAGCGCCACGCGAACCAGCCGCATCAGCTCCTTCCGGCGCAGGGACTGCTCGGGGCCCCCTCCCGCCGCCGCGAGGGACTCCATCGCCGCCCGCACGTCCGCGAGGTCCTCGGGGAGCCGCATCGCCGGCGGCGCCCCCCGGTTCCGCCGGTACTACCCGCCCATCTCGTGGCGGCAGAAGGTGCACAGCCACGTGAAGAGCGCGGCCTCCTCGCGCCAGGTCTCCAGG
>CAYNDR010000362.1:0-6181 GCA_964395295.1 uncultured Planctomycetales bacterium
AGCTTCTTCGGCGTGAACTGGCCGGGAAGGACGATCTGCCCCTGCCCCAGGCCCCCGTAGATGCCCGTGTCCCTGTCCTTCGGGTCGTGGACCGACACCTGCTGGGCCCCGCCCGAGATCGGCTTGCCCCCCGCATCCCGGAAGTCCGGCAGGGTGAAGCGGAAACGGATGGCCCCCAACGGCGCGCCGCGGGCGATCTCGAAGGCGAACCGAGCCTTTCCGTCGTCGCCGGTGACTCCGAAACGCGGATGGAATTGTCCGAGCCTGTCGGGATCGGCCACGGGATTCCCCTCGGAGTCGATGAACTCGGGCAGAACCTCTTCGCCCCGGAGGGGCTGGCCGTCATGGCGTTTCGCCTGGACCAGAATCGTTCCCTGAAGCGCGCTCCCCTGGAACTCCCCCGGCGGCCCGGCGAAGACCGCAGCCAGGCTGGGCTCCTTGCCCTGGAGCGTGAACTCGACCGGAGGGCCTTCCGGGAATCCCGCCACCGTCACGCGTACCTTGTTCTCGCGCGCCCTCGGGCCGAAGCGGAAGTGGACGCTTGTCCGGCCGTCGGAACCCGTCAACGGCGCCGGCCGCGCGATGTCCCCTCCCCCCTCGGTCGGCATGAATACGAGCGAGAGACCTTCCAGCGGCCGGCTCGCCCTCAGGTCGTTCGCCTGGACCACGAGCCTGGATTCCGCGGCCCTCCCGATGGCGCCCTCCTGCCCATTCCCCGAGACGATCTGTAGCCCGATCTCCTCGATCGGCGGGAACGGCGGAATTCCAGGGATCACGGCGAACTCAACGATCCGCGTGAGGGCGTTGGCGGCAAGATCGGAGGCCGAGATCACGAGCTGGTTGGGTCCGAGCGGCGCGGGAAGAATCCCGCTGAGCTGGACAGAGGCGGGAGCCCCAAGGGCGTTCGGCGGACCCGGCGTCCGCGTCAGGAGATTCGTGACGTCTCCGCCGTTCAGGGTGACCTGGAGGGACCCGAGATCGATGCCCGAGACCGCATCGGAGAGGGTCGCGTCCAGGGGGATCTCGGTCGTGGCGAAGGTCGCTCCCTCCGCCGGCGAGGCGATCGCGATCCCGGGCGCCTGCCGGTCGAGCACGAAGTCCCGCGCGGCCGAGCTTGGTGGATTGCCCGCGAAGTCGGTCCCTGACGTCCGAAGGGTGATGAAACCGTCCCGCAGAGCTGATCCAGGCACGCTCGCGGCGCGCACCTTGACCCTTCCGCTGACCTGATCGTCCAGCGTGACCTCGGTGAACGCGGTCAGATCGGTCGTCTCCCGGGCAAGGGGTCCCGTGTTGACGGCCTCGAGCTTCCGGCTGGCCGGGTCGGGGCCGGAGCCGGAGTCCGTCATCTCGAACGCGATCTCGGGGATGAAGTTGAGGACCGTCCCTTCAGAGGGCGACGTGATGGCGATCCCGACCGGCGTCGTGTCAAAGGGCAGGATTGCCCGCCTCAGGGCCCGGATGGCTTCCCGGATTCCGTGCGCCCCCTTGGACTGCGGGGGCAGTTTCGATAGGACCTCCAGGAGATGCTGGATCGCCCGCTCCTTGGCCTTCTCGGGACCCGCCCCCTGTTGCTGGACCAGACGTGGGGCGTTGAAGAGGCGCAGGCCCATCGGGCAGACGCCGCTGGGGATCAGTCGAACGATCGGGATGGACGGGTCGCTCGCGATGTTCCGGATCTCCTTCCAGAAAAGTCCCCGGACCCGCGCGCACTCGATCCCCTCGGCCTTAGCGATGCCTTCCACCTCGCGTTGGAACGCGCCCGCCAGCGCCTCGCTTCCCGAGACGACCAGACGGCTGAATTCCAGGAGCTTTTCTTCGTCCAGGTCCTGCGCTGCGGTTTTGGCCAAGGTCGCGGCCTCGTCCTCCACGTACGCGAAGTAAAGGTTCGCCAGCGGCGCCAGCTCTCTCGCCTTCTCCCGCAGGCGCCCTTTAGCCGCGGGACTAATAGGCCTGGGGGGGGCTGGTGGGCAAGGATCGCCACCGCATCACTGCGGCGCCGACCAGAAAAACCAGGAGTGCGATCCCAGTGACCAAAGGAACCGCCCATGCGCGAGCGAACGCGGGCGCTGGAGCCGTGGATCTCTTGCCCATAACTCCTCTCCTCATGGGTCGTCCGTTGCGGACAACCCCGGTCGCGCCAACCCGCCAACGTCCATCCTATTCTACGGCTGATGGCCCCGGGATGTTCAAATAATCTGCCGCAGGACGGACTCGCGGGATCGGAGATCGCCGGCTCGCAGCAATACCCGCGTGCCGCTGTACGCGCTGATGGGGCCGGGGTGCGAGTCGGTGCGGAACTGGCACACGGCGGAGGCGGACGTGGTGACGGGGCGGTGGAAGGACGGGCGGATGGCGACGTTCCGGGGGATCCGGAAGGGGAAGGGGGACTACGGGGCGACGGCGTTCGGGGAGAAGGGGATCCGCTCGGCGGCGCCGGGGCCGCACTCCTACAGGCCGCTGCTGGTGGAGGTGGTGAAGTTCTTCCGGACGGGGGTCCCGCCGGTCTCGGCGGAGGAGATGGTGGAGGTGCTGGCGTTCATGCAGGCGGCGGAGGCCTCCAAGGAGCGCGGCGGGGGGGAGGCCCGCCTGGACGATCTCAAGTAGCCGCGCGGCCCGGGATTCCAGCCGGGGTGAATCCTGCCCGGGGCGCCTTCTTGAAATTCACGTTCCCACTGGTTTTTCAGGTTCTTTCCGTTAGAATGTCCCGGTCGGTGGGGGTGTGGATGAAGCTGGGTTCCATCCTGGCAATGGGTCTTTCGTGCCTCCCGGCGGCGTCTGAAGACCAGGATTCCGCCAAGGAGTACGAGGTCAAGGCGGCCTTCCTCTACAATTTCGCCATCCACGTCGAGTGGCCGGCCGATGCCTTCAAGGAGAAGGGCTCACCGATCGTGATCGGCGTGCTCGGGAAGGATCCCTTCGACGGCGCGCTGGAGCGTATGATCAAGGGGAAGACGGCCCAGGGCCGGATTCTGACGGTGGTGGGCGCGGAGGGGGTGGAGGGCCTGAAGCAGTGCCATATCCTCTTCATCCCCGGCTCCGGGAAGGAGGAGATCGCGAAGGTGAGGGAGGCCCTCAAGGACGCCCCGGTGCTGGTCGTGGGCGAGTCGGCGGGGCTCCTGCGCCGGGGGGCGGCGTTGAATTTCTTCGTCGAGGAGAAGCGGGTGCGGATCGAGGCCAATCCGGCCGCGGCGAAGCGTGCGGGCCTCAAGATCAGCGCCAAGCTTCTGAAGGTCGCGAGGGTGGTCGCGGATTCCGATTGAACGGACTTGTCGGGGGGGTTGACATGCATTCAGATCGGATCGCTCGGGTTTCATGGTTCTTGGGGATCGCCTTCTCCCTGGGGGCGGCGCTCCTGGCGGGCGGCTCTGCCGGGGCCCAGGATCAGCCCCCGGCCAAACCGCAGGATCAGCCTTCCCAGGAGAAGAAACGGGACCTCACCGACCTGAGCATCGAGGAGCTCAGCCAGATCGAGGTGACCAGCGTCTCGAAGAAGGGCGAGTCGCTCATGGACGCCCCCGCCGCCATCGCCGTGATCCGCGGGGAGGACCTCCGGCGGATGGGCATCCGCTCCTTCGCCGAGGCCCTGCGGATGGCGCCGGGGATGCAGGTGGCCCGCATCAACTCCGGCATGTGGGCCATCGGCGCCCGCGGTTTCGCCGACCGGTTCGCCAGCAAGCTCCTCGTGCTCGTCGACGGCCGGAGCGTCTATAACCCCCTCTTCTCGGGCGTCTTCTGGGAGTACCAGGACACCCTGCTGGAAGACGTCGACCGCATCGAGGTGATCCGCGGCCCGGGCGCCACGGTGTGGGGATCCAACGCCGTCACCGGGGTGATCAACATCATCACGAAGAAGGCCAAGGACACCCAGGGGGGGTACGTGGAGCTGGGCGGCGGGACGGAGGAGCGCGGGATCGCCGGGGCGCGCTACGGAGGCAAGTCCGGGGACGACCTTTCCTACCGCGTCTTCGCCAAGTACCTCAACCGGGACGAGGGCGACCTGGGGGATGACCAGTGGTACCAGTCCCGGGCGGGCTTCCGGGCGGACTGGACGCCTTCCGCCGATGACACCTTCACCTTCTCGGGGGAGGTGTACGGCGGGGCGACCCACTGGGAGATGACGCTCGCGAACGTCGGCGCCCCTCCTTTCTACCGCACCTCCATCGTCAACCGGTCCGACTCCGTGGGCGGCCATTTCATCGCCCGGTGGGAGCACAAGGTCTCGCCCACCTCCGACCTGTCGGCCCAGCTGTCCTACGACCACTGGCAGTACGAGGACGACAACTGGGCGGAGGACTGGGACACGCTGGACCTGGACCTCCGCTACCGCTTCTCGCTCCTCGACTGGAACGACCTGACCGTAGGGGGCGGGGGCCGCCTGAGCGCGGACGATTTCGACGGCGGCGACACCAACCTCATCCAGCTCGATCCGGACAACGAGACGGTGGGGAATGCGAACGTCTTCATCCAGGACGAGATCACCCTGATCAAGGATCAGCTCCGCCTGACGCTGGGGGCGAGGTTCGAGTACAACCAGTTCTCGCACTTCGAATACCAGCCCGGGGTCCGCCTTTCCTGGAGGCCGCACGAGAACCACGCGCTGTGGGCCTCCGCGTCCCGGTCGGTGCGCGTCCCTTCCCGGGCGGAGGACGCCATCCGCGTGGCCCAGGCGGTGATGCCGCCTCCCACCCCGTTCCCCCCGTTCCTTCCCTTTCCCACCGTCATGACGATCTGGGGCAATCACGACTGGAAGTCGGAGGAACTCGTGGCCCTGGAGCTGGGGTATCGCGTCCAGCCGATCGACGTCCTCTCGGTGGACACCGCCCTCTTCCTCAACCTCTACGACAACCTCCGCACCAACGAGTTCGGGACGCCCTTCCCCGACACCGTGCCGATCCCGAACTACTTCGTCTGGCCCCTGGTGTTCGACAACAAGGCGGAGGCGCGGTCGTACGGCGCGGAGGTGTCGGCCACGTGGCGCGTGATGGACGGATGGACCGTCATGGGCCACTATTCGTACATCCTCCTGAACATGAATCAGGACGAGGACAGCAACGCCCTTACCGCGGAGGACGACGAGCGCGACGTCCCCCGGAACCAGGTCTACCTCCGGTCGAGCTGGGACTTCCTCGACCAGTTCCAGTTCGACCTCGTGGCGCGCCATGTGGACGTCCTGCCCGGCCCGGACGTGCCCAGCTACGTCGAGATGGACGCCCGGCTTGGCTGGCGGGCCGCGAAGAACTTCGAGGTGTCGCTGGTGTGCCAGAACATGTGGCACGACGACCACTGGGAGTCCCCCAACTCCTCCCTGGGCGACGTCTCCACGCAGGTGGAGCGCGGCGTCTACCTGATGGTGAGCGGGAAGTTCTGACCCCCGCGGCGTCCGTTCCCAACTGTTAACTCTGTCGCGACTCGACAGAGTTAACACATCGGCGATCCCGGCACCTATAGATGGACTCCCACGGAGAGGGGCGACGGGCTTTATCCGGGGGGGGGGCGGCCGATCCTGAATCGGCCGGCGGCCGGTCGTCGTATGACTAACGGAACAGGAGGAGGCCATGCACGGATCCACGCGCCGCGAGTTCCTGATGACGGCCGCCGCCGGGGCGGCGATCGGATTCCAGGAGAAGGGCGAGCGGCCGGCGCCGGCCGAGGGCGTCCGGGTCCTCAATCCCCGCACGCGGGTGCCCCTGAGCTTCATCATCGACGACTCGACGTGCCTGGTGAACCTGGCCCACTTCGGCATCCCCGCGTTCGCCGAGGTCAACCCCAAGGCCTACAAGCAGGACTGGCGGAGGCTCCCCCGCGAGATCCCCGACGCCTTCGTCCGCAAGTTCATGGAGTACTGCCGCGAGCACTCCGTCAAAGGCAAGTACAGCATCGTCCCCTACCCGGCCTGCGTGGGCTGGATCGACCGCGAGATGCCGGGCTGGACGCGGCAGGAGCTCGACGAGAGCCTCAAGCTGGTCCGCGACTTCGTGACCCCGAACTGGGACATCCACCCCGAGATGGTCAGCCACACGTGGGGGATCGACACGAAGACCGGCCGCCCCTACCCGGACCGCACCGAGAAGAACATGGAGAACTGGGGCTTCAGCGTGGGCAAGTCCGTCGACTTCCTGGCGGACTACCTCTCCTTCGCCCTGCGCCTAATGGAGAACGGCGAGAGGGGCGCCCAGTCCGG
>CAYNDR010000362.1:6191-6590 GCA_964395295.1 uncultured Planctomycetales bacterium
TCGCCCTGCGCCTCCTCAAGAACGCGGGGCCCCCCTGCGAGGGCGTCACCACCCCCGGCGGATTCGGGAGCCGCGTCATGCCCGCCTTCTCGAAGGCCACGCTCCTGGCCTGCCGCGACGTCTACAAGACCGACGTGTCCCACTACTTCCGCGACCTCTACACGGACAAGCGGAGCGTCGCGCCGCTCGTCCAGTGGGCCTCGGGGCTCGAGACCGACGACCCGCAGTGCGTCGTCTCGATCATCGGCTGTACGGGCGACTGGACGGGGAGCTGGGACGGCCTGGAGACGCCGGCCCCGGACAAGTTCATCACGGAGGACCTCAAGGGCGGCCGCCTGCCGGAGGTCAGCGCCCGCGGCGAGCCCGCTCGTGCCCTTCGCGGTGGGCCTGGCTGCGACG
>CAYNDR010000363.1:0-6589 GCA_964395295.1 uncultured Planctomycetales bacterium
CTTAATAGGCCGGCCGCGTCCATGGTGACATGAAAAATGAAACGATGGCGACGCGGATTCCTGCCGGGCTCCACTTCCCCTGCGGTCGGCCATCCAACAGGCCGATAATTATTGCGGCACGTCCGGCAAGGCAAGATAGACGAGAGGGAGCATGGCACTCATCCCCGACCGCACGCTCGACACCGTCACGCTTCACGACATCCCCGGCGCCGCGGACGCCCCCGTGGACGCCGTCCGCGAAATCCGCCGCACCCCGACCGCGCTCACGGCGCGCCTGAGCGACGCCCGCGTCACCGTGAGCGCCGACCTGGAGGAGGCCGCCTGCAGTGCCTGCCCCGAGGCCCCCTGCCCCCACGCGATCGCGGCGCTGGTGGCCTGGGTGAAGAAACGCGTGCCGGTGAAGAAGCCCAAGCGCCTGGGGCTCGTGGACCGCCTCCTCTCGGGGCCCGGCTGGAAGGACGTGGACGACTTCGTCTCCGACTTCCTCCGCGGGGCCTCCGGCACGGCCGACCTGCGCCCCGACGGTTCCCTCGAGGTCCGGATCGAGTCCGGCGCGCGCTCGGCCGTGGTCTCGGTGCCCGCCGACGAGGCCCCGGCCTTCCTCTGGAACCTCCCCAAAGGGGTGTCCAAGTCGGAGAAGCTCCGCGCCGCGCGGGTCTCGCGCCGGGCGCTCTCTCCCGAACTCCGCGCCGAGTACGACGAGAAGGGCCGCATCGTCCTCCAGCCCGCCTGGGAGGGCGGGATCGTGCCGCGCGAGGGCGCCCGCTGGCATTTCGACGGGACCGCCTGGCATCCCCTCGGCACGGCGCCGCGCGACCTGCGCTCGTACTTCAAGGGGCCGCGGACGATCGACGAGGACCAGATCCCCGAGTTCATCGAGAACGAGTTCAAGAACCTGGTCCACCACAACTCCTTCAAGCCCGCCGAAGACGTGAAGAAGACCCGGGTGGCCCCGCGGCTGAAGCTGGCGGCCCTGCGCGTCAAGTCGGCCGCGGGCGACTGGCTCGACCTGGACCCGGTCTACGAGGCGGGCGAGATCCGCCTGGCCATGAGCGAGATCCTGGCCTCCCGGGGCCGCAAAAAGTTCATCCGCCGGGGGAACACGTGGATCCCGTCCGAGCCGGCCGAGAAGTACGAAGGCCCCTCGCAGATGCGCCGCGCGGAGTTCCTGCTCCAGAAGCCGAGGGTCCCGATCGAGGGCGAGGACCTCCCCGACTTCGACCCGGACGTGAACGACCCGCCGCCGAAGGGGTTCCTGTCGGAACTCCGGAGCTACCAGACCAGCGGGTACCACTGGATGCGCTACCTCCGCCGCGCGGGCCTCCACGGGGTGCTCGCCGACGACATGGGGCTCGGGAAGACCCACCAGGCGATGGCGTTCCTCCTCTCGCTCTACGGGGAGGGCGCCTCGCGCCCTTCCCTCGTGGTCACCCCCACGAGCGTCCTCGACCCCTGGATCGAGAAGATCCGCGCGTTCGCGCCGCCCCTGCGCCTCTACCGCTACTACGGGCCGTAGCGCAAACGCGAGATCCTCCGACTCCCCGGCCAGCGCATGATCGTCACCACCTACACACTCCTGGCCCGGGACCTCGCCTAGCTCTCGGCGATCGACTGGGAGTGCGTGATCCTGGACGAGGCCCAGTACATCAAGACCTCCTCCACGCAGTACGCCCAGGCGGCCAAGAGACTGCGCGCCGGGACCCGCCTGGCGCTCACGGGGACCCCCATCGAGAACCGCCTGGACGAGCTGTGGTCCATCTTCGACTTCCTCCTCCCCGGCCACCTGGGGAGCCAGGAGCGGTTCCGCGAAAGCTTCGAGATCCCGATCGTCAAGCGCAACGCCGCCGCCGCCCGGGGCAGGCTCAAGGCCCTCATCGCCCCCTTCAAGCTCCGCCGCGTGAAGAGCGAGGTCCTGCAGGACCTGCCGCCCAAGGTCGAGGACCTGAGGATGTGCGACCTCTCGCCCCACCAGGCGGCCCTCTACCGCACCATCGTCCAGCGCGACGGCGAGGCCCTGGCCGAGGACCTGCGCGACACGGGGCGCCAGGTCGACTACATGAGCATCTTCTCCACGCTCTCGAAGCTCAAGATGGTCTGCGACCACCCGGCCCTCCTGGTGGACGGCCCGCGGGCGCAGGACTTCTCGTCCGGCAAGTTCGACGTCTTCCGGGAGCTCATGGACGAGGCCCTCGCGAGCGGCCAGAAGGTGGTGGTCTTCACGCAGTACCTCAAGATGATGGACCTCATCGAGGCCCACCTGCGGTCGATCCGGGTGTCCTACTCGGAGATCCGGGGGGACACGCGCGACCGGGCGGAGGCCATGCGGTCCTTCAACCACAAGGACTCCTGCCGCGTCTTCGTCTGCAGTCTGCTCGCGGGCGGCGTGGGGATCGACCTCACCAGCGCCAGCGTCGTCATCCACTACGACCGCTGGTGGAACGCCGCGCGGGAGGACCAGGCCACGGACCGCGTGCACCGGTGGGGCCAGCGCCGCGGCGTCCAGGTCTTCAAGCTCGTCACGCGCGGGACGCTGGAGGAGAAGATCGACCTCATGATCGCCGCCAAGGGCGCCCTGATGAATTCGGTGGTGGACGTGGACGCCGGGGCCTTCCGCCGGTTCAACCGGGAGGAGCTGATCGACCTCCTCACCGGATCGAAGGCGGAACTGCCGGCGGCGGCGGTCAGCGCCTGAGGGAGCGGGCGGCCTCCCCTTCCGCGCGGTCGATGGCCTCGCGGACCCGGAGGCGGCAGAGCCCGCAGTCCTCCTCCGTGGCTTCGGCGGGGACGGCGAACGGCTCCCCGAAGGCGACCACGATCTTTGCGAAGGGGAGCGGGATCATCGTGCGGTCCCAACTGCCCGCGTACACGGCCGGCCGGGCGCGGCAGGCGATCGGCAGGATGGGCGCGCCCGTGCCCCGCGCCGCCAGGACACAGCCGATCTTCGGTTCATGCGCCGGCCCCTTCGGCCCGTCCACGGTCAGCGCCGCCTGGCTCCCCTTGCGGATGAACCCGATCATCTCCTGGAGAGCCTCGGAACCGCCCCGCGAGGAGGACCCGCGCACCGTGCGGAATCCCAGCCGGTGCGCCGTGCGCGCGATCAGCTCGCCGTCCCAGCTCCGGCTCACCATGACGACCGCGCCCCGGTCGCGGAACAACGCCACGCTGGGGATGACCATCTGGTGCCAGAGGGCCGCCACGACGGGCTTCCGGCCCCGGACATACTCCTCGAAGACCCGTCGGTTCACGATCCGGAAGGACCAGGTCCGCGCCAGGAGCCGGATCACCAGCGGGGTGACCCCGGCCACGAAGGAGAGAAGGAGGGTTCTCAGGCGGGACGGCCGCGTCGCCGGCGACATGGGTTCGCATTCTACACGTGCAACGAACACAATGGACGCCCTTTTCGCGTCCCAAGCGTTATCATAGTGCCATGAAACACCTGATCCCGCTCCTGCTGGCGATCCTGTGCCTCCCCGCGGAGGCCCGGCCCCGGCAGGCCGCCGAAGGACTGCTCTACAAAAAGTGCGACTCCGAGATCCCCTGGATCACCGACGGCATCGAGCTCGTGGACAACCTCGTGGGCGGGCGCCGCCCCGAGGAGCCCGCGGTCGACCGCGCCGCGCTCCTCGACAAGGCGTTAAAACTCGCCGCGGAGAGGAACCGCCTGGTCCTCTGGTACTGCTTCCGCGTCCCGGGGACGCATATGTACCGCGCGCGGCTGCTGGACCAGTACATGAGGGCCGCGATCTTCACGGATCCCGCCGTGACGGACCTCGTCAGGGCCAAGTTCGTCCCGCTCCGGATGGCCGGCGACAATCCCTCCGGCTTCCCCCGCGGGATCAAGCCGTTCGACTTCGTGGAGCCGGGCATCATCATCCTGACCCCGGACGGGAAAGTGGTCCACTCGATCAACCGCATCCGCACGTTCAATCCGGCCTGGGTCCGCACGGCCCTCGTGGCGGTCCTCCGGAAGAACGAGGCCTTCAACGCCCCGGCGGGAGACTCCTTGGAGGACCTCCTCCGCGGCGGCGACGATGAAAAGGCGCTGGAAAAGGCCTCGCCCGGCCAGAAGGCCCTGATCCTCAGGCGCGCGGGGAGGCACGAGGAGGTCCTGAAGCTCGACGGCCCTCCCCTCCAGAAGGGCCTCGCGCTCCTCGCGCTCGGGAAACTCGACGAGGCGCGCGGGATCCTGGAGAAGGAGGGATCCCCCGAGGCCGCCTACCACCTCGCGGCGATCGACCTCTGGAGCCGCCGCGATCCCGGGCCGCGCTGGAGGGCGCTCGTGGAGAAGGCCCCCGAGAGCCCCTGGGCGTGGCGCGCCGCGGCCAACCTCGTCCGCGGTCCCGACACGCGCCCGGACGGCCCGCTGGCGAACTATTTCGAGGACCTCCTCCATCGGCCGATCGAGGCCCCGCCCGCGAGCACCCGCCTCCCGGGCGCCGACGTCGAAGGGACGGCCCGCCGCGCCCTGGAGTTCCTCCTGCGCGCCCAGCGCCCGGACGGCTCCTGGAGCGACGCCCGCTACGCCTACTGGCCCGATCCCCGCATCCAGCCCAACACGTTCATGGCCGTGACGGCGGCCGCGGCCCTGGCGCTCTCCGAGTGGCGCGCGCTCGATCCGGCGCGCATCGGCGCCGCGCCCGCCCGGGCGGAGGAGCATCTCGACGACGACCGCCGCATGAACCGCGGCCAGAACGAGGAGTGCTACGCGGACGCCTACCGGATCCTCTACTGGGCCTCGAAGAAGGACGTCCCCCGCATGAACCGCCTGGTCGTCCGCCTCGCGGCCCAGCAGGACAAGGACGGCTTCTGGGCCCACGAATATCCCAATCCCTTCGCCACCGCCGGGGTGGTCCACGCCCTGGATGCAGCCCGGAAGGCCGGCGCCGCCGTCCCCGCCGCCCTCTTCAGCAAGGCGGCCGTCGCGCTCCTGAAGACGCGCGGCGAGGGGGGCCGGCAGGCCTACATGAACAATCCTCCGGCCAGCTCCGCCAAGGACTCCGCCGGCCGGATCCCGTTGTGCGAGATGGCCCTCCACGAGTGCGGAAAGGGATCCATCGAGAACGTGGCCGCGGGCCTGGAGAACTACTGGAAGCACCGCGACCGCATCGACAATGTCCGCGTCTGCGACTTCCACTCGGACGGCGAGCTGGCGGGATTCTTCTACTTCCACAACCTCTTCCACGCCACGGAGGCGGCCCGGGCGCTCGGCGAGCCCGGGCGCGGCGAGCACCTGAGGAAGCTCCGCGAGCAGGTCCTGACGCTCCCCGAGATCGACGGCAGTTTCAACGCCAGCCACCCGCTGGGGGACCGCTGCGCCACGCCGACGGCGCTGCTGGTGATGTGCCGGACGAGGTAGCCCATCAGGACGCCGCATGACCGGGCAACCCTTGGTTCCCTCATGCGCGCTTCCGCACGCTCCCTGGCCCGGGCGCCCCCGCCCGGGCGGGACAAATGTGGAAACAAATAGTTGACAATTATAACCTCCGCCCATAGGGTACCAGGATGGCCACTCCGTTCCGGCCCTCTTTTGAACGTTCGGCCCTCCTGGTCCGTCATCTCACGCAGGCCTCGGCGCTGAGCGCTTGGATCCAGGGGCAGACCGTGGACGTTTCCTGGATCGCGCCGGCCCAGCGGGAGGCCCTGATCCGCTTGGCCCATTTCTCCACGCGAATAGAAGGCAATCCTCTCACGCTGCCGGAGGTCGAGGCCCTCGCCGCAGGAAAGGAATTGGGGGGCGAGGAGCGCGCCAAGCGGGAAGTGCTCAATTATTTCGCCGCTCTGCGATGGATCTGGCAAAGGAGCCCCCCTCGGGAGATCGAGGAGCGCGAACTCCTTCATCTTCACGGGCTGATTTCCCGGGACCTCCTTCCTCGCGGTGAGAGCGGAACCTACAAGATCAGGCCTAATGCCGTGTACGAAGGGCGGCGCGTGATATACAAGCCGCCGCCCCCCGAGGCGGCGCCGATCCTGACCCGGGCTCTGGTGTCTTGGCTCAATTCCGGCAAAGCCCTGGCCGAACACGCCGTCATCGCGGCGGCCGTCGCTCACCATCGGCTGGTCTCCATTCACCCGTTCTCCGACGGCAACGGAAGGACCGCCCGCGCATTCGAGTCCTGGATCCTGTTTCGGCGCGGAATCGACACTCACCACATCTTTGCGGTCGATGAGTTCTTTGAGGCGGATCGAAGACGGTATCATGATGAGATCCAGAACGCGCGAGACAGGGGGGACGACCTGACCCGCTGGCTGGAGTACGTCGGCGAAGGCGTCGTTGAAACGCTGCGAAAGACCCAGCGCCGGATCCAGGCGCTGCGGGCGCGAAGGCCGTTCGCCAGGATCACCCTCAGCCAACCCCAGGAGCGGATCCTTCAGGTCCTGGGAGAGAATCCCGGGATGCGGGGAGGGGATCTCGCTCGATCCCTAGGAATGACTCGGAGCCACCTGAGCAAACGACTGAAACCTCTCCTCCGCGCGGGGATGGTCTTGAAGGTAGGCACGACGAAGGCGTCGTCCTACCGCCTGGGCTAACCGATGGCGTAAGCGTTCAGGGGCATCTGGGAATCAAGAATGGAGAATCGAGAATCAAGGA
>CAYNDR010000364.1:0-1981 GCA_964395295.1 uncultured Planctomycetales bacterium
GACTTCGAGACGGCCCGCGAGCGCGATGCCGGGGAGGCCGTCCGCGCGCCCGGCGGCACCTTGGAGACGGGGGCGTTCACCGCGAGGTCGTAGGGCGCAGAACCGTCGGCCTTCTCGAAGTCCTTCGCGTACTCCTTGTCGTCCCAGGAGTGCAGGAGCGCCACGCGGTCGCGCTCGCCCTTGACGCACACCGTCCCGCCGTAGACGACTTCCGTCAGGGGCCCGGGCGCCTCGATCTTCCAGGTGACGTGGCACGCCGCGCCGGCCTCCGCCGGGCGGATCGTGGGCTTGTAGAAGTCCGGCTTGGGCTCCACGTCCACCGACTTCTCGGCGTGCGCCGCGGCCTTGTGGTTCCCGTCCACGATGGAGGGCTGGAACTGGATCGTCTCGACCTGGGGCCCGAGGCGGAGCTGGACGCGGTTGACCCCGCGGGTGAGCTTCGGGAGGGCGGAGCGGTTGAGCTGGGTGACCGTCTCGACGGCGAGGGATTCGAGGGCGGCCCCGGCGCCGCGCAGTTCCACCCGGAGGAGGTACTCGGTGGCGCTCGCCACGGGGGGCATGAGGTCGACGTCCCCTTCGGTGGACCCCGCGTCGGCCCAGGAGATCCCGGCGTTGCGGGAGACCGAGAGCGAGACCGCGTCGCCGGCGCCGCGGCGGGCCGCGAGGCGGGCCGTGGCGGAGGCCACGACGTTGGCGGAGTTCACCTTGAAGGCCACCCAGCCGGGGGCGTCGGGCTTCTCGGGCCGCACCCCGCGAGCGTCCCAGGCCACGCCCGACTCGGAGTGCGCGAGCTCCCGCGCGCGCGGCTGGCGGAGGTCGGGGGCGAAGCGCCACACGCCGTTGCCGCGGATGTTCCCGTGGCCGTGCTGTTTCTCGACGTCCTGGTTGCCGCGCACGGGCCGGTAGTGGCGGGGGTTGGAGGGGGCGGCCGGGTCCAGGTTGTCGAAGTGGCGCGTGTAGTGCTCGAACGGCCGCAGGTTGAGGACGTACCGGCGGCCCCACTGGGAGTAGAGGTTGCCGTCCTGGAGGCTGTTGGGCGCCTTGAAGGAGTCCACGCCGTTGGCGAGCGTCCGGTCGTAGGCCACGTGGCGGTCGCACGCCGAGCGCCAGCCGTTCGGGTTCGTGGCGCACTCGGGGGCGTAGTTCTCCAGGTAGAACCGCGGGTTCTTCTCGATCTCGGTGGTGGAGGCCACCTGGCCGCGGTCGTTGAAGACGTGGATGCTCATGGAGGCGTCGAACATGTGCCACGAGGCGCCGTTGTCCCACGAGCACTCGCAGACGGTGTGGTCGCCGAGCTGGACGTAGCGGGCCTTCCATCCCATGCGGAGCCACATCGTGTCGTTGAGGCCGGAGACGATCCCGCAGTTGCAGTAGCCGTAGCTGGGGAAGAAGGCGATCGGGTCGAGGACGTAGTGGCCGTCCTCCATGGGATTGGTGGTCTGCTTGCGCAGGCGCTGGGACCAGCGCCAGATCGCGATGGCCTGGTCCTGCGGGTCCTTGAACTGCGAGGTGATGGACTTCAGGTAGGCCTCGATGTCGGTGAAGTCGGGGACGCTGTCGGTGACGAGGGTGACGTTGTACGCCGCGCCGTGCGGCTTCTCTTCCTGGGACGGAAGGAGCAGGGCGGTGAGCAGGATTAGGGTTGTCATTGCCTATACTACGCCCGTTCAGAGGGCGCGGCGGCCGCGGGAGCGGGGGTCGTGGACGGTCGTGCCGCTGTGGAGGACTCCCCGGATCGCGCGGTCGCGCCAGGGGGCGGAAGGGTCCGGGAGCCGGAGGCGCGGGTTCACCTTCGTGATGAGGACTCCCGGGCGGTTGCGCGGCAGGCGGTCCACGATCCAGCCGTCCGGGCGGACCGCGAACGCGCCGAAACAGCTCTCGGGTTTCGATGTGTTGGCGGCGCTGATCCACAGGTGGCTGCACGCGGCGTGGCCCTGGACCGTGGCGGGTCAGGCGGGCCTGGGGCGCGTCCTGGCGCCGC
>CAYNDR010000364.1:1991-6543 GCA_964395295.1 uncultured Planctomycetales bacterium
GCGCGTATTCCCCCAGCTTCATCCCCCCGTGGTACAAGGACTGGAAGAGGAGCTGGACGCCGCGGCGTTTGTACTCCCGGTAGACCTCGGGATACCTCCAGTCATGGCAGATGAGGAGTCCGCACCGGACGCCCTTGAGGGTGAAGACGACGAACCGCGTCCCGGGGCTGTAGTGGCGGAGGTCGAGTTCCCCCTCGCGGCCCATGCAGAACATCTTGTCGTAGCGGTCCGCGAGGCGCCCGCGGGGATCGACGAGGTAGAGGCTGTTGTGGGGCTTGTGGCCGGCGGAGAGGGGGTGGTTCGAGCCGAGGATCACCCAGATCCCGAGTTCTTTCGCCCGTTCCAGGACGCGCTCCGTGCAGCGCCGGAGGAGGGGCCAGTCGTGGCCGCGGAAGGAGGGGAAGTCGAAGCCGGCGTAGCCGCCGAGGGCCGCCTCGGGGAAGTGGGCCGTTTCCGCGCCGCGCGCCCGGGCCTCCCGCATCTGGCGGAGGATGTGGCGGGCGTTCTCCCGGGCGTCCGGGCCGACCGGGAACTGGCACGTCGCGACGGTCAGGGACATCCGGCGGCCCGGTCTATTTCTTCAGTTTCTCCTCGAAGCCCCGCAGGCGCCCGATCAGCTGGTCGATCTTCTTGATTCGCTCGTCAACCTTGGCCGGGTCGGGCGACTCCGCGCGGATGGAGGCGTTCACGGCCTTGGCCTTCTCGAAAATCCCGATGGCCTGCTCGGTCTTCTGGAGGAGGGCCTTGGCCTTCTCCGGGTCCTCGGGCGGGCTCTTCATGGCCTCGGCGATCTCCCGGTAGAGGGCGACGCCGTCCACGACGAGGCTCTCGGCCTGCGCCCGGGCCTCGGCCTTTTTCCTGGCATCCTCCTCCAGCTTTTTCTGGGCCTCGGCGTCCGCCCTGGCCCGCGTCTCGTCTTCGGCCTTCCTCTTGGCCTCGGCCTCCGCGGCGGCCTTGGCCTTGGCCGCGGCGTCCTCCTCGGCCTTCTTCTTCGCCTCTTCCTCCGCCTTGGCCTTGGCTTCCTCATCGGCCTTCCTTCTGGCCTCCGCCTCCATCTCGGCCTTCTTCCTGGCTTCCTCGCCGGCCTTGGCCTCTTCCTCGGCCTTGCGCTTGGCCTCCGCGTCGGCCTCGGCCTTCTTTTTCGCCTCCTCCTCCGCCTTGCGCTTGGCCTCGGCGTCCGCCCCCCCCTCCGTCTTGGCCTCTTCCTCGGGCTTCTTCTTTGCCTCCGCTTCCGCCTCCGCAAGCTCCTTGCGGTGGTCGTTGAGCCCCTGGAGCTTTTCCCCCAGCGCGGACAGTTCGGCCTGGACGGCCTCTCTCTTGTCCTTCAGCTCGGCCTCGGCGGTGTCGAGCTCGGTCATCCGGTTCGTCTTCGCGTCGGAATCCTGCTCGTTGGCGAGCTTCTTGCGGTCCTCCTCCACCTGCTTGAGGAGCACGTCCGCCGTGGACATCTCCGTCTTCCTGGCGTCGATCTGGTTGCGGACGGCGCCGATCTCGGCGTCGCATTCCGCCACGGTCAAGGGCAGGGGCTCGGCGGCCGAACAGCCGGCCGCGGCGAGGGCGCACACCACGAACAGTCGTTTCATCGGTGCCTCCATGGGGATTGGCTGCATGTAGAAGCCTACCCCACCGGGGCCCCCGCGTCAACCCGGGCGCGGGTCCTTCCTCCCGGCGGCGAGATCCATGCCATACCCAAGAGTATGGGATGAGATGAAATCCAGAGACATGAGGCACCATATTTATGTTGAAACTCCAGCGCGCACGGGTATGTTATGTACTCATGAGTATGGTCCGCGCCCGGGCGCCGGCGGCGGTGAAGGAGTCCGGGGCCTCCCCCGGCCCGCGCGAGATGCCGGCGGAGCTGGCGGAGGCCGCCTTCGACCTCTTCTCGGAGCGCGGGGTCCGCAGCGTCCACCTCGAAGAGGTCGCCGCGCGCGCGGGGGTCACCAAGGGGAGCCTCTACTGGCATTACGACTCGAAAAAGGAGCTTCTCGAGGCCGCGTGCCTGCACTACTACCGGACCTGGCAGAGGCGCATCCACGCGGAGGTAAGCCGGAGCGCCGATCCCCTGGAGCGCCTGGAACTGGCCCTGCGGTCCAGCGTGCGGAGCTGCCTCCTCGACGAGCGCAACCGGATCTTCTCCACGGAGATCTTCGCGATGTCGCTCCACGACCCGGACCTCCGGCGCGGCTGGGCGCAGTTCTACGACACGGTCCGGGAGTTCTACGTGGGGCTTTTCGAGGCGGCCCGGTCCGCCGGCAAGCTCGACACGGCGGATCCTCGGGGTTCGGTGAACCTGATGCTCCACTGCTTCGAGGGGATCAAGCAGAGGGCTTCGTTCGAGCCCGAGATCCTCTCGCAGGGCGAGGCCATCGTGCGGCAGCTCCTGGGGATCCTCGTGGGGCCGGGACGTCCCCATGGCGGGAAGAGAAGGGCGTCGTTCTAGATAAGGAGCCGGGGCATGACGAACAGGATGAACCGCAGGGACTTCTTCCGGACGACCGGCGCGGCGGGCGCCGCCGGGGCGATGATGGGCGCGGCGAGGCCGAAGGCGGGGTCGATGAAGATCGGCTTCCACACGGACGCCTTCAACTCGACCTACAAGTCCTTCGACGCCTGCCTCCAGTGGGCCGAGAAGAACGGCGTCCACCACATCGAGTGCGGCGTCATCGACGGGGTGAGCTGGATCCACGGGCTGGGCTACCAGCCGCACGTGGCGCTCTACGAGGACCCGGCGCTCCTCCGCCGGAAGATGGAGAAGCACGGCGTGCGGTTCTCCCAGATCGACGCGGCCTACCCCCTCTCCGGGAAGGACGGCATGTCCCGCGGCGTGCCGTACGTCATGAACGCCATCCGGTGGGCGAAGCTGGCGGGGTGCGAGCGCGTCGCCACCACCGACGGCCTCCACAAGCCCGAGGGCCTCGAGGACGAGGAGGCCATGGGGCTCATGAAGCGCTGCTACGAGCAGATCCTCGAGGTGGCCGAGGCCCACCAAGTCGCCGTCACGATCGAGGTCCACGGCTACTTCACCACCAATCCGGACAAGCTGGCGAGGATGTTCGAGTTCTCGAAGAGCCCGTGCCTGCGGATGAACATGGACACGGGCAACACCTTCATCGCCGGGCAGGACCCCGTGCAGTTCCTCAAGCGGTTCCTCCCCCGCGTGGTCCACACGCACATCAAGGACGTCTCGGAGTCCCTGGCGGCGGCGGTGCGGGGGAAGGACACCGGGATCGCCGTGAGCCACTGCGCGCTCGGGGACGGGGTCAACGCCGAGAACATCAAGTCCTGCCTGAAGATCCTCAAGGACAGCGGTTTCGAGGGAGTCCTCAGCATGGAATGCGAGGGGGCGGGCGGGCCGATGATCGAGAAGTCGCTCTCGTGGCTGAGGAAGACACTCAAGGAACTCGGAATTGAAGCGGGGTAAGGCATGAGATGCGCGCCATGGCTTCTCCTTTCGCTCCTCGGCGCGGCGCCGCAGGGGGCGGAGACGATCCGCGTCCTCGTGGTCAACGGCCACGACTACGCCCACGACTGGAAGAAGTCGACCCCGGCCCTGAAGGAGGTCCTCGAGGCGGATCCCCGGATCAAGGTCGATGTCCTCGAAGGGCCGGACAAGCTGGAGACCGCGGACCTGAAGCCCTACCAGGCCGTGCTCCTCCACTTCAGCTCGGGGCCGCTCAACAAGAAGGACTTCAAGGACCCCGGCGAGAAGGCCCGGGAGAACCTCCAGGGGTACGTGAAGGGCGGCGGCGGCCTCTTCATCCTCCACTTCGCGTGCTTCGCGTTCCGCGACTGGCCGGAGTTCAAGGACCTGGCCGGGCGGGTGTGGGACCGCGTGAACGGCCACGACCCGCGCGGCCCCTTCGAGGTCCGCATCGAGAAGCCCGACCACCCGATCTGCAAGGGGATGGAGACCCCCTTCCAGGCCGACGACGAGCTCTACTTCTGCCTGACGGGCGACCGCGAGGTCGAGGTCCTGGCCGTGGCGACGTCGAAGGTCAAGAAGAAGGACTACCCGATGGCGATGGTGCACAAGTTCGGGGAGGGGCGGGTCTTCCACACGGCGCTGGGGCATGACGCGAAGGCGATCCGGATGCCCGGCGTGGCGGAGCTCCTCCGTCGCGGCTGCGCGTGGGCCGCCGGGAAGGACCCCGTGGCGAAGGAGAAGTGACCTAAAATCTTCATCGCCCGGATTCCCGCCGTCGGTTATGATTCCCCGTTCATGGCCCTCTCCCGCAGAACCAAGGCGATCCTGGCGGCGATTGCGGTCACGGTCCTCGCGGCCGCCGGCATCATGTTCTACATCGTGTGGGGCATCGTCCACGGGAGGGAAGTCCTCAGGGGGTCCCTGGGCGCCATCCCCGTCCCGAAGGGCGCCCTGACTCCCCCCACCAAGGGCGCCGCGGACTGGCCGTGCTGGCGCGGGCCCACCCTCGACGGCAAGAGCGCGATCGCCGGGATCCGGACCGACTGGCCGGGCGGGCTGGGGGACGGTGATCAGATCGGAAGAGCGTCGTGTAGGGAAAGAGTGTAGCAAGCAGTGTAGATCTCG
>CAYNDR010000365.1:0-6506 GCA_964395295.1 uncultured Planctomycetales bacterium
GGCCCGCTCGCGAGGGCCTCCCTCCGGAGGGAGGCGGACGCCCCGGCCGCGGGGGGGGAGAAGGGGGTCCCGCCGATGCGGGGGGCCCTCCTCAAGGTCCCGCTGGTGGCCTCGGTCGTGCTGGCGGAGAAGGCGGCGCGGGTCCGCGACGTCCTCCTGATCGGCCCCGGCCGGGTCATCGAGTTCGCCAAGCGCGCCGACGAGCCGCTGGCTCTGGTGGCGGGGGGGCGGCTCCTGGCGGAGGGCACGGCGGTGAAGATCGGGGACCGGTTCGGCCTGCAGCTGGAGTCCCTCCGGGGCCCGGGGCCGGGCCCCTAGGCCTCCTCTCTTTTTTTGTTGACAACACATACATTATGCGTTATACTCATGTCGGATGGGTTGGCCGCCTCGCGGGCCGGCCCGCGCTCTTCGAAAACAGGACTGAGCCGCGGAAACGCGCTTGAAGCCGCGTCGATCCCGGGACCCGGGAGCGGGATTCGGACAGGGATGTCCCGGTGCGGGAGGTCGCGCGACGCCGGCGGGCGGCGGGTCCGCGCGGAAGTCTTGCTCTCGTGCCGCCCCGTCAGAGACGGAGGGCACGGGCCGAGCGCCCGGCGGGGCCGCGGCCTCCGACCAGGGATTGCGGGAGGACGGCGCCGGGGCCCGCCGGGCGCCCCGAGGCGGCCTTCCCACCGGGGAAGGGGGGTGGGGCGGGATAGGGGACCGGAAGGCCCCCGAGGAGGAGCCATGCCGGCCGAGGGGAATAGGGGCGCGTGCGACGTGTGGATGTGGGACGGGGCCACGGAGTACGAGGGAAAATTGGTCAAGCTCGAGGGCGGGCGGTTCGCGGCGCGGGTGCGCCAGGCCAGGAAGGAGTCCGAAGGCGTGATGGGCCTGGGGAGGCGCGTGCCCCTTTCGTACCTGGACCTCCAGAGGCAGTTCATGGGGCGCCGGTTCCTGGGCCACCTCGACGGCTCCGTCGAGGGGACGCTCGTGGAGGCGGAAGTCGAGAACGTCCAGCGGTCCAGCGACGGCGAGTTCGACTACCTCCTGTCCGGCACGTTCGGGCCCCTCAGCGACGCCCAGGTCGAGATGCTCTCGAAAATGTCGATCCGAAGCGCCGCGTCGCTCCTGCAGCGGCGCGCGACGGGATAATTGAAAAACCGGGTGCCGATCCCATCCTCCCCCGATTCCCTCGGGGGCAACCCTCCCCTCCTGAACTCGGCGCCCGGACCGGGAGGGGTGGAGAGGAACGGGCCTGTACGTGTGCCCGCTCTCCACCCCTCCTATTTTCTTGCACTCCCGTTTTGGCGGGCCTATAATCGCCCTTAGGGTCTCGGGGATGACGCTGCGCGAACTGGTCACCCGGATCGCCCGCGATCAGGGCTGGGAAGCGCGCCAGGACGACGGCCGGCCGGGTTTGGCGGTCCCCCTGGCCCGGGGGCGCACGCAATTCGTCTGGATCACCGAGTTCACGGACGCAGGTCGGGAGATGGTGCGTTTCACGACGCGGATCGGCAAGGTCGCCGGACTCGGCGAGTCGCGCTTCCGGGCGGCCCTCGAAGTCAACCTGCGAATCCCCCACGGTTGCCTGGCCGTGGACGGCGAGCACATGGTCCTCACCGAGACCCGGCGCCTGGACGCCGCGGCCCCCGGGGACTCGGGCGAGGCGGTCCAATTCCTCGCGCGGCAGGCGGACGCCTATGAGCGACTCATCTTCGGAACGGACACCCATTGAACGGTAGAGGCGAGCCCACCCACGGGAGGCGTGCATGGCCAGCATCACCATCCAGGCGGAAGGCGAAGAACAGCAGAAATTCGCGCTGGAGGCGGCGACCGTAACCCTCGGCCGGGGCCTCGAGAGCGACATCCGCCTCAAGGACATCAAGTCCTCCCGGCGCCACTGCCAGATCGTCAAGATCCCCCAGGGATTCGAGGTCGTGGACCTCTCCAGCGGCAACGGCACCCTGGTCAACGGGGTGCAGATCAAGCAGCACAAGCTGGCCTCGGGGGACAAGATCCAGATCGGCCACACCGTCATCACGTTCATCGACGGCGAGGCGGCCAAGCCGGCCACCTCACGCCTCCCGGCCCCCGGCACGGGAAAGGGCGCCTCCACGGGATCGTCCGCCCCCAAGCCCGCCGCGGCGGTCCCCGCCACCGCGAGGACCGCGGCCAAGAAGTCCACCGGGCCGGTCCCCACCGCCGCGAAGCCCGCCGGCGCGGCCACCCGCACCGGCGCCCCCAAGCCCGCCACCGGCCCGCTCCCCTCGGCCCCCACCAAGAAGATCACCTCCAAGATCCCGGCCGCGAAGCCCGCGACCCAGCCCGTGCCGACCACGAAACCCCCCACGCAGTCGCTGAGCCGGCCGAGCACCACGTCGCTCAAGAAGGGGACCACCCAGCGGACGGGCCACACGACCCGCTCTACGGGCTTCGTCTCCGCGACCCAGCGCTTCCACACGGAGGCCCGCAAGAAGAAGACGAATCCGATCGTCGTCATCATCGGCCTCATCGTGGTCGTCACCGGGGCCATCATCGGCTTCATCCTCTTCGGCGGCGGGGAGGAGACCGACCTGCAGAAGGCCCAGCTCAAGCAGAGCTGCGACAGGGCGGCCAAGCTGGAAGAGGAGAACCGCCTCGACGAGGCCATCGCGGAGTTCGGGAAGGCGCTCAAGATCGCCGAAGGCAGCGATGTCTTCAAGGGCAACGCCGCCACCCTCAAGGTCAGGATCAAGGAGATCCAGGACTTCAAGGAGCAGCTGGCCGCCGCGTCCAAGGAATTCCAGGAGTTCAAGAAGAGGTACGACTCCAACGCCGCCCCCTACCGCCAGCTCTGGGACGAGGGCAAGGCCCTGCAGTCGAGGTGCGGGAAGCTGGACGTCCCCTGGGTGAAGGAACTGGGCGTCATCATCGAGACCCTCGGCAAGCTCATGGACACCGACCGCGCCATCGAGAAGAGGATGGACTTCCAGAACGTGCGCAACGGGATCAACCAGGAATGCGCCCTCGGCGACAAGACCGGGAAGGCCAACTACAGCCTGGCCGTCCGGAAGTGGAAGGAGTACATCGAGAACAAGCCCAGCGACGACGCCCGCAACAAGGCGGTGAACGAGATCAGCCAGATCGGGATCAAGATCAACGAGGAGCTCCGCGGACTCCGCAACCGCGCCGAGCGCCTGGCCGACGACAAGAAGAAGGACGAGGCCCTCGACAGCCTCAAGCAGCAGCGCCCCCGCTTCGAGAAGACCGAGGGCGAGGAGGCGCTGGAGAAGCTGATCAAGGAGATCGAGAAGAAATAGCGGGACATTCCCCGGGCCGGCGGCGTCCAATCCGTGGAGGACGCCATGGCCCGGAATCAGGCCCTCCCGGGGACGACGAGCCGCAGGGTTTCCACCCAGAAATTCCTCGCCGAATCGCGCCGCCGCCGCGTTCCCCCCCTCCTCTGGCTCGCCGCGGCCGGGACGGTCCTGTTCGGGGCCTTCCTGGCGTGGGTCTTCCTGGCCGACGGCCGGCCGCCGGGGGACTGGTGGCGGCAGGAGGTCGAGCCGATCCTCGCGCGGATGCGGGAGGCGGAAGCCCGCCGCGACTGGGAGGCCGCCCGCACGGTTTGCGACGAGGCGATCGCGAAAGTCCAGGGATCCGGACGGGATTTCGCCTCCCGCATCGCGGAACTGAAGGCGCAGAGGCGCCAGCTGGACGGGGAAATCAAGAGGGAAGGGGAAGCGGACGAATGGGTGAAGAAATACGAGGCCCAGGTCCGCGCCCCCTTGCCGCCCGATCCGGCGGCCCGGTACCGGCGCGCCCTGGAGTTGATCCGGGAGGGCGAGGATCTCCTGCGCCGGATCGCCGGGACGCGCGCGGAAGCCCGGTTAAAGGCGTCGCTGGAGCCCCTGAGGGCCGTGCCGCCCCCTCCCCCCCCGCCCAAGCCGTGGCACGAGGTGAAACGCGAAATCGACGCCGCGATCGGCCGGGACGATTATGCCGCGGCCTTGCGGCTGGCCCGGGAGCACGGGGGAGAGGAGGGGAAGAAGATCGTTCCCCTGATCGATTCCCGCGCGGGGGAGTACTTCCGGCGCCGCTATCCCCGTGACAGGACGCCGGTGGAACCGGACCCGGGGGAACTGCGCGAGGATCTCCGGCGGCTGGAGGGAACGGCTCCGGCAAAAACCGTCCGGAAATGGATCTCCGACCTGACGCGGTAGGGCCCGGCGGCGCGGCCCCTACTCGGGGATGGCCGTCGTGGTCCCCGCCCGGCGTTCGTCGGCCTTCGGCAGGGGGGCCTCGACCTGCGGGCGGTAGGTGAAGCTGTAGAGGGTCAGCCGCATGTCCCGGACGAACTGGCCGGCGGCGGCGCCCCCCGAGGGCATGATCGAGAAGTTCTCCACGTTGATGAAGCGGCGGTCTTCCTCGATCAGGTTGACGTACTTGAGGAGCTGGTAGAATCCGCCTCTCACCTGCATGTCGTACTGGACCTTGTGCATCGACGGGGGGATCCCGCGGACGGGGCGGCCGGCGACCGCCTGGGGTCTCGTGGCGGTCACCCATCTTGCCTGGGGGACGAACACGCCCGCCCTGCGGCGCTTCTCGTCGAGCAGGTTGGCGAACTTGTCGTACTCCGCGCGGTCGAGGTTGGGGATGCGTTTCTGCTTCTCTTCGATATCCTTCTCGATCGCGGCGATCGCCTTCCTGAGGCCCTCGATCTGCTTGACCTTGCCTTCCGCGATCCGCAGTTCGTCCTTGACCTGGATCAGCTTCTGCTCCTTCTCCGCCAGGACGTTGAACTGGAACCACCAGATCGCCGCGGCGCCCGCGATGACCACGAGCGCCAGGGCCACGATCGTGACGATCAGCACCCGCTTTTCGCTCATTTGACGCCTCCTGCGGGCGTCACCGAGGGCGGCAGGCCCGAGGCCTGCGGCTTGGGGGCGGCCTGCTGGGGGACGGCCGTGGAACCGAAGAGCGCCACCGAGAACGAGAGCGAGAAGTGCTCGGCGTAGTCCTTCTCCTCGTCAACCTTCCAGTCGGGGTTGAAGTTGAGGGTGGGCATGCACTGCATCAGGACGGGATTGCTCTTGAGGGCATTGCGGAACCGGGTCATCTCCTCGACCTCGGCGCCCGCCACGTGGCAACGCATCGCGACGCCGAAGAGCGGCGTCTCCTTGCTGTCGGGATAGTGCCGCCTCATTTCCCCCTGGGCGGCCGCGGCGTCCAGCATCTTGAAGTCGTCGATCCACACCTTCTGGTGGCTGTTGAGGACGTCCCACAGGGCGTTGGCCGCCCGCCAGTACTCGATGTCCCGTCTGATGACCTGGCTGATCTCGTCGAGCTTGGCCTCGGCGGCCTTCTTCTGCTGGGTGAGGCGCTCGAAATCGGCGACCCGCGGGCGCAGGCTGTCCAGCTGGGCCTGCGCCTGCTGGATCTGGTCCTGCACGTTGTTGATCTTCAGGAGGATCCACAGGACGTAGAAGAAGAACCCGGCGGCCGTGCCGGCCGTGGCGATGATCAGGAAGAGCCGCGGGACGGGCGTCCGCTCCGCCTTGCGCTTCTCGATCGGCAGCAGGTTGATGCGGATCATCGTTCAGTCTCGGCGTATCCGGGAGGCCAGGCCCAGGGCGATGCCGATCTGGGCGCTGTTGTCCTGCAGTTCCTGGGCGGACTCCTGCGAGAGGTCCGCCTCCAGGTGCTGGGTGGGGTTCCAGCGGTTGACCGACTTCTGGACCGTGCGCTCCAGGGTTTCCTGGAGGCCCACGCAGCTGGCGCCGCCCCCGGTGACGAAGATCTCCTCCACCTTCTTGTCGTACTGGTTCTCGAAGTAGTCGATCGAGATGTTGATGTCGTGGCAGATGTCGTCGAGCACGCCGGCGACGCAGTCCTGGACCTTGGGGAGTTCCCCGCCCGGGTTGCGCTTGAGGGTCTCCGCCTCGCGGGCCTCCATGGAGAGCTTCTTGGAGAGGGTGTCGGTGAGGTCGTCGCCGCCCTTGTAGAACTCCCGGGTGAAGTAGGACATCGCGTCGCTCATGATGTTGATGTTGGTCTTCGACGCCCCGATGTCCACCAGCGCCACCAGCTTCCCCGGCGAGATCGCCTGGGCGTTGATCATCCCCGCCAGCTCGTAGGCGTTCCCCAGGGCGAACGAGTCCACGTCCACGACCGCCGGCTGCAGCCCCGCCGTCTCCAGCGACGCCACGTGCTCGTCCACGAACGTCCGCTTGGCCGCCACCAGGAGCACCCGCATCTCGGCCTCCTGGCCCTCCTGGGGGGCGAGTTCCTCGAGCTTCTGGGAGTCGTGGAGGACCTCGTCCACCTCCACGGGGATGTACTTCCCCAGCTCGTACTTGGCGGCGTTGACCAGCTCGTCGTCGGTCATCACCGGCATGTTGATGTAGCGGACGAAGACGAACCGGCCGGAGACGGCGCTCACCACGCGCCTGGTCTGGAAGGACTTGCGGCTGAACAGCTCCATGAGCGCGTCCGGGACCGAGACCTGGGGGGAAACCTCCGCGATCCCGAATTCGGTGATCCGG
>CAYNDR010000366.1:0-6500 GCA_964395295.1 uncultured Planctomycetales bacterium
CGGCGTGGCGCAGAGGTCCCAGTCCCGCCCGTTGTCGGCGACGATCATCCCGTATTTCTTCAGGGCCACGGCGACGGGCATCGCGTGCTTCGGCATCTTCGAGAGGTCCACGCTGGCCTTGAGGCGGAAGCGCTGGCCCATCGCGGGGAAATACGGGTCGTCGGTGTGGCCCGCGTAGAGGTGCGTGGCGGGGTAGAGGAAGGCCTTCCGGGTCCTGCCGACCGTGAGGCGGATGGCGTGCTCCACCCGGCCGCGCTCCACCTCGTGGTACTTGATGCTCCCGGGGAACAGGGCCAGGCCCGCCGCGTCGGCGGAGGTCCAGTTCTTCGGCCGCGTCCTGTTGCTCGCGAGGTCCCAGACGACCGCGATGGACGCCTCCCAGCCCGCGTCGGTGCGGCGCGCCTGGTAGAACTCGTAGAGCTTCGCGTGGTGGGGGTCCACCAGGAGGACGTGGCGGTCCCCGTCCCCGACGCGCTGGATGTGCTCCAGGGCGACGTTCTCGATCCCCCACCCCTGGATCGGCGCGTTGTCGGGCATCGGGAACGGCCCCTTGTCGGAGACGTCCTTGTACGTGGTGATCTTCACCTCCACCTTCGGCTGGTCCGGCGGGATGAGGATGAAGTTCTCGCTGACGTCCACGTGGATGTTCGTGTCCGCCCCGACGTTGCGGATGATCTTCTCCGAGTCGGGGTGCACCGGGAGCTTCGAGATGTCCTCGTTCCAGGGGTTGTCCCTGGGGAAGACCTGCATGGCGTCGAGGATGTCGTCCGCCTCGGGGGTGTTGAACATCACGGGGGCCTTGAACTTCGGCAGGGGCGGGAGCGGACGTCCGGCGTGGTTCACGCGGGCCCGCGACGGCGCCGCCGGCGCCTCGGAGCTCATGACGCCCTTGAGCAGGGTGAATTCCTTCTTCGTCCCCGGCGCGACGGCGTTTGGAGGCTTCTGGCAGTCGGTCACTCCGCTCACGGAGAGCGTATAGTCCTTGCCCTCGACAAGCGGCGTCTCCGGGGTGAGCGTGACGGCGCAGAGGTCCATCCCCCGCGAGGCGGAGGCCACCTTGATCCCCGGCTCGATCGTGTAGTTCCCCGCCTTCTCGGCGCCGGCCTTCTCGACGGGCTTGCTGAAGGCGACGACGACCTGGGTCCGGGTCGCCTTGACGGAGACGATCGTGGGGGGCTCTTCCTGCGGCCCGAAGGGGAACAGGAGGACTGCCCCGATGGCCGCTCCAACCTTCATCGCCGGGATAAAGCCGCCGCGCCCCGTTCGTGGCCGCCTACCGGGCGACTCAAGCCTTGCCACGGCCGGCCCTCTGTGCTACAAGCGCGGGGTCGCGATGGACTTGACGGCCCTCTGGGAAAGGTTCCGCGAGGGCGCCTGCGGGGCGGGGACGGGACTGCTCCTCGGCGCCGCGGCGCTCGCCGTCACCCTCGCCCTGGCGGGGTTCGTCCTGCGCCCGCTGGTCCGGTGGGTGTCGAACCGCGACGCCCCCAAGATCCGCGACGCCCGCGTCCGGCGGGTCCGGACGGCCCTCCTGCTGGCGTCCTTCTCCTTCGCGGCGTTCGTCCTGTTCCACGCCGTCCTGCCGCGGGAGACGCGCCAGGGGAAGCTGGCCTACGCGCTGAGCGAGCTGGCGGTCATCCTCTTCGCGGGCTACGCCTTCTTCGAAATCCTGCTCGCCCTCGTCTTCGACTTCCTGCCCCAGGCGCGGGGCCGCCCGCCGGCCTCCCCCCTCTTCAAGGACATCCTCCGCGGGTTCGTCCTGCTGGGGCTCTTCCTCGTGGGGGTGAAGCTCGCCTTCCCGGCGGCCGACATCGGGGCGCTCCTGACGACCTCGGCGATCCTCTCGATCGTGCTGGGCCTGGCGCTCCAGGAGAGCCTCTCGAACATCTTCGCGGGCCTCATGCTCAGCGTGGACCGCCCCTACAAGCCGGGCGACTGGATCGAGGTGGACGGCAAGGAGGGGAAGGTCCTCGACTCGAACTGGCGCTCCACCCGCGTCCTCACGCGCGACGACGACGTCATCCACGTCCCCAACAGCGTGATGGCCAAGGGCAACGTGCTGAACTTCAGCGCCCCCACGGCGCTCCACCTCTGCCGCCGCGAGGTGAGCGTGGAGTACGACGCGCCCCCCAACAAGGTCCGCAGCGTCCTCGTCAAGCTGATGGGCGGCGTGGAGGGCATCCTCAAGGACCCCGCGCCGGACGTCTTCGTCGCCGACTTCGATGACTCGGGGATCCTCTACGAGATGCGGTTCTGGATCGAGGACTACTCGCGGCGCGGGCGGATCGAGGCGGAAATCATGCGCGGCGTCTGGTACCACCTGAAGCGGGAGGGCCTCTCGATGCCTTACCCGGTCCGGGACGTGTACCTCCGCCGCGAGAAGCCCTCGCGGAAGCCCGAGGAGCTGCTGACGCTCCTGCGGAAGGTGGACATCCTGGCGCCGCTCAAGGAAGAGGAGCTCCTGATGCTGGCGGGGGACCTCTCCTCGTACCTCTTCGGGAAGGGCGAGGTCATCTGCCGGCAGGGGGAGCCCGGGTCCACGTTCTACATCATCCGGACCGGCGCCGTGGCGGTCCGCCTCCGGGGCGAGGACGGCGTGGAGGCGGAGGTGGCGCGGCTGGGCGCGGGGACGTACTTCGGGGAGATGTCCCTGCTCACGGGGGAGCCCCGCAGTTCCACCTGCCAGGCGCTGGAGGACTGCGAACTGCTGAGCCTCGACCGCGAGAGCTTCTCCGTGCTCCTCCAGGAGAACCCGCCCGTGGCGCAGGCCATGAGCGACATCCTCGCCTCCCGCCACCAGGCCTCCCAGGAGAAGCTCTCGCAGGAACGCGAGACGATGGTCCGCCGCCGCGCGCAGGACCAGGAGTCGCGCTCGCAGACGATCCTTGGAAAGATCCGCGCGATCTTCGGCTTCCGGAAGTAGCCCGGCTCACCCCTTGTGGGCCTCCAGCGCGAGCGAAGCGTTCCGCGCCACCAGCTCCCGAAGCGACCGGGGCTCCAGGGCGCGCGCGAACGGGGCGTGGTAGAGCACCCAGCGGGCCACCTCGGGCAGGCCCTGCACCGACATCTTGAGGAGCACCTTCCCGCCGGGCCTCGGCTCGATCCGCTGGGTGGGGTGCCAGTCGCGCTCCTGCACCGCGCGCGCGGCTTCCCGGGCGAACTCGATCCGCACCTGCTCCTGCGGCCCCTCCGAGTAGATCCCGAAGCTCCGCCCCAGGTAGTCCTCCGGGTCGAAGTCCTTCGGCCGCTCGAACTTCGCCGGCGTGGGCTGGATCGAGAGGATGCGGTCCACCCGGAGCGTCCGGACCGCCTGCCTGAGGTCGCTCCAGCCGATCGCGTAGAGCTCCCCGCCGTAGTAGGCGATGCAGTAGGGCGAGAAGGCGTAGGACTTCGCCTTGTCGTCCGTGGCGCGGTAGGTCACCTGCACCTTCCTGTGGTCCAGGCAGGCGCGGGAGAGGACGCCCACCGTGGCCGCGTGGCGGCGGTAGTCCTTGGAGGGCGTGGTCTTGGCCACGTGGGTGAAGACGAGGTCCCCGAAGTACTCGCGCTCCTTCTCCGGGAAGGTCGCCTCGATCTTCGCCAGGATCGACTCGATCCCGTCCCGGAGCGGCGTCCCCCGGAGCGGGTGCAGGAGGTTCATGCAGAAGTAGAGCGAGAGGAGCTCCGTCTCCGTGTAGGGCTTGTCCGGCGCCTTCTGCATCCCCGGGGGGAACCGCCGCTTCTTAGAAAGCCCCCCGTCGCCCCCCTCCTTGACGAAGTGGTACCCCGCGTCCTCGACCATCGCCAGGTCGCGGTAGACCGTCCGCCGCGTCACTTCGAGCTCGCGCCTCAGCTCGTTGACCGTGAGCCCGTACCGCGAGTGCTCGAAGAGCTTGATCAGCTTGAGGAGCCTCAGGAGCTGGCGCCCCCGCTCTTTCCGCCTCATGGCCTCCCCCCCCGTGTCAAGATGGGTCACTGGGGATTATACGCGCCGGAGCACCGCTTCGCGCCCGATCCGGTGCCGTCCGAGCGCGGGCTCGATCTCCCGGAAGAAGCGCTCGCCGTCGGGCCCGTAGCCCGCCGTGCGCCTCAGCCCCGCCAGGCGCGACGTCCAGTAGTCGTTGAAGAGCCTCATCGCGCACTCGCGGACGTACTTCCCGATCATCGAGGCCAGCGCCACCAGCTCGTGGCGGTCCTCGGCGTCCTGGAGGAAGCTGACCGTGGCGCCGGGGATCTCGTACGCGGACCGCCCCCGCGTCTCTTCCGCGGCCATCACCGTGGGCGAGACGCTCTGCTGGATCCCCCGCAGGTAGAACCGCCGCCCCCCCTGCTTCCCCACCAGGAACCGGATCGGGCCCGGGTGCGCGGCGCGGATGCGGTTGATGAGGCCCGCCGCCACCTCGAAGAGGAAGTCCGACTTGTTGCGGGTCCGCACGGCCTCGTTGAACTCCGAGGGCTCCACCACGCGGGCGAGCGCCACCTCCAGCCGCCCCGCCCGCTCGACCGCCGGGAGCGGGAGCGGCGAGCGGTACCACGGCGCCTCCGGCAGGGACGCGCCGAGCTTCGAAAGCAGTTCCTCGAAGGTCGCCGCCGGGACGAACCCGAGGACCGCGGGCTCCAGGGTCCTGACGCCCCGCGCCTGGGAGAAGATCTTCTTCGAGTCGGCGATGGGGACCCGCGCCCCCAGCGGCCCGCGCGCCCCCGCGGCCGCCACGACGAGCGGCCCGAGCCTCGGCCCGTACCCCACCTCGTCGATCCCGACCGTGAGCATCGCGGGCATCTTACCGGACCGGCCGCGCCGCCGGTGTAATATTCGGCAGGAGGCGAGATATGCTCCCGTGGATCCTCTCCCTCGGAGTCCTGGTCACCCCCCAGCCGGAGCCCTCCCCGCCGATGGAGGTGCCGGTCCTCGTCGTCCGCTATTTTCCGGTCAAGGGAGACCTCGTCGACCGGGCCGTCACCGGCGACTGGGGCGCGCCGCTCAAGGAGACGCGCGAGAAGACGGAGCGCCTCACGAAGGAAGTCCTCGCGGCGCTGGAGGAAGGGTCGCGCTACCACGGGTACAAGGACCCCAAGGCCAAGCCGAGCCTCAAGTTCCGCGTCCTGGAGACGATCGAGTTCCTCGAGCCGATGCCCGTCCGGCCGAAGAAACCGAACGAGAAGGTCCCGCTCACGGACTACAAGGCCATCGCCGACGCCGTCGACGTCCGCAAATGGGTGGAGGAGCGCGGGGTCAAGGAGGTCTGGCTCTGGGGCTACCACGGCGGGGTGCTGAACCTCTGGGAGTCGAACATGGCCGGGCCGTTCGGCGACGTCAGCAACAGCAACCGCGATCCGAACGACCTGCCCCTGCTGAAGAAGACGTACACGGTGTACCACTACAACTACCAGCGCGGCGCGTCCGAGGCCGTGGAGGACCACATGCACCAGATCGAGGCGGTCCTCAACCACGCGGACGGCCGCGACCGCACGCCGGCCGACCAGTGGGGGGACCTGCTCTTCTGGGGCCGGTTCGTCGGCAGCGACCGCTCGCACAAGATCGTCCGCCCCTCCTGCGGCTGGAGCCACTACCCGCCCAACGCGGAGCGCGACTACGACTGGGCCAATCCGCGCCTCGTCGAGACGGACATCGAGGACTGGAGGCCGGACGGCTCGGGCCGCCGGCAGAAGATCAACAGCGACCGGTGGGAGCGGAACAGCCTGAAGTGGTTCGTCTACTGGATGCAGAACCTCCCCGGCGCGGCGAACGGGCTCAAGCACGAGGGGAAGCCCCTGCGGAACTGGTGGATCTTCATCGGCGACTTCGACCGCGCGATGGGGCGGAGGATGAAGCTCGTCGAGGATTGACGCCCCGCCGCCGCCCCGGGTAGCATACCCCGCCATGCGCTTCACCAAAATGCACGGCGCCGGCAACGACTACGTCTACGTGGACCTCTTCAAGGAGAAGGTCCGCGGCCCCGCCGCCCTCGCCCGCGCCGTGAGCGACCGCCGCACGGGCGTCGGCTCCGACGGCCTCATCCTCATCGCCCCCTCCCGGAAGGCCGACTTCCGCATGATCATGTTCAACGCCGACGGCTCCGAGGGGGAGATGTGCGGGAACGGCATCCGCTGCATCGGGAAGTACGTCTACGACCACGGGCTCACCCGCCGGAAGGCGGTCTCCGTCGAGACCCGGGGGGGCCTCGTCAGCCTCGTCCTCCACGTCCGCGGCGGGAAGGTCCGCGAGGTCACCGTGGACATGGGCGCGCCCCGGCCGGTCCCGCCCACCTTCCCCGTCCGCGCCGACGGCACGCGGACGGTCCTCACGGGGGGGGCGCCCGGCTTCGCGGGCCGCGGGGGGTCGCCTTTGCGGGACGCGTGACGGTGAGGTGAACGCGCGCGACACGGCGTAGGGCGTGCTCGGGTTGAAGGGCGCGTCCTCCGTCACGAGGCCGGTGCAGCTCCCGTAGACCTCGGGCGTCGAGACGTGCACGTAACGACGCAGCCAGTACATGCGCCGCAGGCGCTGGTGGAGGAGGACG